>JAJDEQ010000165.1 GCA_029259695.1 Planctomycetota bacterium
GGCGTCCCTTGCCGTTGCGGGCAGGAACCCTGACTCTAGCCCCTCTCGTCGGAATCGTCAGCCGGTCGTTGCATGACGTTCCTGCGAGTCTCCCTCAGCGCAGCAGGGGAGGCCGCATGGGCCAGGCGCTGATCGCCACGAGAACCAGCACCACGGTCGGCGACAGGCTGGCGACCAGGGGGTCGTGTCGCAGGTGCGTCGCCACCGCTCCCAGCAGCACCCCGGTGAGCAGCAGGCCGCCGAAGAAGCAGGTGGCCGGGACCAGCAGGGCCAGGGCGCCCAGGATCTGGAGCACGGCGGTCACCCGGCGGAACCAGTCGGGGTAGCCCCAGCGGGCGAAGTCGGCGGCCATCTGCTCGTCGCCGGCGAGGTTCTTCAGCGCGATGACCACGAAGAACGCGGCCACGACGATGCGCAGCGCGATCAGGGCCACGGCGAAGGGGCGGCCGCTGCTCTCGGCGTGGAAGTCGGTCAGCATCATGCGTGCTGTTCCTGCGGCAAGTCCGCGAGGGTCGGGAGACGAGCCGGGCGGGTGGCGCCCGCAGCTTCCACGGCGAAGGGCCGCGTCCTACGGTTCTGCTTGCGCAAGGCCCAGTCGACGAGGCGCGGCAGCAGACCGTTGAGTCTCACGAACAGCGGCTCGGCGGTGCCGAGGTAGCGCTCGCTGCGCTCGGCCGAGGTGGCTGCGACCACACGGCGCGCGACGTCTTCCGGTGCATCCATGGGCATGCCCACGGCGGCGGCCATGCGGCCGAAACTTCCGGACAGCCCCGTGCGGGTGGCGCGCGGGGCCACGTAGGTGACGCCCACGCCGGTGCCGTCCAGTTCGCGCCGCAGGGCCTCGGAGTAGCCCCGCAACGCGAACTTCGTGCTCGAGTAGCTCGCGAAGTAGGCGAAGGCGATCGAGCCGAAGATCGAACCCACGTTGACGATGCGCCCGTGGCCGCGCTCCGACATGCGCGGGACGGCGGCGCGGCACAGCATGATCGGGGCCAGCACATTGACGTCGAACATGCGACGCAGGCTGTCGGGGTCTTCGAACTCGACCGGTGTGAAGCTGAGCAGGCCCGCGTTGTTCACCAGCAGGTCGAGGCTGCCCATGCAGGCCTCCGCCCAGGCGACGACCTCGCTGACGTCGTCCAGTTGCGAGAGATCCTGGACGCGTGTCCACGTCGTGGCTCCCGCCTGGCGCGTCTCGTCGGCCACGGTCTCCAAGCCGACCGCATCGCGATCGACCAGCGCGAGCTGGGCTCCGTGCGCCGCGAGTTCCAGGGCCACGCAGCGACCGATGCCGCTGGCCGCGCCGGTGACCAGGGCCGTCCTGTCCGTGAGGGTCATGCTGATTCCGTTCCGAAGATGAGTGTTCCGCGCTGGGCGTCGCTCGCCCCGCTCGTCCGGGCACGTGCCGGCAGCGCGCGGAAGATGCCGCCGTAGAGATCGAAGAATGCGTGGGCGCTGTGCGTGATCCGTTGCTGGTCGCCCGGGTCGTCGATGCGATCCATCAGCTCCTCGAAGAAGTCGACGTGGTCCAGGTCGAGATCACCGTGGGTCGTCAGGTAGGTGACGGCTTCTGCGGGCAGCTCGAGTCGCTCGCGCAGACATTCGGCGGCTCGCGTCGCGCCGCGCGCGCTGGTGCCCTCGAGTACGTGCACCATGCCGAAGAAGCCCAGGGGATCGCGCCGCGAGACCATGTCGTAGGCGTAGGCGACCATGACTTCGCACGGGCGCTCCGGCCCCTGGCGGCGGGCGGCCTCCGGGTCACCGCCGCAGGCGGCGATGTCGGCCAGGATCCACTGCTCGTGCCCGATCTCCTCCGTGATGTAGGTCGCCACGGCCTGGCGCAGCCACGCGTGTCGCTCCGGGAGTTCGGCGCCGACGCGCATGAGCAGCGGCACGGTGTGCTTGACGTGGTGGTAGGCCTGGGCGAGGAACGCCCGGTACTCGGTCAACGTCAACTCGCCGTCGAGTGCCGCGGACACGAAGGGGATGTGGAAGAGCTCCTCCTGTCGCGCGGATGTGGCGGCGCACAGCTTGGCGTAGAACGTCATGGGACGATGAGCTCCCGGGCGCGATGGGGGTGGAACAGTTCGGTGGCGTAGGCCTGTTCGAGGATGTCGCGCCGGGGCTCGCCGCTGGCCGTGAGCTCGCCGGTGCCGAGCCCGAACGGTCGGCGCGCGAGGGCCCAGGTCGCGATGCGCGCGTAGTCGGGCAGGCCCGCGTTGACGGCTTCGACCGCCGCAGCGACGCCGTTGCTGTCCTGCCCTGCAGGCTGGATGACGGCACCCAGGTGCGGATGACCATGGCCCACGACCGCTGCGCGCGCGATGGAGGGCTGGGCCTGGAGCATCCGTTCGACCCACTCGGGTGACACGTTGCGTCCGTGGGCCGTCACGATCACGCGACACTTGCGCCCGTGCACGAAGAGGAAACCCTGCTCGTCGACGTGTCCCAGGTCGCCGGTGGCCAGCGTGGACGTCGCGGCGTGTTGCCGTCCGGGCTCGCTCGCCCCGCTGAGGCCGCCCACCAGGATCTCACCGTCTGGAGCGATCGAGACGTCGAGGTGGTCGAGGGGGCGCCCGACACTGCCCGCCCGGCAGGCACCCGGGCGATTGAGCGACACGACCGAGGCGGCCTCCGTCAGGCCGTAGCCCTCGAACACGGGCAGCCCGCAGGCCCGCGCCCGCGCCAGCAGCGTGCCCGGCACCGGCGCACCGCCGACGCCCGCGAAGCGCAGGGCCGGCAGACGCAGCCCGGTGTGTTCGAGGTATTCGATCAGCGCCTGCAGGACGGCCGGCACGAAGATGGCGACCTGGGCCCGGTGCGAGGCCAGTGAGCGCGCCAGGGGAGCGGGGTCCACGGTGCTCGACCCGTTCAGGCCCACCTGGTCGAGTCGCGGGACGACCAGCGCTCCACCGGCGAGCAGCGATCGGTACACGCCGCCCACGTTCTCCAGCAGCACGCACAGCGGCATGACGCACAGGTGCACGTCGCCTGGGCGTGCGTCGATGGCGCGCGCGATCGAGGCGGCCACCGTCAGGGGCAGCTGCGCGTCCAGGGCGATGCCGCGCGGGCTGCCCGTGGTCCCCGAGGTGAACGTCCGCTTGACGACTCCGGCGGGGACCGGGGCCGGGTGAGGTGCCTCCTCGTTGCGGGCCAGCAGGTGCAGGGAGCCGAGTCGGCCGCGAGGCGTCCAGTTCCCGGGCAACGCCGCGCTCAGCCGCTGCGGTTGGTCGGTGATCAACGCGGAGAGCCGGGCCTGCTCGGTGACGTGTGCCCGCTGTTCGTCGGTGAAGAATCCCGGCAGCGGCGTCAGCACGTGGCCGCCGCGCAGGCCGGCGAGATCCGCCAGCACCCAGTCGATGCCGTTGTCGGCCAGCAGGCCGAGGGCATGGCGACCGGGTCCGAGCGCGTCCTCCAGCTCGGCGACGCGTCGATCGATCGCGTCCATCAACTCGCCGTAGCGGAGCTTGCGGCCGGGAGAGTGCATCCCGGGCGAGAGGGCGATCCGGCGCGGTGCTTCGCGCGCCCGCCGGTTGATGGCCGACCAGAGCCCCGGGGCGGATGCGGTCTCGGGGGGCGTCATGCCGCGTGGGGCCCTTGAAGTGAGGGCGGTGGCGACAGTTGGCGCGCGCGTTGCCACAGCGGCGCACACAGCGCGCTGAGGCCGGTGTCGGTCCGAGCGGCGCTCAACACGTCGGCCACGCGCGCCGCCATCACGCGCGGATTCGTGGCGTAGTAGCTGCCCCAGGTGGCCAGGTCGCTGCCGACGCGGGTGCCCTGAGCCGGTGCCAGCTCGAGCATCGGGATGCCCAGGCGGCGGAAACCGCGGCGCAGCGAACGGGTCGCCGTGAACAGCGCCCAGGGCACGCGCAGGCGTTCCAGGCGCGCCGCGAGCGTCGTCACCAGCCAGGTTCCCGAGGCGCCGCGGGACGCGGACAGGTTGCCGACCTCGGCCACGTCGCCGCGGGTGACGGGGGCACCGCGAGCGCGGGTCAACAGCCATTCGGCAGGCAGGTCCAGGTACTGCTCGAGGAACAGCGGCCCGCCCGCTCGTCCGAGCTGACAACCGACGACGCCCAGCAGCTCCCGGTTCGGGCCGGTGACTCCCAGCAACTCGGGGAGGAAGTGGGTGATGCGCGCAGCGTAGGCCCGCGCGTACGTGTCGGCGACGAAGGCCTGGAACTCCTCGCGCGTTCGGCTCGGCTCACGACACACGACAACGTCGCAAGGTGTGACTCGGGTGCGTGTCTGCATCGCGGACTCCGTTCGGGCGAGTGGAACTATCGGCCGGGGCCATCCGGAGTTCCGCTGACATCCCCATGAACATCCGGTCATCTCGCACGCGCACACGACGCAGCGCGTAGATGACACAAGTGTCACGCCGCCGACCCGGCGAACGGGCGGTATCCTGGTTCGCTGGGTGTAGCCGGAGATCCTGTTGAAGATCCTCATCGTCGACGACGATCCGAAGTACCGGGGCTTCGTGAGTCGGGGCCTGAGTGAGTCGGGGATGGTGTGCGAACTCGCGGAGAGCGGGGAGCGCGCGCTCGAGATGCTGCACAAGCAGTCGTTCGACCTCGTGCTGCTGGACGTGATGCTGCCCGGCATCCAGGGCTGGGACCTGCTCGAGTCGCTCCGCGCCGACGGGATCGACGTGCCGGTGATCTTCGTGACGGCACGGGATGCGATCGACGAACGCATTCGCGGGTTGCACATGGGGGGCGACGACTACGTCGTCAAGCCGTTCGCGTTCGCCGAGCTCGTGGCGCGCATCCATGCCGTCCTGCGTCGCCGGCGCGAACAGGCCACCCGTCGCATCGGTGATCTCGACATCGACTACGTGCGCGGCACGCTGTCCCGAGCGTCCGTCCCGATCGACCTCACGCGCACCGAGTTCTCGCTGTTGCGCTATCTCGTCGAGCAGGAGGGGCAGACGGCGACGCGGGCCGAGCTGCTCCAGTCGGTGTGGGGGCTCGACTTCGATCCCGGCTCGAACCTGGTGGACGTCCACATCCGCCGGTTGCGCAAGAAGCTCGACGAGCCCTTCGAGACGTCGCTCGTCCACACGGTGCGGGGTGCAGGCTACGTGCTCGCGGCACGCCCGTGAACGCACGACCCGGGAGCGGCGTGTACCCCAACGCCCGGCCGGGCTGGTCCCTGACCCGTCGTCTCGCCCTGCGCTTCGCCGCCACCATGTGCGCGCTGGTCGCGCTCTATGCACTGTGGTCGTCGTACTACGTCTTCGACCGGACCCGCGCCGATCTGCGGGCGTTCATGGAGCACGAGACGGAGGAGCTGGCGGTCTACCTGCGACGCAGCGATGGTTCTGAGGAGAGCGCCATGGCTGCCGTGGCCGCCATCGCGGAGGTCAGCGAGGAGCCCGCGTGCGCGTTCAGGGTG
Organism: Planctomycetota bacterium; assembly: GCA_029259695.1. Taxonomy (GTDB): domain Bacteria; phylum Planctomycetota; class B15-G4; order B15-G4; family B15-G4; genus OFTM49. Next base: position 5,401 of record JAJDEQ010000165.1, read on the forward strand.
CGCGCCGCGGACGGACGCCTGGTGGCCGAGGACGGGGCTCCGGAGCTGCTGGCGCTCGTGACCGAGCCGTTCGCCGCGGACGGACACTGGCGTCGCCATCTGTTCGACAAGCACATCGGGCTGGAGCGTCTGGAGCTGCCCGACGAGGGCCTGGTGATCGAACTGGTGGTGGACGCCGAGCCAGCGCTCGACGCCGTTCTGGGTTACCTGGTGTCGGCCCTGCTGGCGTTCCTGGTGGCGGCGCTGCTGGCCGGCCTCGGCGCCTGGTTCACTGCGTCGCGTGGCCTGCGCAGCCTGCGCGACGTGGTCGGTCAGGCGCGGTCCATCGACCCCATGACGGCCCACGAGACGATCCGGCTCGAAGGCGCTCCCGACGAAGTGCGCGAGTTGGGCACCGCGCTCAACGGCCTGCTGCGGAGGATCGACGGCGGGCTGGTGGACATGCGCACGTTCACGGCCAGCCTGGCCCACGAACTGCGCTCACCACTCCAGAACCTGATCGGAGAGAGCGAGGTGGCGCTGCTCTCGGAGCGCTCGGTGGGCGAGTACAAGGGTCTGTTGCAGAGCAACCTCGACGACCTGCACGAACTCTCTGATGCGGTCGACAACCTGGTGGCCTTCTGCCGTCGCTCGGAACCGCCGGCCGTCGGTGCGCGCGCCGAGGTCTTCGATCTGGCCGAAGAGGCGCGACTGCGGCTGGGGCGGGAGTGCCGCACGGCCGAGCGCGAGGGGGTCGGCGTGCAGATCGAGGCCGAGGGCGACACGCGCATCCGGGCCGATCGGGAAGGCGTGTTGCGGCTGCTGCGCAATCTGGTGAGCAATGCCATCGGCTGGAGTCCGCGGGGGGGCCGTATCCGGGTGGCGATCATCGGTCGCGACGACCGCGTGCAGCTCATCGTCGAGGACGAGGGACCGGGAGTCGCGCCCGAACTGCGTCCGCACATCTTCGAGCCCTTCGTGAGCGGTGGCCAACCCGATCGTCGTGGCAGCTACGGACTGGGTCTGGCCATCTGCCGTTCGGTGGTCGACGAGCACGGCGGCACGCTCGCCTATCTGGAACGGGAGCCCCACGGTGCCCGCTTCGAGGTCACGCTCCCGCGCGAGGCCGCGCCGTCGTCGGGACCGGTGGTGGCCGTCGCCGGGGCCTGACGGCGCCCGTCGGGTGCTCAGTCCCGCGCACGCGGTGTGTCGCGCAGCGCTTCGGGCATGTCGGTCGGGGGCAGTGACAGCAGGCGGCCGCTGCCGTCCGGGAGCCAGACCGTCTCCAGCACGGTGTGGTAGCTCACGAAGCGCTGCAGCGAATCGACCGCCGACCAGCCCAGCAGGCGGCGCATGATCACGCGGATCACGTGTCCGTGCGTCACGACGACGAGGCGCTCGCCCGGTGACGCCGAGACGATCTGGTCGACGGCGCCCCAGACGCGCGCGGCCAGTTCGGACTCCCGCTCGCCTCCGGGCGCGTTGCCTGCCTCGGGGTCGCCCAGGTAGCGCGCCACGGCGCCCGGCGAGTCGGTCTCCACGGCGTCGCGTGTCCGGTGCGTCCAGTCCCCGCGGTCCAGTTCGCGGAAGGCCTCGAGCACGGTCAGCTCGCAGCCTGCCCGGCGCGCCAGCTCCTCGGCCAGGATCCGTGCGCGCGACAGCGGGCTCGTGTGCACGTGATCGGGCGGGTCCAGGGCGAGTTCCGCCGCGAGCACGAGGCTGGCGGCCAGCCCGTGCTCGGACAGGTCGGCTTCGGCACCGCCGTAGAAGGTGCCCTTGTGCTTGTCGGCCACTTCGCCGTGGCGCACGAAGCGCACGTGGGTCGTCACGGGTCGGTCTGGGCTCATGTCCTGTCGCCGTGTTCCCGGGGCGCCGAACGACACGGGCGGCGGTCGTGGCTCGAGACCCGACCGCCGCCCGTGGGACAACCTGTTCGCCGCGTGGGCGGGTCGTTCAGATCTGCGCCGCGTGGTCGGCGAGGTAGCTGGCCACGCCTTCCTGGTTGGGCTTCATGCCGGCCTTGCCTTCGGCCCAGTTGGCCGGGCAGACCTCGCCGTGCTCGTTGTGGAAGGCGAGCGCGTCGATCATGCGCAGCATCTCGTCGATGTTGCGGCCGAGCGGCAGGTCGTTGACCACCTGGTGGCGCACGACACCCTTCTCGTCGATCAGGAACGAGCCGCGCAGGGCGACGGCGCCGCCCAGCATGCTCACCGACTCACCTTCGTCGTCGACGGCGACCTTGTTGCCCAGCAGCACGTCGTAGTTCGCGGCGATCTGCTTGGTCAGGTCGGCCACCAGCGGGAAGGCGAGCTTGCCGATGCCGCCGTGCTCCGGCTTGGTGTCGCTCCAGGCCTTGTGGGTGAAGTGGCTGTCGACCGAGATGCCGATGACCTGGGTGTTGCGCTTCGCGAACTCGCCGTTGCGGTTGTTGAAGGCGAGGATCTCGGAGGGGCACACGAAGGTGAAGTCGAGCGGGTAGAAGAACAGCACCACGTTCTTGCCGCGGTAGTCGGACAGCTTGAAGTCGTCCTTGAACGAGCCGTCCGGCATGAGTGCGGTGGCGGTGAAGTCCGGGGCCTCCTTGGTGACGAGAACGGCCATGGGTCAGGATCTCCTGGGAGTGTTGAGGAAGTGGTCGTTGGCCGCGGGGACGGTGATGCGCAGGGCGCGTTCGTCGTGACCGCGGTGGGCGCGGCGGTCGCCGGGGTCCTGGTGCCCGAGGGCTCCTGGACAGGCATTCCGCCGCGGTCCGGCGAACCCGGGATCTTAGCTGATCGGCCGGCGACGCTCATGCCCGATCCGCTTCGCTCCCCCGGGCGCGGCCGGCAAACGACGACGGGGGCGCGAACCGCTTGGATTCACGCCCCCGTCGGATGCCCTTCGTCGCCCCTGCGCGTGCAGTCAGGCGATTCGAGGCTCAGCTAGGCACAGGACTCAGCTGTCGGTCGACTCACCCGTGCACTCTTCCTTCTTCTCGGAGCTGCACTCGGCCTTGGCGGCCTCGTCGCACTCGGCGGCCTTGATCGGGCAGCATTCCTTGGCGGCCGAGCAGGCTTCGGCGCCGTCGACGTTGTCGATGGCCTGGGCGTCGAGGCCCACGGAGTTGGCGTCGGTCACGGTGGCGTCGGTGGCGTAGCAGCCGGCGACCAGCATGGCGACGACGGCGAGACCGAGGAAGGAGTTGAGGAGCTTGCGGTTCATCGTGTGTTCTCGAACAGGAAACGGTGGAATGGACGGGCACGGACCGCTGCGGTGCGCTCCGGGCCCCGAAGGATACACGGACTGCCATAGATGTCGATCCACCCGGCCGCACGGCCGATCGAGCAGCTGCTCTCGGAGGTGACGATCACCCGTCACAAGGGCGGTGGTCCGGGCGGGCAGAGGAGGAACAAGGTCGAGACGGGTGCGGGTCTATTGCACCGTCCCACGGGAATTCGGGCCGAAGCGGGCGAACGGCGTTCGTTCGAGCAGAACCGGCTGATGGCCCTCAAGCGGCTGCGCTTGAGCCTGGCCCTGCGCCATCGGGAGGCGGTGCGCCTGGAGGGCCTGCGACCCTCCGAGTTGTGGCGGAATCGCACGGGGGGAGCCCGCCTGGCCGTGCGTGCCGACCATGTCGACGTGCCGGCCCTGATCGCCGAGGCCCTCGACGTGCTGGCGGCCACCGGCGACGACGTGCCTGGGGCCGCAGTCGCCCTGGGGGTCACGCCCTCGCGCCTGCTGCGTGTCCTCAAGCTGGCGCCCAGTTCCCTGGGCGAACTGAATCGTCGCCGGGCCGTGAGCGGCCTGCCGCCCTGGCGCTGACTGGATCGCCGACCGGGCGCCGTGGCGGGGCGCGCCGTGGCGGCGGCGAGCGGCGCCTGGGGAGTCGCGCACGTGGTGCGTCTGGGCTGTTTCGTCGGCGCGGATGACTCTTGGCACGGGCGGCTAGAACATCTCGTACACGAAGGACGAGACCTCGGCCTTCTCCTGCACGTCCTCGAAGTGACGACTCAGCTTGAGCAGTTGACGCCCGAGGCCCTCGAGCGGCGTGCCGTGCCAGTGCTGGTCGAGCGTCTCGGCGATCTCTTCGGGATCGGAGAAGGGGATCTCGAAGTCGGCCGGTGTGAGCGGGGCGCGGTCCACCACCTCGTAGTAGCTGTCGGCGTCGTCGGCCGGCATGGTCGGCGAGCGCATCAGTCCCGTCTCGGCCGCGAGGGGCAGCAGGTGCTTCTCGAAGAAGCGTTCGAGCAGGCGCAGGCGCCGCTCGTCGAGCAGCGGGTGCCGAGCAGCGGGGGCCGCCTGCTGGGGATCGTCGGGCTGGGGATCCTCGGGCTGGCCGTGGGCCTCGGTCGGGTCGGTCATGTGGTCGCTGCCCTCGGCGGGCGGGGCGGAGTGGCCTGGGGGGGATGTCCCGGCATCGGGCGGTCTGGTCGCTTCGGCTGTCATCAGTCGAGCTCGTACTCGTCGCGCCAGTCGCCCTCTTCGGCGAAGGCGGGCTGACGCGTCTTCTCGAGGACGCAGTTCTCCATCACGAGCACGTCGATGTCGGTGCGCATGAAGCAGCGGTAGGCGTCCTGTGGGGTGAGCACCATGGGTTCGCCGCGCACGTTGAACGACGAGTTCACGATCACGCCGGTGCCGGTGAGCTTCTCGAACTCGGTCAGCACGGCGTGGTAGCCGGGGTTGTACTCGCCGTCGACCGTCTGCACGCGAGCGCTGTAGTCGACGTGCGTGATGGCGGGCACCGAGCTGCGCGGCTTGTTCACGATGGAGATCAGGTCCTCCTCGTCGCCGCGCTCGAACGGCAGGCGGATGTCGTCCTTCACCGGAGCCACCAGCAGCATGTAGGGGCTGTCACAGCCCAGGTCGAAGTACGCGTCACGCTGTTCGGCCAGGGCTGACGGAGCGAAGGGCCGGAACGACTCGCGGTACTTCACCTTGAGGTTCATCACCGACTGGGTCTCGGCGTTGCGCGCGTCGCCCAGGATCGAGCGGGCGCCCAGGGCCCGGGGACCGAACTCGGCCGGGCCGACCATGTAACCCACGATGCGACCGTCGGCCAGCGCGCCGGCGACGCGGGTCGCGCGGGCGGCGTCGTCGAGCACCTCGTACGGGTAGTCGTTCACGTCGAGGAAGGCGCGCACCTCCTCGTTGCTGAAGGACGGTCCGATGTAGCTGCCGCGTTGCCGGTCGCGGCCGGGTTCCACCGGCGGTCGCGGGCTGCCGAAGTACCCGTGCGCGGCGAGCATCGCGGCGCCCAGCGCGCCGCCGGCGTCACCGGCCGCGGGCTGGATCCACAAGCGCTCGCACGCACGCTGCTGCAGGATCTTGCCGTTGGCGACGCAGTTCAGCGCGACCCCGCCGGCCAGGCACAGGTCACGCGTGCCGGTGATGGCGGCCAGGTGGGCCACCATCTTGATCACGATCTCTTCGGTGACGGCCTGGATCGAGGCGGCCAGGTCGGCCTCGCGCTGGGTGATGCGCGACTCGGGTTCGCGCGGCGTGCCGCCCACGATGTCGTGGAACGCCGCGTTGGTCATGGACAGCGACTGCATGAAACCGAAGCGGCTCATGTCGAGCCGGAACGAGCCGTCGTCCTTGATGTCCACGAGTTCGTTGCGGATCACGTCGGCGTAGCGTGGCTTGCCGTAGGGCGCGAGCCCCATGAGCTTGTACTCGCCGGAGTTGACCCGGAAGCCGCACACCTGCGTGAACGCGCTGTAGAGCAGGCCGAGCGAGTGCGGGAAGCGGATCTCCTTGAGCACCCGCACGTCCTGCCCCTCGCCGACGGCCAGGGTGGTCGTGGCCCATTCGCCCACGCCGTCCACGACGATGATCCCCGCCCGCTCGAAGGGCGACGGGTAGAAGGCGCTCGCCGCGTGGGACAGGTGGTGCTCGCTGTAGAGCACGGGCACGTCGCACTGGAGCTCGTCGCGCACGAGGCGTTCGAAGAAGAGCTTGATGCCCAGCATGCCGGGCGCGCCCTCGAGCCACGGCGCCATGCCGTCCTGGCCGACGCTCGCGACCGAGCGCACGGCGCGATCGAGGGTCAGCACGGGGTTCTCGTAGAACACGACGGCGTCGAGGTCTTCGGCCTCGATCTCGCCCGCCTCCAGGCAGGCGTTGATCGCGTTGCCGGGGAAGCGCGGGTCGTGCTTCTTGCGGCTGAAGCGCTCTTCCTGGGCGGCGCTCACGATGTGGCCGTCGCGCACCAGGGCGGCCGCCGAGTCGTGATAGAAGGCCGAGATGCCGAGCACGTGCCCGGTGCGGTCCTCGACCGGCTTGCGACGCACGGTCCGGCGCGGGCTGGTCGTGGTGGCTCCGTTGCCGGGCGCGGCGGTCGACGGGTTGTCCGGGTGACCGTTCATCGCACGGCGGCCCCGTGGGACGCGCGCCAGCGCTCGTGGAAACGTCGCACGTGGGGCTCGAGCGCATCGGCGATGACCGTGTGGCCGAGGCGCGTCGGGTGCTCGTCGTCGGGGAAGCGGCAGCGGCGGCGGAAGTCCGCCGCGTGCTTCCAGAACGCGGGCAGCACGTCGATCACCTCCACGCTGAGTTCGTCGGACAGCTCGCGGAACCTGCGGCGGTAGTTGTCACCCAGGAAGTGCTTGTCCACGTGCCCGAACGTCGGCAGCGGACAGATCATCACGTCGGAGCGGCTTTCGTCGACCCAGTCGGTGAGGATCGCGCGCATGAGTCGCCAGGCTTCGTGTTCCGGATCGGCGTATTCTTCGGGCAGGTCGATGCGCCGCAGGCGCGTCGTCAGCCCCTTGAAGCCGGGCACACGGCGGTCGATCGCCGTGTTCATGCGCTGCAGTGCGCCGTACATCCCGCTCACGCGCTCCTCGGGCGGGATCTCGGGCAACTGGTCCTCGGGCACGACGCTCTTCGGGACCGGTTGGTGGTGCAGCTCCAGTCCGTCGTGCTCGAGGGTGAAGTAGGGCTTCGCGCGCCGCACGAGCTTCCCGTCCGCGGCGCCCTGGGTCAGCCGGTGGGTCTCGACGTTGCGGCGGATGTTCTCCACCAGCGGACAGATCACGAGCAGGTCGTACTCGATGTCCGCGGCGAACTCGCGGAAGGCCAGCAACTGCTGGTCGGTACCGGAGCCGGGCAGCCCGAAGTTCAGCACCTGGGTGCGCTCGAAGCGGTGCTCGAGCAGGTCACCGAAGCGGAAGGCGTTGCTCACGCCCTCGCCGGCCGTGTACGAGTCACCACACAGCACGACGCGGAAGACGCCCTCGGGCTTGGCCGGGGTGACCTCGTGGTCGCAGCGGAAGCCGCTCTGGTTGCAGCGGATCAGGTAGCCGCCGCCCTCGTGACGCACTCGGGCCCGAATACCCGGAATGAACCGGTATCCGAGGACGGGGTGGTGTTCGAACAGGTTGCGCGCCATGGATGTCTTCGAGTCGGTGCGGGGCGCTGGACGCACGGAAGGAAGGGCCGCCCCGCCGCGGCTCGTCCCGAATTGTCATCGTATCGATGGCCCATCGGGCGTTAAACGACTCGTGGGGCGGGGCGATCTCGTCCGGGGAGGGGCTCGATCTCAGGCGCGCCGGGGCGCGGGGGGCGGGCCTCGTCCAGCGCCCGGGGGCCCGTTGCTCGGTGGCCGGGGCCGAGGCTCCTGAAAGCCCGTCCTCGCCGCTCCCCATCACGTTCTCATGGAAGCCGAGACCTGCCGCCCCGTGATCGCCCCTGGGCCCGACGTCGGGTGTGCAGCGGCGGCGGCTGGTCGTGGGGCGGGGGGCCGCGGGCGAGTGGTGGTGCTCGGGGCGACGGGCGTGCGCGGCCGCCGGATCGCGGCGGTCCTGGCCCGGGACCCCGGTGTCGAGCTGGTCCTCGCTGATCGGGATGGTCGCCGGGGTCGTGACCTGGCCGACATGCTCCGGGCGCGGTTCTCTCCCTGCGCACCGCCCGACGAACTGGCCGTGGCGCGCTCGGTGGCGGGGGCCGCAGTGGTGGTCGATGCGGCCGGCCCGTTCACCCGGCGGGACCGCGGCGTGGCCCGGGCCAGCGTGGATGCCGGGGCGCACTACCTGGACCTGGCCGATGAACGGAGCTTCGTGACCGGTGTGGTCGGGCTCGATCAGGCGGCTCGGGCCCGAGGTGTGCAGGTGGTCTCGGGGGCGGGCGTGCTGCCGGCCATCAGCAGCGCCGCGGTCCTGGCCCTGACTGCCGACGCATCCAGCGTGGAGCGCATCGAGGTGACGCTCGGTCCCGGTCAGCGCAGCGTGCGCGGCGCAGCGACCGTCGCCGACGCCCTCTGGTCGGTCGGGCGCCCGCTGCGCGTGTGGCGTGACGGGCGCTGGACGACCGAGCTCGGCGGCGACGACCTCGGCTCGTGTGAGTTCCCCGAGCCGTTGGGCACACGGCGGGTCCACAGCCGTGATGCTCCCGATCTCGAGCTGCTGCCCGCGGCCTTCGCGGCCTGCACGGTCGAGTGTCGGGTCGGGTTGGAAGCGGGTCTCGTCGATCGCGCCCTGACGAGGCTGGCGCGACTGCGCGCGCCCGAACGGCTGGCTCCCTTCGCGCGGGCTGCCGCCGCGCTGTCGACCATCCTCCCGGGGGGGACACGTCACGGGGGACTGGTGGTGCGCGTCGTGGGTGTGGACCTGGCCGGATGCCCGCTGGATCGTCGCCTGGCACTCGTCTCCCGGCACGACGGGCCGGCCGCCGCCTGCACGCCTGCGCTGCTGCTGATCCGACGGCTGCTCGCCGCAGCACCGGCGACAGGCCGTGCCGTGCCGTGCGTGGGGCTCGTGAGCTGGAACGAGCTGATCGAACAGCTCGCTCCCCTGGGGTACAGCGCCTGGCGCGATGACGGGGCGGGTTGGCGAGCGGATCACCGCTCCGCGCGCTGAGGTCGGCCGGAGCCATCCGTGGCGTTCGTCGCCGTCGTAGGGCAGAGTCGGGTGGCGCGTCGCTCTCGTGGAGACGCCCCAGGGAGCCGCCGATCCATGACTGCATCGAGAGCACACGTCCGCCGAGCCGGGAGGCGCGATCGCTGGCGCAACGCCTGGGCTGCTGTCTGCCTGGCGCTGACCTGCTCCGTCGCCGGCGCTCAGCAGACCACCGCTGAGACGCGCCTCACGGTGGGTGATCACGAGTTCCGCCTGCATCACGGCGGACGCTCGCGCGCCTATCACGTGCGCGTGCCGCCGGCGGCCGAGCAGGGCGCGCCGCTCCCGCTGGTGCTCAACTTCCACGGCGGCGGAGGCAGCCCCGACGGTCACAAGCGCACCTGCGGGATGGATGCGGTCGCCGACCGGGAGGGCTTCCTCGTGGTCTACCCCGCGGGGACGGGCAAGCTGCTGCGCAGATTGCTGACCTGGAACGCCGGCACGTGCTGCGGCTACGCCCGCACCGAGGGCATCGACGACGTGGGCTTCGCGCTCGCCGTGATCGACCACCTCGCCGCGCGGACACCGGTGGATCCGACCCGCGTGTATGCCACCGGGCACAGCAACGGTGGCATGATGGCCTACCGACTCGCCAACGAGGCCGCCGACCGCCTGGCGGCCGTGGCGTCGGTCGCGGGCGGGATGGTCGTGGAGCAGTTCGGTCCGGCGCGCCCGCTCCCCGTGTTGCACGTGCACAGCGTCGACGATCCGCGCGCGCTCTACGCCGGTGGGCTCGGTCCGCCCTTTCCGTTCACCGATCACCGCACCGAGCATCCCGCCATCGAGGCCGTTCTCGCCCGCTGGGCCGTTCACAACGGTCGCTCGATCGAACCGCAGGTCACCGACACGCGCGCCGCCGACCGACGGGGGATCAGCGCGGTGCGTCTCGAGTACCCGCCCGCAGCGGCCCCGCCTGGACCCGACACGCCGGCATCCGATCCGGAAGCGCCGGACCCGGAGGCACCGGACTCGGCGGCGCCGGACCTGGCTGCACCGGACCCGGCGGCACCGGACTCGGAGGCACCGGACTCGGAAGCACCGGACTCGGAGGCACCGGACTCGGAGGCACCGGACCGGGAGGCCGGTCCCGCAGCGGTGGTTGGCCAAGCGGGTGGCCGCTCCGGCGCGGTGGCGAGCAGCGCGACCGCGGCTCCCACGGCCGAGGTGGTGTTCTGGAAGCTCACCGGCGCCGGCCACGCCTGGCCGGGTGGGGGCCGCCGGGGCCCGGAGCGGGTGATCGGCCGAGGCACCCGGGTCATCGACGCCAGCGAGGAGATCTGGGCCTTCTTCCGCCGGCACCGCCTGCCGGCAGCGGGCGCGCAGCCGGCCACGAGCGGTTCGGGCTCCGCTCCGCCACCGGCCGGTGCGTCGCCGAAGGTCGGCGGCGCCGATCCGGAACTCGATCCAGGCAAGCCGGAGTCTGCGGAGCCGGAGTCTGCGGAGCCGGAGGCCGCGGAGCCGGATTCCGGGACGCTGGATTCCGGGACGTCGGGCTCGGGGAAGCCGCGTCGATGAACGACTTCCGGGCTCACTGGGACCTCGATCCCGACGTCGTCTTCCTGAACCACGGTTCGTTCGGCGCCTGCCCCCGTGTCGTGTTGGAGGAGCAACAGCGACTGCGTCGGCGCATGGAGGCCGAACCGGTGCGCTTCTTCGTGCGCGAACTCCCCGAACTGCTGGACGAGGCGCGGCGCGAGCTGGCGGCCTTCGTGAACGCCCGTCCCGAGGACCTGGTGTTCGTGCCCAACGCCACGACGGGCGTGAACTCGGTGCTGCGCTCGCTGCGGTTCGCGCCCGGCGACGAACTGCTGGTCACCGACCACGCCTACAACGCCTGCGCCAACGCCCTGCGCTTCGTCGCGGAGCGCAGCGGGGCGAAGGTCGTCGTGGCGGCGCTCCCGTTCCCACTCTCCGCGGAGTCGCAGGCCGAGACCCAGGCCGAGATCGTCACCGCGGTGCTCGATCAGGTGACGCCATCCACGCGGCTGGCGCTCCTTGATCACGTGACCAGTGCCACCGGGCTCGTGCTGCCCCTGGCGGAGCTGTCCCGCGCGCTCGCGCAGCGTGGGGTGGACGTGCTGGTGGACGGCGCCCACGCCCCCGGGATGCTGCCGGTGGACTTGCCGGCTCTCGACGTCCCCTACTACACCGCCAACTGTCACAAGTGGATCTGCGCGCCGAAGGGGGCGGCGTTCCTCTGGGTTCGACCGGACCGCCAGGAGCAGATCCGCCCGCTCTGCATCAGCCACGGCGCCAACGCGCCGGCGGATGATCGCTCGCGCTTCATGCTGGAGTTCGACTGGACCGGCACCGACGACCCCACGGCCCGGCTCTGTGTGCCGACCGCCCTGCGCTTCATGGGCGGGCTGCTGCCCGGCGGCTTTGCCGAGCTGATGCAGCACAACCGAAGTCAGGTTCTGGCTGCCCGTCGGTTGCTGGCGGAGACCCTCGACGTGCCGCTCCCGTGCCCGGACGAGATGATCGGCTCGCTCGCCTCACTGCCCCTGCCCGCAGGTGACACCCGCGGCCCTCTGTCCGCCTTCTTCATCGATCCGTTGCAGGAGGCCCTGTTGCGGCGCCACGGCGTGGAAGTCCCGGTCACGGCCTGGCCGGCGGCCCCGCGGCGTCTGTTGCGCATCTCGAGCCAGGTCTACAACGGCCCGGCCGACTACGCGGCCCTGGCCCATGCTCTGGCGGCACTGCTCGCGGAGCCCGTCGATCCGTAACCGCCGACGTCGCGCCCTGCTCGGAGGCGCTGCTCGGAGGCGCTGCTCGGAAGGCGCTGCTCCGGGGGCCCTGCTGAGGACGCTGCTCCGCTCCTGACGAAATCGTGTGCGGCGATCGGCTCGCGCCTGACACAATGTCGGGCCGCCACGACGGGCTGGCACGACGGGGCCGCCAGGAAGGGGCCGCCGCGACAGACTGCCGGAGCGGGGTCGCGACGGGGCTGGTGACCCGCGCGCGGCGTGCACACGCGAGATCCGATTCGCCGGAGACATGGAGATGATCGACATTCCCTTTGCCGAGGGAGACGTGAACCGCTGGCTCGTGTTCCTGCTCAACGCCGGCCTGGTGACCTTCGCCATCTGGTTCCTGTTGCGCCTGGTGCGGGCGATCGAGTGCCTGGGGCAGGGGCCCGAGCCCGACGACTGGAACGAGGGCCGTGGTTTCAGGCGACTCGTGCTCGTCGTCGCCGGGGCCGGTGCGGTGGTCTACGTCTTGCGCGGCCTGTTCGGGGGGCTCGGTTTCTTCCGGGGGCTCGGGTCGGCGATCCTCTTCGCGACCTTCACCTATGCGGTGTCCTGGCTGGTGGGCTGGGTCGTGCGCGGGTTCACTGAAGAAGACGAGTGGGAGCAGTACGCGTTTCCCCAGGAACCGATCGTCGACGAGGTTCCCGCGGGCAGCGGCGGCGGCGCCCAGCGAGTTGCTGACGAAGGGCCCCAGGGTGACACCTCGTTCACCGCCGAGACGAGCACGTCCGAGCCGCTGTCGAACTGACCGGCCGCAGGGCCGGGACGCCTCGAGCGTGATCGCCGCCGCGCGGGCGTCTATCATCGACTGCCCATGACAGGGCAGGCTGATCGCCGCGGTTCGCTCCCCGCCGACTCCCCTCCGGGAGCAGCGTCCGCGCACGCGCCTGGAACGGCCCCACCCGGTTCGGGATCACCCGAGCCGCGCCGAGGGGTCGCAGGATCAGGCGGCGGACCACCGGGCCCGGGCGAGGCGCCGGTCGACTACGAGAGTTCGCCCCTCGAGCGCAACGCGTACGTCACCGCGGTGATCCACCTCTACCGCGGCGAGATCAGCCGCGCCAACACCTGGCGTCAGCGCCTCGACCAGACCACCAACTGGGCCGTGTTCACCACCGCGACGGCCCTGGGCTTCGCCTTCAACACGCCCGAGCACACCCACTTCGCGCTGATCTTCGCCAACCTGCTGTTGATCATCCTGCTGTTCCTCGAAGCGCGCCGCTTTCGTTTCTTCGACGTGTGGCGTTCGCGCATCCGCAAGATCGAGACCAACTTCTTCGCGCCGATCCTCGAGCGCGATCTCGACTCACCCCAGAGTCACTGGGGCCGGCTCATCGCGGCCGACCTGGACGAGCCGCGCTTCCACCTCTCCTTCCTTCAGGCGGTGCGACTGCGACTGGTGAAGAACTACCTGCCGATCTTCGGCGTGGTGCTGTTCGCCTGGACGATCAAGCTCGCCACCCACCCCACGCCGGCGCGTTCGTGGGAAGACTGCCTCGCCCGGCTCGAGTACGACCCGATCCCGGCCTGGTTCGTGGTCAGCGGCCTGGGACTGTTCTACCTGGCGTTGGTGTGCGTGGCCCTGTTCTGTCGCGTCGACACGCGCCACCGCGACGACTGGGACATCGGCGAACGACTCAGCGACCTCGATCGCTGACTCGGTACCGCGCTCCGGACCGGTCAGGAGTTCTCGGCTCCGGGCTGGTAGGGGGGCTCGGCCCCGGGCGGGTCAGGAGTTCTCGACCACCGCGTCGGCCTCGATCTCGACCAGCATCGCCGGGTCGATCAGGCGGCTCACCTGCACCATGGTCGTGGCGGGACGCACCTGACCGAAGTACTCGCTGTGAGCGCGGCCAACCTCTTCCCAGTGCGCGATGTCGATGAGGTAGATGCGCGTGCGCACGACGTCCTGGATACGGGTATCGGCTCGGCGCAGGGCTTGTCGGATGTTCTTGAGCGCCTGCCACGCCTGGGCGTAGGGGTCGCCCTCGCCCACGATGCGACCACCCTCCGCGGTCGCCGTCGTTCCGGCCACGTGCACGATGTTGCCCACGCGCACGGCACGCGAGTAGCCGACGGTCTGTTCCCAGGGCGTCGCGCTGCTGACGAGCTTGCGGGTCATGTGGGGCTCCGGGAAGGGGAGCGACGCGGCCCGGCCGACCCCGTCGCCTGCTAAGCTTGCCGCGGTGTCGCGTGCTCCGACGCGTCCGGGTTGGCGACGCGCGAGTCTACAGCAACGCATGTCGCGGGGAGGAACCAGTCGTGATCGAGACCGACGGACTCTACCACCTGCACCTGATGGTGGCCGACATGCAGCGGTCGATGGCCTTCTACAGCGAGGCCTTCGGGTTCCAGGAAGCCTTCCGTGTGCCGCCCGACATGGTCTTCATGTCACTCCCGGGACGGCACGACCTGATCACGCTGCGACACACGACCGATCCGGTCGGTCAGCGGGTGGGCGACAACGGTGGCGTACGTCACTTCGGCTTCAAGTTGCCCGCGGGCGCCGACGTGGGCGCCGCGGTGGCCGAGATCGAGACCGCGGGCGGCGCGTTGATCGATCAGGGCGAGCACGCACCGGGTGAACCCTTCGCGTTCGTGCGCGACCCCGACGGCTACGTGATCGAGCTGAGCTGATCGCGGTGGAGCGCGTGTCGGTCGGCGATCTGGTGGGGCGCGCCCTGCTGATCAAGGTGGCGCTGCTCGCCGTGGTCGTGGCCGCGGCGGTGCACGACCCGGGCGAGTCGCCCTACCTCGGGGCCCGGGAAGGCGACGCGCACGACATCGTCTGGTACCTGGGGCGCGGTTACGACGCGCCGGCCTACCAGGGGCTGGCCGAGACGGGCTACTACGACCGCTTCAGCCGCAACTACCCGTTGGGCTTCCCGCTGCTGGTGCGCGCGGTCGACGTGCTGACGGGGAACCGTCAGACGGCGGCCGTGCTGGTGGCCAACGTGAGCAGCCTGCTCGCCGTGGCGCTGTTCATCGCCCTGGCCCGGCGCTACACGCGCGACCGGGCGGCCCTCACCCTGGCCACCATCTTCTTCGCCTGCACTCCGGGCGTGCTGGCCTTCGGCACGGTGGCCTACGCGGAGAGCACCTACGTGCTCGTCTCCATGTTGGGCTGGTGGGCCTATCTGCGAGCGGAGCAACGCGGCCACCCGGAGCCGGACCGGCACCAGGCTGCGGACGACGAGCCCGCCCGTGCGCGTGGCTGGCTGCTGCTGGCCGGCGTCCTGTTCGGCGCGAGCATCATGGTCAAGCACCTCGCCGGGCCGGTGTTGCTGATGCTCGCCTGGGTCGAGGGGCGGCGGGTGCTGCGGGCCGCGCCGAGCGAGCGTGCACGCACGCTCGGTGATGCCCTCGCGGTGGGCTGGGTGGTGCTGCCCGTGGCCTGGTACTTCTGGTGGAAGTTCAGCGCCCACGGCATGGCCGACCTGCAGGGCGACATCTGGCGCATGCGGTTCCAGTTCCTCGGTGGCGTGCCGAGCATGCTGGGGCTCAATGATCCGATCTACATCACCCAGATCGTGGTGACGCTCCCGCTGGCGCTCCTGCTCACGATCAAGCTGCGAGCCGTCGATGGCCGGCTGGCGCTGCTCGCGCTGCTGCTGCTGCTGGAGGCGTACAGCTTCACCGGCATCGCCGCCCAGTCGATCACCCGCTACACCTGGGCCATCTGGCCGCTTTCGCTGGGTGTGCTGACGCTGGCCGACCGGGCCACGGGTTGGGCGCTGTGCGGCGTGATGTTCCTGGTGTCACTCTGGTGCGCGTTGGGCCACGTGCTCGGCACGGCAGCTTTCTGAGCCTCGTGGCCTGCGCTGGCGTTGTGTCGTGGCGCGCGTAGGGTAGCTCCCATGGAACACAGCTTCGTCACCCATCTCGAGGCCGCGATCGACGGCACCCGCCTGCCCGCGCGGCAGCTCCAGACGACGCACGACGGGCGTCCCCTGTGGGTGCGCTACGACCTCGACGCCGTGGGGCGCGCCGTCGCGCGAGCCGACCTGGCAGCGCGCGAGCCCGACCTCTGGCGCTACCGCGAGCTGTTGCCCGTCGATCGCGACGAGGACGTGGTGAGCTTCGGTGAGGGCATGAGCCCGCTGCTCGCCGCGCCGCGCCTGGGCGCCCATCTCGGCCTGTCCCATCTGTTCGTCAAGGACGAGTCGCAACTCCCCACCGGCTCCTTCAAGTCGCGCGGCATGGCCATGGCGGTGTCGATGGCCAAGCAGTTCGGCGTGCGTCGCGTGGCCATTCCGACGGCGGGCAACGCGGGCGGGGCGGTGGCCGCGTACGCGGCCCGTGCGGGCATGGAGGCCTACGTGTTCATGCCGGTCGACACGCCGGCGGTGAATCGCTACGAAGCCGCGCTGTGCGGCGCGCGCGTGTTCCTCGTCGACGGACTGATCAACGACTGCGGCGCACTGGTCAAGGCCGGCAGCGAACCCATGGGCTGGCTCGACATGAGCACGCTCAAGGAGCCGTACCGGCTCGAGGGCAAGAAGACCATGGGGCTCGAACTCGCCGAGCAGTCCCACTGGGAGCTGCCCGACGTCGTGCTGTATCCCACGGGCGGCGGCACCGGCTTGATCGGGATGTGGAAGGCCTTCGAGGAGTTGACCGCCCTCGGCTGGTTGGACTCGCCGCACCGACCGCGGCTCTACAGTTGCCAGTCGTCGGGCTGCGCGCCCATCGCCGATGCGTTCGACCGCGGTGAGCGCTTCGCGTCCGCGCCCGAGCAACCGCACACGCTGGCGTCCGGTCTGCGCGTGCCCGTCGCGGTGGGCGACTTCATGATCCTCGACGCCGTGCGCGCTTCGGGTGGACGTGCCGTGGCTGCCGCCGAGGAGGGCATCCGGGAGTGGATGGAGCTGGCCTGCCGGCTGGAGGGCATCTCGCTCTGCCCCGAGGCGGCCGTCTGCATCGGCGCC
This sequence comes from Planctomycetota bacterium, assembly GCA_029259695.1. Lineage (GTDB taxonomy): Bacteria > Planctomycetota > B15-G4 > B15-G4 > B15-G4 > OFTM49. Next base: position 21,934 of record JAJDEQ010000165.1, read on the forward strand.
CTGGTGGATGCCGTGGAAGCGGGGCACATCGCTCGCGACGAGCGGATCGTCGTGTTCAACACCGGCGCCGCCCAGAAATACGTGGAAGTGCTGGAGACCGAGTTGCCGCGCATCGACTCGCTGCTGGTCGACGGCCGTGTCGATTGGGAACGCCTGGCTGCCGGCGAGCCCGCGGTCGCCTCGTGAAGCCTGCGGATCTGCCGTAGAATCCGGTCTCCCCGGTTCGGGATGAAGCGCCTTGGTCGTTCAGTTGACGTGCCGCTCGTGCGGCGTACGGGTCAAGACGGCGGACAGCAACGTGGGGCGCGCCATGCGCTGCCCGCGTTGCCGCAGCGTGACCGTCGTCGACCGTGTCATCCGGCCGCCGGATGCCGTCGCGGATGACGGCGAGGAGCTGTCGCAGCCGAGGCAGCGCGCTTCGTTGCGGGACGCCGTCGGCTACGGCTTCGTGTTGTTGTTGCTCGGCACGGTGTGCTTCTGGTTCACCTGGCGTGCTCTGGAGCGGCGCGACGGCGAGATCTCGGGGCTGCGCCAGCAACTGTCGACGGCGACCGAGTCCGCGTCCGACCTGCGCATCGAGAACCGGCGTCTGCACAGCGAGCTCGACGCGATCACCGCCGGACCCGAGCGCACCTACGAACGGGCTGCGGCCCGGGCGCGGGACGGGCGCTATGTGGAGGCGCGCGACGGGTTCTCGGAGCTCATCGCGTTGTACCCGTCCCACGAGCTCGTGGCGCAGGCGCGCAGCGAGCGGGCACGCATGGAGCGCGTGATCACCGAACGCAACCTGTCGGCGACCGGCATCACCGTGGGCGGCGTGCGCTCGGGATGGGTCGCCGTGGGGCCGGCCGGCGCACCGGCGCGGGCGGGTGATGCACGCCGGCTCCAGGCGCCGACGCTGAGTCTGCACATCCGCAACGCGAGCGGCACGAAGCTCGAAGGCGTCTACGTGCGCGCGGACTTCATCGTGGTGGGCGGCGGAGAGAAGCGCGTGCTCGGGGACGGGTTCGTGCCGCTCGCCGCGGTGCTCGAACCCGACATGTCCGCCGAAGTCCGGCTCACCAGCCTGGGGACGATCGACGCCGATGGCGCAGGCGACGCGCTGCTGCTGCCGCGCACGGAGGCGCACGTGTTCGTGAAGCTGCCCGGAGAGGCGTTCAGACGGGTCGGCGTGTTCGACGTGGAGCGGGTGCTGATCGACGGCGACTGAGCGCGCCGAGCCCTCCGTGAGCGGCTCGACGCGCCCGTCTCAGCGGGTCAGCTGATCGCTTCGACGCCGGCCGCCGCGACGGCGTGATCGTCCTCCACGCTGCTGCCCGACACGCCGATGGCGCCGATGACCACACCGTTCCCGTCGGTCAGCGGGATGCCGCCGGGGAAGCTGATCAGGCCGCCGTTGCTGTGCTCGATGTTGAACAGCGGGCTTCCGGGCTGGGACAGCTTGCCGATCTCGCCGGTGGCCATGTCGAAGTAGCGCGCGGTGCGGGCCTTCTTCACGGCGATGTCGATCGAGCCGAGCCATGCGCCGTCCATACGCGCGAAGGCCTTCAGGTTCGCGCCGGCGTCCACCACGGCGATGTCCATCTTGACGCCCATGTCCTGCGACTTGCGCAGGGCGGCGTCGAGGGCGGTGCGGGCTTGGTCCAGGGTCAGGTCGTTCAAGGTCTGCTCCTCGTCCCGGGCGTGTCGTGGGTCGCCGGGGTGACTGTCGGTTCGTTCAGTCGGGTTGGTTGTCGGATGGTCTCCGGCCGCAAACGTCCCCATGGCGAGCGTTCCCGGCGGGCTACCCCTTCTTACACGTTTCGGCGCTCGCCGTCACCGGGGGTGGGTGTCTGGAAACGTCGCGGCCCCAGGACGTATCCTGCCGGGCCATCGCAAGCCCCACGGAGGACGCAACCATGTCCATCGGCAACAAGTTCCTCGCCGCGTTGACGGCCATCGCATTCACCACCGGCCTCAGCGCCGACATCGCCGCCCAGGAGCGCACGCGCGCCGGAGGCCAGGAGGCCGAGGCGACCGGACGTGTCCAGAAGGAGAAGACGCGCGCCCAGGAAGCCGAGCACGCCGAACGGGGCGCCGACATCGCCGTCCGCGAGTGCGACAAGTTCATCGCCGCCCAGGAGATCGATCGCTCGAAGGACGGCTGGAAGATGAAGCTCACCCAGCCCCCGAAGTTCGACTTCGACCGCGACTCCGAGTACTTCTGGCAGCTCACCACCAACAAGGGTGACATCAAGGTGCGCTTCCTGGCCGAGACGGCCCCGATGCACGTGTCGAGCACGATGTACCTCACGCGCCTCGGCTTCTACGACGACCTCAACTTCCACCGCGTGATCCCCGGCTTCATGGCCCAGGGTGGTTGCCCGGCGGGCAACGGTCGCGCCGGCCCCGGATACAAGTACGGCGGCGAGTACGATCCCAAGGTCAAGCACGACCGTCCCGGGCTGCTGAGCATGGCCAACACCGGACGCGAGCCGTCCGACGGCAGCCAGTTCTTCCTCACCTTCGTGCCCACGCCGCACCTCGACGGCAAGCACACGATCTTCGGTGAAGTCGTGGAGGGCATGGACAACGTGCGCAAGCTCGAGGCCGCCGGTTCGCGCGGACAGGGCGCTCCCAAGGAGCGCCTGGTGATCCAGAAGGCCGAGGTCGTCGTGCAGGCCAAGCGCGAGCACGACGAGGGCGGGATGCGCGAGCACGAGGCTGGCGGTCGCGAGCACGACGCCGGCTCCAGGCGCGAGAAGAAGGGCTCCTGACCCCGACTTCCGGTTCGGGCTGCGCGGGCACACCGCATCGGATCACGGGGTTCGCTCCGTGACCGGTGCGGTGCGCCGCGCCCGGACCTCCCGGCACCTCGTGACGGGCCGACGCACGTGAGCGCGCGCGAGGGCCTGGGTGTCGCGCTGATCGTCGCGCTCGCGGCGGGGCTGCTGCTGGGCGACGCGCTCTTCGGTGAGCGCTCGATCCTGGCCTTCGACCTGGCCGATCCGCGTCTCGACCTGCGCCCGTGGGTCGACTTCGGCGGTGCAACCGACGTCCCCATCAATCCGCTCGCGCCGGACCTGGACCTGTACGTCCTCCCGGGGCTGATGCGCGTGCGCCAGCTGGCCGCGCAGGGCGCGGGGCCCTGGTGGGACGGGGCCCAACTGCTGGGCTACCCGCTGGGCGCCAACGTGCCCTTTCCGATCTTCTCGCCCCCGGCCTGGGTCGCGGCGGCGCTCGATCCGGTCACGGCGCTGGACGTGCTGCTCTGGATGCACCTCGCGCTGGCGGGCTTCGGCGCGTGGCGTTGCGTGCGCATGCTCGGCGGCAGCACGCCGGCCGGGGCGCTGGGTGCCGTGGGCTTCGCCCTGTCGGCATGGATGGCCACGCGCTGGCGAACGCCGCAGGTGCTGTTCACCGCGGCGTGGTGGCCGTGGCTGGTGGTGTCGGCGGAGTGGTTGCGTCGCGGGCGATGGCGCCGCGGGGTCGTCGAGGGTTCGCTGTGCGGCGGGTTGGCGCTCGTTGCGGGCTTCCCCCAGGTCGGCCTCTACATGCTCTGCGCCGCGGGGCTGTTGGCCGTGTGGTGGGGCGTTGCGAAGCGCGCCGCCGGCGCGTTGTCGATGCTCGCGGTGGGAGTCCTGGCGATTGCCCTGGCCGCGCCCCAACTGGCCGTGTCGGCGACGGCCTATGAGCACTCGTTGCGCTCGGCTCGAGTGACCCGCGCGGAGACCGTCCAGCGCGGTCTGCCACCCGCCGCCCTGGTCGGTGCGGCCCTGCCGCGTTTCTTCGGGCACCCGCCCGACTTCGCCGGCGCTCGTGCGCCGGCCCCGACCGCCGAGCAGTGGCTGCCCCAGCGGCGGTTCCTGGGGGACACCTTCCAGAACACCGTGATGGAGCTGGCGCTCTACCCGGGAGCCTTGTTGCTGCTCCTGTTGCCGGTGCTGGGGCGGCGTGCACTGGATCGACGCGCGCGGGCGCTGGCCGGTGTGGCGGGCGTCGCGCTGCTCATCTGTCTGGTGTGGCCTCACCTGGCTCGCGCGGTGCCGCTGCTGGCCCCGCTCGGGGCAGGCAACGTGAAGCGCCTGCTGGTGATCACGGCGGGCTGCTGGCCGCTGGCCGGCGCGCTCGCCTTCGACGCCGTGCGCGCGGGGCGCGCCCCGGTGCCGCTGCGCTGGTTCGTCGTGCTGTTGGTCTTGATCGGCCTGACGCCGTTGCTCGCTGCACGCCTGGACGATCCCTCCGCCGCCGCGTTCGCCGATGACCTTACCGGGCAGGTCGCCGTGCAGGCCGCGTTGCTGCTGGGCGGCCTGGCGTTGCTGGTCGGCGGTGCCCGGGCGCGTGGCGCGGACGCGCGGGGCGGGACCTCGTGGGCGTGGTGCGCGGTGCTGCTGCTGGCCCTGGACCTCGGGTGGGGTGCCCGCTCGCTGAACCCGCTCAGCGTGCAGCGTCCCCCGTTCCCGAGCACCGCGAGCCTGGAGGCGCTGCGCACGCGCACCGGTCGCGTCGCCGTGCTCGGAGATCGGCACGTGCTGCCGCCCACGGGAGCGGCGCTGCACGGGGTGCGCAGTCTGCACGGCGCGGCGCCCATGGTCCCCGCGCGCTCCGCGGAGTTGCTGGCCTGCATCGAGGGGCCCCTGCACGACCCGCGCGACCCCCGCATCCTGCGCCCGTTCACCTCGCCCGACAGTTTCTCCCATCCCTTGCTCGACCTGCTCGAGGTGGACACGGCGGTCTTCGGTGACCGTGCCTACGACGGTCGAATCCCGGGTGAACTCGTCTACGAGAACGTGGACGAAGGGCTGGCGCTGGTGGACCTGCCGGGTGACCCGGGCCCGCGCGGTTTCATGTGTCGCACGGCGCTCGTCGTCCCGGATCCGGCCGAGCGCCTGGCGCTGCTCGCCCGTGACGACTTCCCGGTGCACCGCCTGGTCGTCCTGGAACGAGCTCGGGACGCACTCCCCGGCATGAACGTGCTGGACGGGTGCCCCGACGATCCGGGCAGCCTGCTTCCCGTGCTCCCGCTCGCCGTGGGATCGGTGGCCGATGACGCCCACGGCATGGCGCTGCCCGGCGGCGCGGCGACCGGGCCCCCGCGCGACGGGCACGGCGCGGGCGTGGTGGTGCTCAGCGAGTCGTGGGACCCCGGCTGGCAGGTGACCGTCGATGGTGTGGGCGCCGAGACGATCATCGTCGATCACGCTTTGCTGGGCGTGTCGGTGGCTGCCGATGCGCGCGACGTGCGCTTCTCCTATGTGCCGCCGCGGCTGGCTGGATCGGTGCTCACGTCGCTGGCCGCGTTGCTGGCGCTCGCCCTGCTGAGCGTCTGGCGGCCGCGGGCTCAGCGTCGGCGGTAGGTCACCTCGACCAGGCGTGTGCGCACGCCCCCGGGTTCCTTGAACACGACCGCTGTCTCGTACTCGTTCTCGTCGATGAAGCGGATCAGCATGTCGTAGCGGCTCGTGATCTGGAGCAGTGGATCGCTGTTCTCGCCCGCCATGGTGATCGTCCGGGTGGCGTCGTCGTAGCTGCCCTCGGCGGTGATGTAGTGCGTGCCGTAGGACTCGAAGCCCACGTAGGTGTAGCGCTCGTAGCGTCGATCGAAGCCGACGATCACGAGCGTCTCCGCGGCCGCGGCTCCCTCGCCCGCGCGCGCTTCGGTGCGCAGGAAGCGCCCGCCGAGCTCCATCGTGTTCTTGGCCCGACCGGTCATCACGCTGGGCGGGCGTCCGGGCTCGATGGCCACGCGCATCTCGATGTCCCAGTCGCCCACGAGCGAGGAGAGCCGTTCGTGTTCCTCGCCCGGCACGGCGGCGGCCAGCACCGCATTCATGTCCACGTCACCGTCCTGGGACCCGGTTGCGGGCGGGGCGGACGTCGTGGGCAGCAGACTCGCGGCGGTGGCGAGCACGGCGGCGATCCATGCGCTCTTGGTCATCGTCTGTCCTTGTGCGACGGCGTGTCGCGGGGCGTGCGGGATCCGGGTGGTCCAGGCCGAGGAGACATGGTGACACACGACACCGGGCGCCGGGAGAGCGCGGCCCCGGGGGGCTGCCGATCGGCGTCTCCGCCGGCCGTGGGGCTCCCGGCGGCTGCTCGTCGAGCGTGATCCGTGGTGACGAGGAGCTCCCGAGGAGCCGGTGCAGTCGCCCCGGCCGTCCGTCGCTCGATCAGGAGGAGTCGCCAGCCGTCGCGTGAACCCCCTGTCGTCGCCGCATGTTTCCAGGCGCGCGGATCGATGCGCCGCGTGCGCGTTGCAACATTTCTTTCGACGGTCAGGTGAACAGTCGTTCCCGCTTCGCTTCGGCGCCGAAAAACGCTCGATCACACACATTTGTCGCGACCACCGCGACGCGCGGTCGCGGCTGTCGCGACGAAGGCTGTCGCGCTTCATCGACAGACTGTCGCGCACCCTCGGCTGCTCGGCGTGTGCCGCGGCACGTGTGTGCGCAACGACCTTAAAGCCGAGCCAACTCTGGTACCGAAACACGGCAGCGTTGTGTTGACCCTTTTCCGCTTCCTGACCCAGCTCTCCGGCGAGAGACGAAGGGATTAGGAACCATGGAGGTTTCTATGTTCGCTTCAAAGCGCAGTAAGGACTGCAGCGGCTTCACGCTGGTGGAGCTGGCAGTCGTGGTTGTGATCATCGGCGTGTTGGCCGCGTTCGCGGTGCCGCGTTTCCTCGCATCCGTCGAACGTTCGAAGGCTGCTGAGTCGTTCAACTACCTGGCGACGATCCACTCGTCCCAGGAGCGTTACCACGCCCGTCAGGGTACGTACGCTGACGACCTCGGGAACCTCGACACCGAGCTCGTGGCCCCCGAGTACTTCACCGTGGGTTCCGTCGCTGTGCCGTCGACCGAGACCGACCTGGAGACAGGTTGGGAGCTGACGCTCACTCGTGTTGGTGCGTCCGCTGGTTACGGCGCCTACACCGTGGTGTTCAACCACGACGGTTTCGATCCTGTGAACAGCACGATCGATGCCGAGATCAGCCCGCTGCAGACTGCCACCAGCTGAGCCTGATCACAGCGTAGAGAAGGCACGGGATCCCCTCCCGGGAGTCATCCCGGGAGGGGATCCTTGCGTTTCCCCCCTTCCCCTGCCCTGCCGGATCCCCGCTCCTCCACTCCGCCGACGGCATGCACCATGGCCAGACCCCGACTCAAGGTTGCGACGGGCGTCCTGCTGACCGAGGACCACCTGACCGTCACCACCGTCGCCAAGACGGCGCTGGGGGCCCGTCAGATCTCCACCCAGGAGGTGGAGATCGGGGAGCAGGGCGTCGTCGCGACGCTCGGGCGCCTGCGTACGGAGGGAGCGCTGAAGGGCAAGATCGTGTGCGGCGTCGATGCGCGCCGCTCGTTCGCGATCACACGCAAGCTGATCTCGGAGGACGCCGGCCAGACGCCGGCTGAACTCCTCTCGGCCCGACTGGGTTACCTCGAGGGTGGCCTCGTGGCCGCGATGGACGGGGTCAGGCTTCCGTCCGGTCAGTTCGTCTCGCTCGTCGCGTGCTCGCGCGGGCTGGCGTCCGAGTTGCTCGCGGGCCTGGACGGCATTCGCATCTCCCAGATCCGTCTCGCGCCGGTCATGCCGGCGTTGTATCGGATGGCGCAGCAGAAGAAGTCGGCGCCGCGCAAGTGGAAGTGCGAGATGCGCGTGCTGATCGGCGAGGGCGAAGGCCTGGCGATCCTCGCCTACCAGGGTCACCCGGTGGCGTCGCGTCTGTTCGATTTCCCGGACTCGAAGAACACGCACGGCGTCGAGGTGGCCGTGCTGAGCCTGATGACCTTCGCGCGCGAGGAGCTCGCACTCAACGCCGTCGACGGCGTGTTCGTGCACGTGGCCGACACCGAAGAGGAGCTCGTGGCTGCCTGCGAGCGCGGTCTCGGCGTCACGACCAAGATCGCTCCGGCCGTGTCCACCGACGCGCATGCCGGGAGCTACGCGCTCGGGTTGGCCGGTCTCAAGCCGAAGCCAGGTGCCACGGATCTGTTCCAGGAGATCCACCCGCCGGCGGGCCTGAAGCAGAACTTCCCGGCCAAGGCGGCGCTCGTGCTGGGCGCTGTCGTCGTGGGTTCGGGTTGGGCGATGAACTCGGAGGCCGATTCGCTCGAACGTGAGGCGGCCCGCATCGAGCGCGCGGCTGCTGCCAATGCGAAGCGGGCCGGCGCGGCGGTGAATGACCTGCGCAAGGTCCACGAGGGGCTCAAGGCGGAGATGGGGGTTGCCAAGGCGTTCCTCTTCAAGCGCGTCTTCTGGAGCGAGATCCTCTACGAGATTCCCGAGGTGCTGCCCGAGACCGTGATGCTCACCGACTTCGACGGGCGCGACCTGTTGCGTTTCAAGAAGGCGAAGGGGACGACCCTCTCGCGACAGCTCCAGCTCATCGGCCAGACGAAGATGGACGGGACCGTGGTGTCGCCACCCGAAGTGAACACGCTGACCACAGCGCTCGCCGAATCCGAGGTGTTCCAGGCGAACTTCCCCCTGGTCGCCGGCGCGAACGTGCGGCTGATGCCAGGCATGGCGGAACTCTTCGCCCGCATCTCGCTCCTCTGCCTGCCGAAGAACTCGTAGCGGAGAGACGCGATGGCACTCGAGACGGGCATCGACAAGAAACAGATCGAGGCCATCAAGGCGTGGGTCGAGCGTCTGAGCAGCGAACCGGTCCAGCTGCGCTTCGTCGTCTCGTTGATCTTCTTCCTGGTCGGTTGGCTGGGCGTCAACAGGCCCATGGCGGCGCGCCTGCAAGAAGCGCGGGAGCGGAACAAGAGCGCCAAGGCGCTGGCACAGCAGGCCGAAGAGGTCGCGTTCTACAAGACGCAGCGCGGCCAGTACGAAGTCCAGGCGGACGTGCCGGCGGACCCCGTCGGGTGGCAGAAATACGTGCTGAGCAAGCTCGCCTACACGAGCGTCACGCTGATCTCGATCGAGCCCAAGAAGACCAAGGGCGCCTCGGTGTTCAAGATCATCGAGATGGAGCTCGTTGCCCGCGGCACGCACTTCGACGAGATGGTCGACTTCATCGATCGCATCGAGCACGGCGAGCGGTTGATGCGCGTGGAGCGCGTGCGCATCGAACGCATGCAGGACACGATCAGCATGACCTGCACGCTCAAGGGGCTGGTCAAGCCGGGCGCGGCGGCGCGCGAAGCCAACGCCGATGCCAGGCGTGGCGAAGGCGATGGAAGTGAGGACGCCACGGCCGAAGCAGCGGCCTCGGCCGGGGAGGACGGCGAACAGACAGTCACGGCCGGCGATGATGCCGGCCCCGTGGACGCCGGTGAGGCCCCGGGCGTTGGCGACGAGGTCGAACCGGATCAGGCCGAGGTCGAGACCGGAACCGAGAGCGAAGCGGTCGCCGGCGACGGTGCAGGGTCCGCAGTGGACGCGGATGTCGAAGCACCAGACGAACCCGGCGCCGAGGTCGGCGAGGATCGGCCTGCACCCGCGGCGGATGGCGACGCGTCGAGCACGCCGCGTCCCGCCGCCGACGAGTCGACCGCTGCCGACGGGGTCGGCGAAAGGGGTGATGCCATGTCGTCGAACGACGACGCACGTCCCGCCTCATTCGATGTCGCGGTGAGTGTGTCAAATGACGCGGTAGCCGCTCCAGGTGTCGCGGAATCGTGACGTCCAGTTGTCCGCCTGCACGACAAGCTCGGGCAACCGGTTTGCCGAAAAGGGAAGCGGTACTGGAGACGCTGAACGCGAGTCCCCTGCTGGGACCCGCGCGCGGCGCCATGGCGTGAGCACCGAGGCGGATGCGTGTTTGACTGGATCCGAAAGAACGCGGCCCTTCTGACCGGCGTGCTGCTGGTCTGGATGACGTACTCCGACCTCGATGCCGAGGCGGGAGAGAAGAAGGCGGTCGCGAAGGGGAAGCTCGCGGGCATTCCGAAGGAGTACTTCGTGCAGCGCGATCCTGATCAGCCGCTCGTCGAGCTGCGTGACCCGTGCCAGCTGATCGTGCGCGAGACGACGACCAAGGGCGCGTCCTCGAGGTCCGCGCGCCAGTCGTCGTCGACGGCAGCGGGCACGGATGGAGGGCTGCGCTTCAACGCGCCCGCATGGACCTCGACGCCCGAGCAGGTGGCCGGCGCCTGGGCCGGCGCCATGACGAAGCTGAGCGGCGACCTCGTCGCCGGCATGCGCGAGTGGGACCCCCTGGGCCTGGGCGGACACGCCGAGCAGATGGCGAAGGAGCAGAAGGCTGAGGTCGCCGCCAAGAAGGCGTTGGCAGCCCGGCCGCCGGCGCACTTCGAACTCGTGCTCGACTCGGTCCTGCACATGCCGGGTGGTGGCGTGGCGCGCATCTCGGGGCAGACGGTGAACGTGGGTGATCCGCTGCTCGGGATGGACGACTACAGCCCGCCGGTGCTCAAGCAGGTCACCAGTTCGCGCGCCGTCGTCGCCTGGCGCGAAGAGACGTACGTGCTGGATCTCGATACGCGTCCTCGCGTGAGCGTGGGGACGGCACTGCCGGTCCTCGCCGGCGACGTGGCACCGGCAGCGCGCGCAGCGGGTGCGAAGAACCCGCGCGCCCCGTCCGTGAAGCGCAAGACGAACAACGGCTACCGCGTCCGCGGCAAGATGGGGGACAAGTGATGCTGCTCAATGTCCAGAATTTGCCCCTCATCGCACGGCTCCTGCACGAGCGCGAGCTCCTGACCGAAGGGCACCTGGAGGCCCTGCCCAAGTTGCGGGCGGATCACCCGGACAGTGTCGAGGAAGCGCTGATCCTGGGGCAGCTGGTCGAGGAGACGGTCGTCGCCGACGAGCACGCCCGCCATCTGGGTCTGTCGTGGATGGAGAAGGTCGTCGACGAGGCCGACCGCAAGGAAGCCGCGCGCGATCACTCCATCGGCCGCCTGCTCGAGCACCTGTTCGAGGAGGACAAGCCGGTCGAACTCGGCCCCCTGGCGCAGGTCGTGGCCAGCTGTCGCGACGTGGCGGATCGGATCACCGAGAACGTCTGCCGCAAGCACCGTGTCGTCCCGGTCCGCCGGGACGAGAAGGGCATGGACCTGGGCTGCCTCAACCCGTCGGACTTCGCCGCGGCCGAGGAAGTGAGCATGCGCGCGGGGCTGATCGTGCGCCCCGTGGCGATCACCATGTCGCTGCTCGGGGACCTGACCGGCGCGTTCTTCGGCGAGCGCGACGTGGTGCGCGAGATCGCCTCGGAGGCCAGTGGCGGCGTCAAGGTGGGCGGCGACGACGGCGAGGACGAGGAAGACGTCGAGGTGATCCTCGACCTGGCGCGGCCGATCCCGGCCGGTCGTGACAGCCAGGTCGTCCGCATCGTGAACGTCATCCTGACCCAGTCGATCGAGGAAGGCGCGAGCGACATCCACATCGAGCCGTACGAGGACGCCGTGCGCGTGCGCTACCGCATCGACGGCAAGCTCGTGGAGACGACGGCGCCGCCGCGCTCGCTGTTCATCCCCACGATTTCGCGCCTCAAGATCCTGTCGAAGATGGACATCGCGGAGAAGCGCATCCCGCAGGACGGAGCCATCGCGCTGAAGACCGGCGAGAAGCGCGTCGACCTGCGTGTGTCCACGGTGCCCACGGTGTACGGCGAGAAGATGGTCATCCGGCTGCTCGAGAAGGAGGGCATCCCGGACAAGCTCGAGAAGCTGGGTTTCGCGGAGGCTCAGGCCAGCGCGTTCCTGGCGGCCGCGCGTGCGCCGAACGGTTTGATGTTCGTGACGGGGCCGACCGGCTCCGGCAAGAGCACGACGCTCTACTGCTGCTTGAACCTGATCAACGAGCCGCACGAGAACATCGTCACGGTCGAGGATCCTGTCGAGTACAAGTTCTACGGCCTGAACCAGGTGCACGTGCGCTCGCAGGTGGGGCTGACGTTCGCCTCGGCCCTGCGCTCGTTCCTGCGGCAGGACCCGGACAAGATCATGGTCGGCGAGGTGCGCGACCAGGAGACGGCCGAGATCTGCATGCGCGCCGCGCTCACGGGTCACCTCGTGCTCTCGACGCTGCACACCAACAACTCGCTGCAGGTCATCAACCGTCTCGTGGACATGGGCATCGAGCCGTTCCTGCTCGGCCCGGCCCTACGACTGCTCGAGGCCCAGCGCCTGGCGCGCAAGTTGTGTCCCGAGTGCAAGGTGCCCTACGAGTTGCCCGAACAGGTCGCCCTGCGTCACCTGCTCGAGCCGGGAGCGACGCTGTACCGCACCGGGGTCGACCCGGACTGCGGCTACTGCCGCGGCAACGGCAGCAAGGGGCGCGTCGGCATCTACGAGGTCGTGCCGATCACCGATTCGCTGGGTGAGATGATCGCCTCGCAGACGCCCATGAACGAGGTCGAGGATGCTGCGCGCGCGCAGGGCGTGCAGTTCCTGGCGGACAGCGCGCGCGTCAAGTTGCTCGAGGGCCTGGTCGCGCTCGAAGAAGTCTCCGAGTACGTCAAGGTGGGGACCTGACCGATGCCTGCCGTCGCCATGGACAACAGCGTCGGGCTCTTCAAGCCCCGTGTCTCGGACAAGACGCACCCCAAGGTCGAACCGCTGGACGTGCTGTCCTTCTTCCAGCAGTTGTCCACGCTGTTCCGCGCGGGCACGCCGATCTACGAGGCGATCACGATCGCGTCCGATCAGTGCCAGAGCGACCTGTTCAAGGACATCATCGAACAGATCGGCCGCAAGGTGGCGGCGGGCGCGGCGCTGAACGAGTCCCTCGCGGCCTACCCCGAACACTTCAAGGCGGAGTGGATCCAGGTCGTCAAGAGTGGCGAGGCATCGGGCAAGCTCGGCCAGATCCTCGAACAGCTCGTGAAGCAGATCGACGCCGCCAACGAGATGCGCAGTCAGCTCGTGAGCGCGATGATGTACCCGTGCATCATCCTTTGCGTCGCCGTGGGCGCGATCGCCGTCATGCTCGTGAAGGTGGTGCCCACGTTCGCGGCCATGTTCGACTCCTTCGGCAAGGAGCTGCCTGGGATCACCCAGGCGGTGCTCGCGGTGTCGGACTTCCTGCAGGAGAAGGGCCACTACATCCTGGGCGGCATCATCGCCGTGGTCTGGTCGACGCGGCGCTACGTGAGCACGCCGGACGGGAACAGGATGAAGGCCCGCCTGATGGTGTCGGTGCCCCTCGTCGGCGACGTGGTCGTGCAGGCCTGCATGCAGAAGTACGCCATGAACGTGGCGCTGCTGCTGCGCTCGGGCCTGCCGCTGCTCGAGACGATCGCAGCCATGAAGGGCATCTTCAGCACGAACTGGGTCTACGAGACCGCGCTCGACCGGGTCTCCAAGCACGTGGAACGCGGCGGCAACGTGGCCGACGCCCTCGAACAGACCGGCGTGTTCACCAGCTTCGTGGTGAGCATGACCCGTATCGGAGAGGAATCGGGCACCTTGCCCGAAGTGCTCGACGAGGTCGAGCAGTACTACCGGCGCAAGGTGGGCGTGCTGATCGGCCGCGTCACCGGCAGCATGGAGACCGTCGTGATCCTGTTCATGGGGGTGGCGGTGGCGGTCATCCTGTGCTCGGTGTACCTGCCCATGTTCTCCATGGCGGGGGGCATCGGCTGACATGAAGCGCGGGCGGGGAGCATGGGTCTTGTTGGTGCTGTTGCTGCTGCGGCCTGCCGCAGCGGCGCAGCTCGCCACCGACGAGAACCGGGAAGCGCTGCGGCGCGGCCTGGATGCGTTGCTCGGTGGCCAGCTCGATCCCACGCAGCAGCTCGCCCAGGGGGCCAGCCCGGCCGCCACGCAGACGTCACCGCAGAGCGCAGCCCCCGCCCAGTCGACCGGCTTCCAGCGCAACGCGAACAACCTGCTCGAGTTCCACGCGCGCAACCTGCCTGTGGCCGATGCCTTCGCCCAGTTGCGCCAGCTCGTGCGCCGCAACATCGTGGTGGCGCCGAGCGTGTCGGCCGCGTTCACCGGCGACCTGTACGACCTGGACACCGAACAGGTGATCAGCGCCATCTGTCGTGCCACCAAGCTCGTGGCGCGAGACGAGGGCCCGTTCATCTACATCGAGCCCGACCAGCCCGAGACGCGCATCTACGAGCTGGGGCACACGCGGGCGCGGGACGTGGTCGAACTCATTCGGCCGCTGCTCAGTGAGATCGGGCAGGTGAGTTCGACGATCGAGTCGCGGCAGGGCATCACGTCGTCGCAGGAAGAGGCCGGTGGTGACGACTACGCGGCGGCCGACACGGTCATCGTGCGCGACTACACCTCGGTTCTGGCCGACATCGATCGCATCATCGAGTCCGTTGATGCTCACCCGATGCAGGTCCTGGTGGAGGCCACGATCCTCAGCGTCGAGATGCGTGACGGCTACGCGCTGGGTGTCGAGATGGGAGCGCTCCTGGGCGTGGACTTCGAGGACGTCGGCGCCACGAGCTCCGACGGCCAGTCGCTCGACTTCTCCACCGGCGTCTTCAGCTCGAGCGACCTCGACGATGGCGCCGGCAATGCGTCCACGAATTTCTTTGCGGGTCTTCCGACGGGCGGACTCACGGTCGGCTACCTCAGCAACGGGATCTCGGCCTTCGTCAAGGCGCTGGAGTCGGTCACCAACACGACCGTCCTGGCCAACCCCAAGATCACGACGCTGAACAAGCAGCGCGGCGAGGTGCTGCTCGGTCGTCGCGACGGCTTCCTGACGACGACCGTGACCCAGACCTCCACGACCCAGGCGGTGGAGTTCCTCGAGACGGGCACGCGCCTCGTGTTCCGGCCCTTCATCACGCGCGACGGCTGGGTGCGACTCGAGATCCACCCCGAGGACAGCGACGGCGGTGTGAACTCCGACGGTCTGCCGTTCTCGGAGACGGCCGAGATCACCACCAACGTGATGGTGCAGTCCGCCCAGACCGTCGTCATCGGCGGGCTCTTCCGCGAGCGGGCCCAACAGACGGTGAAGAAGGTGCCGCTGCTCGGCGACCTGCCCTGGATCGGCAGGATCTTTCGCACCGAGAGCTCCGAGATGGTGCGCGAGGAGATCGTGATCCTGCTCACCCCGCACATCCTCGACGGCCACAACGACGCCAGTCCGCGCATGACGCCCGATGCGCGGGCGCGTCTCGACACGTCGCTGATGGCGCCGCAGTGGTCCCACGGCGGTGCGACCGGCAACGCGCCGGGGGCGGGCGCCAGCGGCAACGAACGCCAGGCCGGTTGGTCGCGTGAGACCCTGGCGGCGTTGGTGGCGGCCCACGTGGGCAAGGCGCGCCAACAGATCAGCGTCGGCCGTTACGGCTCGGCGGCCGCGCTGCTCGACAGCCTGACGTTCGCCGGCGCGAGCGAAGGCGACGTGCGACAGCTGCGTGAGGAGATCTGGGTCGGCCTGATGCCCGACGTCTCGGGGCGTGATGCCGACCGGCAGATCCTCGATCTCGTGCTGCGCGACATGCGCTAGGAGGTGCAGGCGATGAATCGAAAGCTGCTGTTGATCACGTTGCTCGCCGTCGGCTGCGTCACGGTGGAGGAACGGCCCGTGGAGTTCGAGGCGCCCTCGCGGTCCGGTCTCGTCGCGCCGCCGACGGAACGCGGCACTCCCGCGGTTCGCAATCCACCCGCCGCCGGTCCGGGCGGGCTCGCCCCGCGCTCACCCGAGTTCGTGCAGGGCGTGCAACAGGAGCTGGCGGGGCGCTGGGAACAGGCCCGTTCGATCTACGCCGCCGCCGGGCAGAAGCAGCCGGGAGACGTCGACACCGTCATCGCGCAGAGCCGCACCCTGCTCGCCGAGGACCGGGCCGCCGATGCCGCGACCCTGCTCCAGAGCGCCTCGGCGCGCAACCCCTCGTCGGGCGCGCTGCTCAAGGCCCTCGGTGATGCCGTGCTGGCCGCGGGCGGCCTGCGCGCCGCACTGCCCTACTACCAGCGGGCCTACGCCCAGTCGCCGGAGGACGACTCCACCCGCTACCTGTTGGCCCTCGCCTCGTTCGAGGCGCGCCGTCACGGCGAGGTCGTGGCGGTGCTGGGTGATGGGCCGATGGACGGCCTGCCGGTGGCGTTGCAACTGGTGTTGGGACGCTCGGCGTTGCTCGTCAACGAGGCTCCCCGCGCTGCCGCGGCACTGCAGACCTACACGGGCCGGCGTCCGGGCGACATCGATGCGCGCATCGACCTGGCGCGGGCCCTGATCCTGATGGACGCCAACTCGCAGGCCAACGAGGTGCTGCAGGGGGTGCTCGAGGACCGGCCGCGTTCCGCCGAGGTCTACGTGCTCGTCGGCCACGTCGGCATGCGTGTGGGGCAGCCGGACATCGCGCTGCAGTGGTACGAGCAGGCCATCGCGCTGGGCGCCGACTCCACCGAGTTGGGGTTGCTCATGGCGCGGCTGCGGCAGCGGACGGGAGCTCCGCGGTGAAGCGGATCGCAGCCGATCGAAGCAGACAGGCAGGCACGTCGCTGATCGAGGTCATGGTCGTCCTCGTCATCGCCGGCATGCTGACCGCGCTCGCGATCCCGGGCTTCACGCTGGCCACCGAGACGACCAAGGTCGACCAGGGCGGCGCGGCGCTGGGGAGCATCTGGCTGGCTCAGCGCATGTACTGGATCGAGCACCAGGAGTTCGCGGCGGACCTGGCCACGCTCCACGGCATGCGCTGCATCGAGCCGGCGATCGCCAGCGTCAGCGACCCGTTCGCCTACTCGATCTCGAGTTCGGGTCTCGACGTGTTCGAGGCGGAGGCCGCCCGGGGCGGGAGCACGACCTGGACCGGCACGCTCACGATCGACGAAGAGGGCTCGCTCATCGGCACGATCAGCGATGGAGGGAGCCGCAGTGTCTCGCCGTGAAGTCGTGTCTCCCCGTGAATCCGCGCAGTCCGGCTTCACGTTGCTCGAGTGCGAAGTGGCGCTGTTGCTGCTGATGCTGCTGGCGCTCGGGATGGCCCGTCTGACCATCGACCACGGCCGCATCGTGAACTCGGTCGAAGGCTGGCTCGAGAAGGTCGAGGAGACCGAGGACGTCTGGGTCGATCCGCTCTACTACGTGGATCAGTCCGACGACTCATGGGCGCGCATCCTCGGGAGCCCCGCCACGCTCGCCCTGACCGCGCCCACGCTTCCGGGGCCGCCGCCGGGCCCCGATGCGTTCGACGTGACGATCACCAGCGTCGACCTCACGCTCTACCCGCCCACCGTCACGGCCCTCGTCTCACTCGAGGAGCAATGACGTGCGGCCCGCCTCCCGATTCCCTCGTGCGCGCGCCGGCCTGACCCTGGTCGAACTGCTGGTCGGCGTGACGTTGTCGAGCATCCTGATGACCATCGCCATGCAGGGTTGGCGCTGGAGCCAGGGCTCGACGCTCGCGCTGCGTGACCGTTCCCAGGTCGTGTCCGAGTTGCGCGTCGCGTTCGAGTCGTTGCTGCAGGACCTGGGCGGGGCGGAAACGGCGCTGCCCAGCGGGGACAACCTGACGATCACACGGGAGCAGGCCGTGGCGGAGGTGCAAGGTGCCTGGAGCGCGGGGACGGACGACGGCATCGTCTACAGCCTCGACGGCGAGAACCTGGTGCGCGAGGACCTGGAGCTGGGGTCGATCGTGGTCGTCGCCAAGGGCATCGACGAGTTCGCGGTGTCCCGCGCCGGCGGGATGACGCACATCGTCATCACCGCGGGCAACGAGTGGAGCGGCACGCCGGCGGTCAACGTCGAGACCATGGCGACGCGCAGCGTCGAGCTGGTGTGGCCGGAGTGAGCACCCCGATGGAACCTGCGCCGCCCCAACGCCCGTCCTCCCGCCACCCGGCAGTTCGCCGATCCGGCGAGGCCGGCTTCGTGTTGCTCTACACCGCCGTCCTCGGACTGCTGGCCATGGGCATCTGGTTGCTCGCCTGGCGCGGCACGCACGACGCCATCCGCACCGAGCGCTTCACCGTGGCGCGCACGATTCGTTCCGAATCCGTGCTTCAGGCCGCGGCGCTCGGCATCGATCTGTTGCGTACGGGGCGGCCACCCAGCGACCCCTACGAGTGCCAGGTGACGGTCACCGGCGTCACGCAGAGCTACGACTGTGCCGTCGTCTTCGCGACGGCCGGCGACCAGGACACCTGGGACGTCCAGAGCTGGGTGATGGACGACGACGACCCGGCGCTCCCGGCCATGCCCACCAGCTTCTGACCCCCGCTCCCCCGAGACCCGACATGTCACAACCTCCCGAAACGAACGGTGAACACCGCAGCGGGGAAGACCGTCGCCGGCGTCCGACGCCGGCCCTGTCGCGTTACATGTTCGTGGGGCGTCGGCGGGGCGGTCGACGGGCTGGTGAGCGCAGCGACATCTACGTCGATCGCTACAGCGGGCTCGAGTGGTCGCTGGTGATCGGCGTCATCGCGCTGTGCCTGGCCGACCTGTTGCTCACGCTCGACATCCTGGAGCGTGGCGGATCGGAGTGGAACCCGTTCATGCGCCTGGCACTGGAAGGCGGCACCTGGACCTTCGTCTGGGTGAAGATGGGCCTGACGGTCCTGGGCATGGGGGTGCTGCTCGTGCGCATCCGCTTCCGCAACATGCGCAAGACGGTCACGGCGATCCTGGTGCTCTACACACTCCTGATCGGGTACCACTTCGGCCTGCGTGCCGCGTGGGGCAAGACGCCGCCCGTGGGCCGGGCGGCGACGCTCGCGCCGATCGCGGGCCCGCCGAGCGTGGGCAGCGAGCAGGCCGACCCGTGAACGCCCCGTGCGTCGGCAGCGATGCGCGGGGCGTCACGCGAGCGGATCGCAGCCGGCCCGTCCGTGCGGGTGTGGCGCTCACGCTGGTCGTCTTCCTGAGCGAGCTCGCGTGCAATCTGTCCGCTGCCTCGGGGCAACTCGGCGACGCGCGGATCATGCGCGCCGTCTCGTCCGATCTCGGGAGCGTGCTGGGCGGGTTGGCCGTTGAACTGGGGCTGATGCTGGTGGTGGCCCTGTTGCTGACCGCCGTGCCCTGCGTCCTGTGGGGAGCGCTGAGCGCGGTGGCGCTCGACGACTTGCAGCGGCGCTGCATGCTGGGCCGGCCCGCCCGGATGGCCTGCCGATGCGCGTCCTGGTTCGCCTTCCTGCACGTGTACTACACGCTGCAGCTGGCGATCGTGCCGGCCTCGCGCCTGGCCGGCTCACCGCTGCTGTGGGCCGTGGGTGCGCTGGAGGATCCCTTCCCCGTGACGCCGGCGCGCTACGCCGTCACGGCGTGCTGTGCGGTGCTGATCATTTCGCTCGGCGGCTGGGCCCTGCTGCGCTCGTCGCGCTCGCGCCTGGCGCTGGGTGCCGGCGTGTTGCTGCTCGTCGGGGCGTTCGGCTGGGTGGACCTCGACCGTCGTCCGGGGCCGGTGCGGGCCTTCGATGCCGCCGGACACGTCGTCCTGCTCGGCCTCGACTCGATGCAGATGAATCGCCTGTCCGTGGGTGGCGCTCCCCGCAACATCGCTCCGCACATCGACGGGTTCCTGCGTTCGGCCCATCGCTTCGACAACGCCTGGACGCCCTTCGCACGGACGTACCCTTCGTGGTTGTCGATCCTCACCGGTCGCTACCCGGCGCGGCACGGTGCGCGTTTCAACCTGGTTCCCGACCAGCGCCTGGCTCCCGACAACGACTACCTGGCCGGGGTGCTCGCGCGCGCCGGCTACAGCACGTTCCACGGGACGGACGAGACGCGGTTCAGCATCATCCGCCCGCAGTTCGGGTACGAGCAGCTGTTCCACCCGCGCATGGGTGTCGATGACTTCTTCCTGGGCAGCTTCTTCGACTTCTCCGCCGCCAACCTCGCACGCCAGTTCCATCTGGGGCACGACCTGTTCCCCGCGATCAAGGACAACCGAGCGTCGGTGGCCTACGCCCCCGACCTCTGGACCGACAACCTGCTCGCCCGGCTCGACGCCCTGCCGCGCGACGAACCGGCGCTGATCAACCTCCACCTGTGTGGCAACCACTGGCCCTTCTCGACGCCGGCGCCGTACGCGCACATGTCGGACGACCCGGTCGAGGCCTGCGTGATGATGGTCGACCGGCAGGTCGGACGGATCCTCGAGTTCGTGAACGCGTCGGGCCTCGCGGCGCGCGGCCACGTGTTCCTGATGTCGGATCACGGAGACGGCTGGTCGGGTGACCCCGAGGACGAGACCAACTCGCACGGGGACGACTTCCGCAGCCTGCACGCCAACCGCATCGTGATGGGCGTGCAGGGGCCGGGCGTGCGTCCCGGCGTGACGGACGAGTTGGTCCGCACGATCGACGTCTTCCCGACGATCCTCGACCTGCTGGGTGTCGGCCTGGATCGCAGCCGCATCGACGGCGAGAGCTTCGCCTCGGCGCTGGCGGGGACCGCGATCAGGTCACGCGACCTGTTCGCGGAGACCGGCCTGGACCGCAAGGTCTACGGCGTCAAGCAACTGCTCGAGCGCCACGCCGTGTGGTACGCCGTCGACCCCGCCACGCGCCTGGTGCACATGCGCCCGGAGGGAGTCGAGGAGTTCATGGACTACAAGTCCTACATGCTCATCCGCGACGACCTGCGGCTCGTGGTCACGCCCTACCTGGAGCGCTTCGAGCTGTTCGCGTTCGACGCGCGCGGGGACGGCGTTGCGGACGACGTTCCCGCGCCGGCCGACCCGGAGGCGCGCGCCGTGCTGCTGCGGGACCTGGCCGAACACTTCGGCCTGGATGTCGCCGGCCTGCAGCGCATGGCGGCCGACAAACGCTTCCTCGGTGCACACGTCACCGCCGAGCAGCCGCCGACGGCGGCGCGCTGAGCGTGGACTGCGGCAGCGCCCGGAGGCGAGGCCGTTTGCGGCATGCGCGCCCGGGTCTTGCGGAACGGTCAGGCGGAGCCGGTCGACGGCTCCGCGCTGCGGGTCGCCAGGTCAGGCACCCAGCCCGTGGTCGAGGGCGAAGCGGATCAGCTGGGCCGTGTTCTCGAGGCTCAGCTTCGACAGGATGCGTTGGCGGTAGGTCGACGCCGTGCTCTCGGTGATGTCCATGTGAACGGCGGCTTCCTTGAGGATCATGCCGCGGGAGAGGCAGCGCAGCAGTTCGGCTTCGCGCCGCGACAGCAGCTCGAGACCGGTGCGCACCTTCTTGCGTCCGAGGGACTGCATCACCTGGTCCTGCAGGCGCGGTGTGATGTGCGTCTTGCCGCTGTAGACCGTGCGGATCGCGCCGACCAGTTCGTCCGACGTGTCCGACTTGACCATGTATCCGTCGGCGCCGACCTCCATGGCCTGGATCGCGTACTGCACGTTCTCGTACATGGAGAAGATGATCACGCGCACCTTGTTGTCGTGCTCGCGCAGCTTGGTGACGACCTGGATGCCATCCATGTCGCCCATGCTGTAGTCGAGCACCACGACTTCGGGCTCGAAGCGTCGAGTCATCTCGATCGCTTCGCGGCCGGCTGACGCGGCGCCAACGACATGGATGTCCTCGCTGTCCTCGAGGATCTGGGCGATGCCTTGCCGGACGACGGGGTGATCGTCGGCCACCAGGACGGTGATGGTCTCGCCGGGGGATCCGTTCTCGCTTGCGGGACGGGGCTCCTGCAGCGTGTTTGCCATGCGTTTGCTCCAGAGGCGCGATGGGAGCTTGCGAGACCGGCAGCCAGAGTGGGGGGGGGCCTACGACCGACCTGCACCAACCGCGTACGACGCTCTCATTCTATCCATCGACAGCGAGCTGACGTGCGCGTGAATCCGGCCGCCGCTTGCGTGCCCGTGCGGGTCGGTGCATCGACGACGTGCTCGTATCGACGCGTGTTCGTTTGTCGCGCGTTTGTGGAGATAACGCGACATGCCGAGTCGTCGTGCGCAGCACGTCCGCGGAGCCGACGCCGGCTCGCTCACTCCTCGTCGCCGTCGCGCTCGCCCGTCTGCTCGGAGCCCTTGCGACGGCGCAGCGCGTCGCGCAGCAGGAACTCGATCTGACCGTTCAGGCTGCGCATCTCCTGGTTGGCCCAGGTGCGCAGTTCACCCAGGAGTTCGGGCGAGAGCCGCAGCAGGAACGACTTGCGCTTGCCGCGGGACGAGCGCTTGGGCTCGTTCCCTTCGCTGCTGTCGTCGCGGGATGGAGGGCCGTCGGGCACCGGGTGATCCGCCGTGTCGGAGCTGGTGCCGGGGGTGGCCCGAGGGGTCTCGGGCACGGCCCCCGACGCTGCTGGTCTCAGGTGTAGAGGCTGCCGGTGTTGAGCACGGGCTGCGGGTTGGACTGACCGCAGAGCACGATCAGCAGGTTGCCCACCAGGGTGGCGCGACGCTCGTCGTCGAGTTCCACCACGCCGCGTTCACCGAGCTGTTGAAGGGCGTCCTCCACCATCGACACGGCGCCTTCGACGATCTTCTTGCGCGCGGCGATGATCGCGCTGGCCTGCTGCCGCTGCAGCATCGAGGACGCGATCTCGGGTGCGTAGGCAAGCTGACTCAGGCGCGCATCGAGCACCTTGATGCCCGCCCGTTCGAGGCGGCTCCCGAGTTCCTCCCCCAACTCGGCGGTGACCTGTTCGGTGTCGCCGCGCAGCGTGGCGACGTCGGTCTCGTCGTCGTGGTCGTCGTAGGGATGGCTCTTGGCGAGTTGGCGCACGGCGGTCTCGATCTGGACGTCGACGTACTCGGCGTAGTCCTCCACGTCGAACTGCGCCTGCGCCGTGTCCTCGACCTGCCAGACGACCACTGCGCCGATCTCGATCGGGTTGCCGAGCATGTCGTTCACCTTGATCGTCTCGCTCGACAGGTTGTGGGCCCGCAGGGAGATCGTGTGCTTCGAGGTGAAGGGGTTGGTCCAGTAGAAGCCCTCGGTGCGCACGGTGCCGCGGTACTTGCCGAACAGCACGAGCACCCGCGACATGTTCGGGTTCACCACGAAGAACCCGGCCAGCATGATCAGCGAGATGATCGCGCTGGGGATCCCGATGGGCAGGGCGATGGCGGGATTCAAGGGCTGGGAGGAGTACCCGATCCAGATCAGGGTGGCCCAGTAGGCGGGCAGGCCGAGGATGACGTACCACCCGGAGAGGGCGTCGAAGAGCTGTTCGTGGGATGGGCTGCGGTCGGCCATGAGGGTCTCCTTCGTCTGGTGTTGTCGTAGTATCAGAGTGATATCATATTGATATTCTCAATCGCAGGCTTTCACGATTCCGGCGGGATCGCTGCGAACGACCGCGAAAGGGCGATCCACGGCTGATCAGCGCACGCATGCCGCGCCTGGGTCACATCCGCGTCGGGCGCGCTCGGCGGCCGGGCGGGCTCCCGGGGTCAGGGGTCGGCGGCGAGCCGGGCCGCCAGCACCTCGGCGAAGCGCTGGCTGAACTCGACGGCGCCCTGGCGACTGAGGTGGTGGGTGTCGAAGCGGCGATCGGGGCGGTAGAGCCGGGGCTCGCTGGTGGGGTCGTCGAAGATCAGCAACGGCGGCAGACGACCGGTCCGGTCCAGGGCTCGCGCGTAGGGCGTGCCGATGGCGCCTGGAGGTAGCACGTAGATCGGCTCGGCACCCGCGGCCCGCACCGCGTCGACCTGATCGCGCAACGCTCGCAAGTCGACGTCGGCGAGCGCGACCGGGACGGCGTGCGCCGCGGGGAGTCCGGCGATGCGCTGCCGGTAGGCCTCCGGTTCGGCGCGGAATCGTCGTCGGCGCGCGCTCACCAGCGGGTCGACCACGTCTTCCAGCGCCTGGTAACCCCGGTCACGACTGAGCGCGAGTTGACCGAGCGGCCCTCCCGCTCGCCCGGGCCCGGGCCCGGCCGTCAGCCAGCGCGCGCCGCAGCCCAGGTTGGCCGTCCGTCTGGCCCAGAGCGTGACGTGTCGCAAGGCGTGTCGCCACTTCTCGCGCCGTGGTCCGGGTGCGGATGCGATCGAGCGCAGCGCCCGCAGCGTCTGATGCGTGCTGTGCCAGTTCAGCGTGCGCTCGCTGTCGAGGTTGCGCGCGTCCAGGGCCGGGTTGGCGGGGGCCGGCTCGATGAACACGTAGTCCAACTCCAGGCCGTCGAGCGCCAGGACCTCGCGCAGCAGGTGGTCGGTCTCGAAGGCCTCCATCCCGGGACCGCCCAGATTGAAGCTCGAGATCGGCTCGCCCCGTGCGGCCATGGCGGCATCCACCACGGCCGGTACGAAGGAACGGAACACGCGGCTCGAGCCCAGGTACAGCGCATCGACCGTCGAAGCGTTGCGGGCCAGCCAGTCGAGCTTGGCCGTGACCTCGGAGTCGTCCGGCCAGGGGCGCACCAGCCAGGCGCGCGCGCCGGTGCTCACGGCCGCGAACGCGAGCAGTGCCCAGAGCACGCCGGTCGTCGCCTGCCACCACATGCTTCGGAGCGATCCACCCTGGCGGCCCGTGTCCACCCGCGGAGTGTACCGCGGCCCGGACGCAGTTCCGCGGCATGCGGTGGGGTATGGTCGGTCGGCGGCCGGCACTCGGAGAGGACAGACCATGGCATCCTGGAATTGGCGGACTTGGACCCTCGTGTTGCTGCTGGCATGCACCTCCGCGTGTCGCTCGACCCGACCGATCTCCGAGCACTTCGTGCTGGAGGACACGGACGCGGGCACGGCCCACCTGTTCGCTCGGGCGGGTGAACTCGAGACCTATCTGGGCACCCTGGTGCTGGACCCGCTCGCGGTGGCGGACGACGACGATGCCGAGCCGGCCATGGGCCGCAGCTCCCTGCCACCCTATGCGGTGGCGGCGGACGGCCGAGCGGTCGTGTACCTGCACGACGCGAAGATGTCCCTCGAGGGGTCCCAGCTCGGTGCGGGCATCTATCGCAGCGACGCCGTCGGGCGTCGGGCGTTGCTGTTCCCCATGGGCGACCTGCAGCGTTTCGAAGCGACCTATCCCCGGCCGCTGCCGAACGACGTGCTCGTGTTCCAGCAGACCTCACGCGTCGACCCGGAAGGACGACGCCGCGCCCTGCGCGCCGACGGTCCCCAGGTGCCGGTGGCGCTGCTCGGGGGCAACGAACTGCACCAGGCGGCGTGGGATGGTGAGCGACAGGCGGCGCGCCAGCTCTCCGGCAACCCGAGCGTGCGCGACGCGACGACCTACTGGGGCCTGACGGCACTCGACGTGGCCATCGTCCGTGGTCACGACGCGGTCGCGGCCCAGCTCCTGCGGCGCGGTGCCGATTGGAACAAGAGCGCCTTCGAGACGTTGCCGTTGGCCGCGACCTACGCACGGCTCGACGTGATCGACGCCCTGCTCGAGCGCGGCGCCGGCGTCGACGACACCCGCATCCCCGGCGGCACCGCGTTGCTCGTGGCCCTGGCCCCCGACCGCTGGAACGTGCTGCCCGCGACCGCACTGTTCGGCGACCCCGGCCCGGCGCGAGCGGACCCGGAGCAGTCGAGCCGGATGGTCGCCGCCCTCCTGGAGCGCGGCGCCGACCCGAACGTGCCCGATGCCGAGGGGCGCACGGCGATGTTCTGGGCCACGCGCCAGGTGGACGTGGCCACGTTGCGCCGGCTGCTGGCCGCGGGCGGGCGTCTGGACCTGCGCGACCACGAGGGCAACCTCCCGCTGCACGGCCTGTTCGGCCCCGAGGAGACGTCCGCGGAGGGTGGACGGGACTGGGACGATCACGTCCGGCCGGTGCTGGAACTGGTCATCGCGCACACCCGGCAGCTCGACGTGCAGAACGCGGACGCGCTCACGCCGCTGCAGCTCGCGGCGCGGCACGGAGCCCTGCGGTCGGCCGAGATCCTGATCAAGCAGGGCGCCGACGACGACGTGCGCTACGTGCCGACCGGCGCCGACGACCAGGCGGTGCTGACGGTCCGGGAGCGGTTGGCGCAACTGCGCGCGGCACTCGCCGGCCGCGCGGACGCCCCCGGCGGGTCGTGACGGCACGGGCGGGGCTTCTCGCCGCGACGGCCGGCGCGTGCGTGGCCGCGCTGATCGCGTCGGCGGCCCGGGCGGCGCTGATGGCGCTCAAGGACGCCTATCACGCCACCGATCTGCACCAGCTGGCCTTGCGCAGCGCGGCCCGGGACACGCTCGAGGGGCTGCTGTGGTGCCTGCCCGCGGCGCTGATCCTCGGCTGGCTGCTGGTGCGCACGCGCGGCCCGGACGGGCGGCGCCCGTCGTCCGCCGGCCGGCTGCTCGCGCTGGTCGGCGTGATCGCGGCGTACGCCTTCATCGTGGGTCGCCTGCCGCCGCTCGTGTTCCACGCGCCCGGGTTCGACGGGGGCAAGGCGTGGGCCGCCCACGCGCTCGGCGCCGCCACCGCGCTGACGGCGGTCTCGGTCGTGTGGCGCGCGGTCGCCGGTTCGCCGCGCTTCGTGCGGGCGGTGTCCGTGGCCGCTGTGGTCGTCCTGTTGCTCGCCGCGTTCGGCGCCACCCGGTCGCCCGGGCGTCGGGCCGAACAGGCCGCATGGCCGGGACGTCCCAACGTGATCCTGATCTCGCTGGACACGGTGCGCGCCGACCATCTGGGCTGCTACGGCTACGAACACGACACCACGCCGGCACTCGACGCCTTCGCCCGGCAGGCCGTGCGCTTCGAGCGCGCCTACACGCCGCAACCGTGGACGCTCACCGCCCACATGAGCCTGCTCACCGGTCTCACGCCGTCGGTGCACGGTGTGCTCGAGGAGACGGCCCTGCCCCGCGCGATCCCGACCCTGGCCGAGGCCTTCTCGGCCGCCGGCTACCTCACCGCCGCGGTGCTCGATCCGGTCGTGTGGCTCGACGCCCGTTACGGGTTCGCCCGGGGCTTCGACGTCTTCCAGCGGCCGTATGGGAGTGCCGAGCGCAAGAACGCCTACGTGACCCGTCTGCTCGACGACCTGGGCGGCGGCCCGTTCTTCCTGTTCCTGCACTACTACGACGCGCACTCCGACAAGGACCGCCTCCCGTACGACGCCGATCGGCAGGACCACGAACGCTTCGCGAGTTGGTACGAGGGCGACTTCAGCGGCTGCGACGGGCAGGCACGCTGCGCTTCCGATCTGCTCAAGGCGGTGAATGCCGGGCAGACGAGCTTGCCCGCTGACGTCGTGGCCTACGTGCGCTCGCTGTACGACGCCGGGCTGCGCTCACTCGATCGACAGCTCGGGCACCTGTTCGACGACCTCGAGCGACGCGGGCTGCTGGCGGACTCGATCGTGATCGTGACCTCGGATCACGGCGAGGCCTTCCTGGAGCACGGGCGTGTGTTGCACGGTGATCTCTACGAGCACACGGCGCGGGTCCCGCTGATCGTGCGCACACCGGACACGCAGGGCGGAGGCGCCGTGGACGAACTCGCCAGTCTGGTGGACGTGGCGCCGACGTTGGCCGCGTTGTGCGTCGACGTGGAGATGCCCCCCGGGCAGGGCCGATCGTTCGCCCACGCGCTGGGCGGCGAGCGTGCGCCGAGTTCCGGCGAGCCGCGCGAGTACGTGCTGCTCGATCAGGGACGGGACACGTACGGCGTGCACACCGGCGCGTTCAAGCTGATCCGGAGCGGCGAGGGGGAGGAACTCTACGACCTGCGGGCCGACCCCGGGGAGCGTCGCAACCTCGTCTCGGAGCAGGACACGTCGGCGGATGTCATCCGGTTGCGGCAGCTCGGTGAGCTGGCAGCGGGGCAATCACGGCGCCTGCGGGACGAGTTCGAACTCGGCGATCCGGGCCAGGGCGGGGCGGATGCGCCGCTCGATCCGGCCGAGCGCGAAGTCCTGCGACAACTGGGCTACTTCGAGGACGGCGACCGCTGAGCGCCCGGCGGTTGCACTCAGTTGGCGGGGATGCCGAGCGTGCGCAGGTAGACCCGGGAGGCGTCCTGCCAGCCGTTGCCGTCCAGGGGGTCGGCGCGCAGTGACGCGTTGACGTGCGCGACGCCGCCGCCCGGGTCGTCGTAACCGCGCGCGAACACATCCCAGCCGAGGCGGCGCTGGGCCCGGGCGTAGTCGCCGTCGCCGGGCGGCACCGAGCGGTACAGGGCGTGCGCCTGGTCCCAGAGTCCCTGGTGACGGCTGTACTCGGCCAGCGCGAAGACATCGTCCTCGGGCGGCGGCCGGGTGCGGTGTCGTTCGAGCAGCCGCTCGATCTGCTCGCGGTCGAGCGTGACGAGGGTCGGTTCGGCTGCCGGAGGCGTGATGACGGCCTCGGTCGCAGCCTCGTTGACGGGCGGGGCCGGCTCGCGGTCCTCGTCGTCCGACGCCGTGGCGTCCCTGGCGTCCTCGAGTTGGATGCGCTCCAGCAGGTCGCCGAGGGTGGTCTGGTCGCCGTCGGGCATGACGATCAGCGTGGCGGGGTCGGGCGGCGTACGGTCCAGCCCCGGCGCCAGGAGATTGGGCAGCACGGCGATGACGACGACCAGCGCCAACAGCGCAAAGCAGGTGATGCGTGCGATCTTCATGTCTCTAGGGACACCGCCGCCGGCCGGGCGCCGGGAGCTTCCTGGAATCAATTTGCGCGCCGCGCCGCGCCGGGGCACGGGGGAGCCTCGTCCGGGCAGCTGGGGAGCGGCCGCTCCGTTCACCAGCGGACGAGGAAGTGTCCCCAGGAGAGGCCCGCACCGAAGGCGATGTTGCAGATCAGCTTGCCCTTCGGCAGGGCATCGTTGCGGTAGGCATCGTCGAAGGTCATGGGGATCGAGGCCGCGGCGGTGTTGCCCACGCGGTCGATGATCGACCAGGCGGCCTCGCGCGGCAGGTCGAGCTTCTCGAGCGCCGACTCGATGATGCGTTGGTTCACCTGGTGCGGCACGATCATCCCGAGCTGGTCGAGGCCGTGCTCCTCGAGGGAGTCGCGCACGAGGCGCACGAAGGTGCTCACCGCGAACCGGTACACCTTGCTGCCGCCCATGCGCATGGTGTGCTCGCGGGCGGTCACGGTCTCCACGCTGGCCGGGCGCCGGCTGCCGCCGGCGGGCACGCTGAGCACGTCGTCGTTGCCGCCCTTGATGTGCATGCTGGTCGACACGACTTCGCCGCGACCGGCATCGTCGAGGGGGCGCAGCAGCATGGCGCCCGCCCCGTCCCCGAAGATCACGCAGGTGTCGCGATCCTCCCAGTTGGTGATCGTGCTGAGCTTCTCGGTGCCCACGACCAGCACGTTGCGGTAGGCGCCGGTGGCGACGTACTGCACGGCGGTGTTGAAGGCGAAGACGAAGCCCGAGCAAGCCGAGTTGATGTCGAAGCCCCCGGCGCTCATCGCGCCGATGTGTTCCTGGATGTGGCACGCCGTGGCGGGGAAGGGCATGTCGGGTGTGGTCGTGGCGCACAACAGCAGGTCCACGTCCGCCGCGTCCACGCCTGCGTCGGCCAGGGCTCGCTCGGCCGCACGGGCACCCATGCTGCCCGAGTCCTCGTCGGCGGCGGCGATGCGACGCTCGCTGATCCCGGTGCGATCGCGGATCCACTCGTCGCTCGTGTTCACCATCCGCTCCAGGTCCTCGTTGCTGAGGACCTTCTCGGGCATGTACGACCCGGAGCCGGCGATGCCTACGGGAATCAGTGCGACCATGGGTGGATCCGGGGTGAAGAAAGGTGGCCCGCGCAGGGGCGAGCCGCAGGGATCCTATCCATTCGTCGTCCGTCGCGCGCGTCCGGTGGCCCCGGAGTGGGCAGCCCGGCGATCCGAAACGGCGTGGATCGAGGCTCTCGCGCCGCTGTTCGCGGTGAGGGCCTGGCCCGGAGAGGGGCGAGCGACGCGCGGCGTCCGCTACGCTGTTGCCCCATGACCGGCCGGCCCAGCGACGATTCCTCCTGCCCCTTCGCACCCGCCGCCGCGGGTGCGCGGGCGGCCGGGTTGGGGGCGCCCGGCCTCGGTGGCTGGACCTGGGTGTGGTCGGGCCGTGGGCCGCCGTCCGTGTCGGCACGCTCGGGTGGTGGGCGCTGATGTCGGATGCCGCGCGAGCGGACGCCGCACCGGTGGGACCGCGGGGTGTGTTCGGGCCCGCGCCGGACACGTTGCCGACCCTCGGTCCGGGCGACGCCCACCTGTGGCTCGTCGAACTCACCGCCGACACCGATCGGCTGGCTCGTTGTCGAGCGCTGCTCTCCTCCGACGAACGCGCGCGCGCCGACCGCTTCCACTTCGAGCGGCACCGCCGCCGCTTCAGCGTTGCGCGGGCCTCGCTGCGCCGGTTGCTGGGCCGCTACGTCGGCGCCGATCCGGGAGCGCTCGCCTTCCTCTACGGGGCGCGCGGGAAGCCGCGCCTGGCGCAACCGACCGAGCTGGAGTTCAACCTCTCGCATTCACACGAGCTGGCACTGGTGGGGGTCACCCGGGGCATCCCCCTGGGGATTGACGTGGAGTGGCTGCGGTCCCTGGGTGGGTTCGGTGGCGCTGCCAATGCATCGACGGGAGCCCATGATGTCGCCGCAGGTCACGGGTGCGAGGCCGGGCAGGCCGCAGACAGCGATCGGCGGGATACCGACGAGGGCGAGGTCCTGGCCCGCCGCTTCTTCTCCGAACCGGAGGTGACGGCGCTCCTGTCCCTCCCAGTGGAACAGCGCTCACGGGCCTTCTTCGCCTGCTGGACCCGCAAGGAGGCCTATGTGAAGGCGGTCGGGGACGGGCTGGCCATGGGGTTGCACCGGTTCGCGGTAAGCCTGCTCCCGGGTGAGCCGGCCCGGGTGCTGGCCTGGCCCGGGGGGCGCCCCGGGGGTGCCGAGGGCCAACGCCTCGACCAAAGCGCCTGGTTCCTCCATGATCTGGACGTCGGCCCGGGCTATGCAGCCGCGCTGGCCCTCGCCGGCGAGGATCGGCAGCTGAGCTGCTGGCGTCTGGCGCCGAGCTGACCACCCCGGGCTTCAACTGCCCGCCCGGAACAACCGAAAGGCCCAGTGTCGACCCGTCTCCGTGAGGTGCGTCGAGAACCCGACGACATGAGCAGCAAGAGAGCATCCGAGATGGGGGGACACACCGGCCGTGCGTGGAGCAGCATCGCGCGCGCCGTGGTGATGGCTGGGCTGCTGCTCGGTGTCGCCGGTCCTGCGTCTGCTCAGATCTACGAGTCGGCCAACGGGGAGCCGTGGGACTACGTCGTCGCGCCGCTCACCCCGCACTGCGTGCAGACCTACCGCGTGTTCATGCCGCCGGAGCCGCACGTGATGCCCGAGGGCGGCTGGCCGGTCATGGTGCAGCTGCGCGTCTCGGGCTTCTCGACCACCGACGACGTGCCGCTGATCCCGCCGAACAACTTCCTGGGTCAGGTGCTCGAGCAGGGCATCGCCGTGGTCGTCGCACGGGGCACGATCTCGCGCACGCACGACGACCCGCTGTGGTTGGAGTACTGCGAGGTCGCGCCGAGCTTCCCCGGGCACGGGCTGTTCCACCCGCCCGGCTTCGTGCCGCCCGACCTCGTGGGGCAAGGCCCCGACGGCACCGACATCGTGCCCTACGACGAACCGGCCTACGCCATGGCGGAGAAGGACGCCGTGCTGCTGATCCAGCACGTGCGCCATCTCGCGCGGGGTGCCGGCGACCTGAGCGACGAACAGCAACAAGTGATGGCGCTGCTCGATCACGAACGCATCGCCGTGCACGGACGCAGCGCCGGGGCGATCGCGTTCATGTGGCCCGCCCTGGGTCCCGATCGCCGCGGTGACGCGTTCATCGCCGGGTTCGGTGGCCAGTACGACGAGCCCACCCGACCCGACATCGCGGTGCTGCTCGGCGGCCCCGTGTGGTGGCCGCTGTTCAGCGGCGACCTCGGGCCGGGCGTGCCGCACTTCGGACTGGGCGGGCACTCGGAGATCGCCGCGCCGACCATGGGCGACGCGTTGCTCGAGGAGCTCGTGCCCGCGTCCGCGCTGGCCTACGAGGACGCGGCACTCAACGCGATCCTGCCGCTGTACATGTCCTACGGTGAGCTGTCGGCGTCGGAGGACTACGGCAAGAACATCTCCGCCACCTGCTCGCCGCAGCCCTTCTGCTTCGACGATCAGGGCTTCGACGGCGTGCCGCCCTACGGCATCCACGCCGCGTGGAACGGCTACACCTGGAAGACCCTGCACCCGCAGAACACGCGGGTGGCGATCACCAGCGAGATCGCCTACCAGCAGGCCGGGGGCGTCGATGTCGTGCCGTTCTTCGGTGACGAAGCCCAGCGCGACGTCGACATCGTAGAGTGGCTCGCCGAGCAGTTCGACGCGTTGCTGGTGGGCCCCGAACCGGCCATCGCGTCGGTCGTGCTGGGCAACAAGGTGGCGGGGGCGGTCCCGGCTGCAGAGGCCGCGCCGGATGCCGATGCCCCGGTGCTGGCCTTCGAGGCGGCCGCCGGCACGCGCCTGTCCCTGCGTTGCGTGCGCAAGGGTGGCGAGCTGCAACCGACCCTGCGCTTGATCGCCCCCGACGGCGGCGAACTCGTGTCCGCCGTCGACAGTGTCAGCTCCCCCAAGGCTGCGCGGATCGCCCCGTTCTCGTTGCCGGACAGCGGGTCCTACCGCGTGGAGGTGGGGGACGCGTCGGGCACGGGCGGTGACTTCCGGCTGACGACGAAGGCCAAGCAGCCGAAGCTCGCCAAGCAGGTCGTCATCGTGGGCTTGGATGACGGCAGCGAAGTGGCCAGCTTCGAGGGCGTGGCCGGAGCGCGGGTGAAGCGCATCCTGGTGCGCGGCATCAAGCCGCCCAAGGGCTTCCCCGACATCGTGGCCGATCAAGCTGCCGACCTGTTCCCCACTGCCCTCTCGATCGTGGGGCCGGACGAGGCGTCGATCGATCTCACCGACCTGGTGACCACGAGCAAGTCCGGTCGCCGCGTGGTGGTCGACGGCTTCGAGTTGCCCTCCACCGGCACCTGGTCGATCCGTGTCGGCGGCGCCGAAGTCTTTGGTGACGGTGAGAGCGTGGAGAGCGTGGGTTACGCCCGGGTCGCCGTGAAGGTCCTGCCGGTCAAGGGCAAGACGCTCGTCGAGCTGCCGTAGGACGCGGCCCGGTCCCGTCCCCGGAAGACGGCGGGGGGAACTCTCGGCGGGTCGTCCCGCGACGGAACGCCGGCGCTGACGACGGCCCAAGAGTGGTTGCTACGCTGGCCCGATGCCCAGCCAAGACCCCTCCGCCCCCGTCCCTGCCGATCCGTCCGGCGGCAGCGCCCCCAGTGATCGCGTGCGCGTGCGGCGCCTGCCCGAACGCGGTGCCTACGATCGGGAGACGGTCGATGCGATCCTGCGCGAAGGCTTGTTGTGCCACGTGGCGTTCGCCATCGACGGCCAGCCGTACGTGATCCCCATGACCTACGCGCTGATCGACGGGCGGCTGATCCTGCACGGGTCCAAGGCCAGTCGTCTGCTGCGCACACTGGCGTCCGGTGTCTCCGCATGCCTCTCGGTGACCCTGCTCGACGGCCTCGTGCTGGCGCGCTCGGGCTTCCACCACTCGATGAACTTCCGTTCGGTGGTGGCCTTCGGCCGGGCCCGCCCCATCGAGGGTGACGAGAAGCGCCGGGCCCTCGACGATCTGGTCGAGTTCCTGATCCCCGGCCGGACCGAGCACGCCCGCGGCCCCGACGAACGCGAACTGCGCGCCACCGAGGTGCTCGTCTTCGAGATCGAGGAAGCGTCGGCCAAGGTGCGCGCCGGGCCGCCGGGCGACGAGCCGGAGGATCTCGCCCTGCCGATCTGGGCCGGCGTGATCCCGCTCACCCAGGTGCCGGGCGCCCCCGAGCCCGACGAGTTCGTGCCGGCCGACGTGCCCTGCCCCGATTACGTGAGCCGCTATCGCAGACCGACGGCGTGAGCGTCGAGCGGCGTCGCGATCGGTCGACGCACTGCGCGGTGTCGGCAGCGGGAGAACGGACCTTCGCTCGGGTGCAGCGATGCTGCTGTCGAGGCGGGTACTCCAGCTCTCGAGTTCCGGCAGCGACTTCGACCGGATCTACCTACTCGCGGCGAGCCGGGCTCCGAGTGGTGACGTGCCCAAGGTCGTGTTCGGCATCAATGGGGCTCCGGCGGCTGGCGTCGACATCCGTCACATCACCCAGTACGTCGGGCAGTGGTACGACGCGGGTGTGCGCTGGATCCCCGAGACGCCTCTCAGTGGGTGGGAGTGTTGTGATGGAGAGTCCAACGCCTACGCGCGCCGGGTGATCACACCGCCGGTCCAGACGCCGTACATCAAGGACACGCCGGTCGCCTGGCAGAGCACGCACCTCTTCCGCCGTGGCGCGACCTATCGACCGCCGATCGTCAACGGCTACTACTGCGCGAAGAACTTCCTCGAGGGGAGCGACGTCCTGCCTTACCGATACGGCTACATGTTCGCCTATCAGTTCGCCGCCGGCTCGAGTCGCGCCGTCGAGCTGACCCTGCCGGACAACCCGAACGTCCTGCTGTTCGCCGTGACCCTGGCGAACAATCCCAACGCGCGCACGGCCGCGGCGGGCCCCCTCTACGACTGATGCTCGTGTCGCGATCGCGGCCCTGCACGGCAGGTGTCGTTCGGTAGCCGTGCCTCGGACGCGCGCCGGCTGTCCGTCAGGGCAGCGTGAGGGTCACGGGGAGAACGGATCGACCGTCGAGCTGTACGCGCACCACGGTCACGGGCGCGGTGCTCGCACCCAGGTGGTTGGGACGCGTCACCGTGAGGGTGTAGACACCAGCCTCGAGGCCGTCGAAGGCGAAGCCACCGCCCTCGGTCCAGGTCTGGCGCGTCGGTGCGTCCTTGCCGCCGGCGTTCCCGGGGGCATTCGCGTGCAGTGACACCTCGCAGCGGAAGGGCGTGGGGCGCCCCGTGTCGGTCCGCACGAGCCCTTCGACCCGCGCGGCGGTGTCGACCCGCAGCTCGACGTCGACGGGCTGGGTGTGGGAACCGATCAGAATGCGTTGCGGGCTCACCAGCCGACGGCCGTCGTCGGGTTCGAGCGAGACGATGTAGTCTCCTGGAGGGAGGATGGGCGATGTGGCCTCGCCTCCGGTGTGGATGGCGAGGGTGTGTGTCTCCCCCGCGCCGTCCGCGCGGTCGAGCTGCAGCTTCAGTCGTCGAAGCGGGACGCGTCCGTTCTGGTCCCGCATCACGGCGTGGATGCGCTGGCCGGCGATGACGAAGTCCATGCTGCGGTGGTCGCCCATCGACAGGGGCACGGCGATGGCCTCGACATCGGGCTCGTTCTCGTGGGCGAGCCAGGCTGCGTAGCGCCCCGGTGTGTGGCAGGCGAACGCGTAGCGGCCCTCCGCGTTGGTGCGTCTCCACAGGCGCTTGCCTCCGCTGCGGCGCGCGTAGACCAGCACGCCGGGAGCAGGCTGCCCCTCGTGCATCACCAGGCCGGAGAGCCGGCCGGACTCGGGGATCTCGAGTTGGAGTTCGCTCGTTCCGCTCGCCGTGATGGTGACGGCTACCGGTGGCAACCGATTGCTCGAGAGCGTGTACGCTCCGGGATCGAGAGCCTTGAAACGGAAGCGCCCATCCCTGCCGGCCCTGGTCTTGGCGAGGGCAGGAGTCTGGCCCGCCTTGGCCGCCTCGAGGATCAGCTCGTGGCTGGCCAGCGCGCGACCGCTCGATGCGGACCGCGCGATCCCCGTGAGCTTCCCGGTGGCGTGCAGGGCGAGGTCCACGTCCTGGTGCTGGCCGGTGTGGAGTTCGATGGTCCGCGAGACGGTCCGGCAATCGTCGGCGGCGGCTGAGAGCTTCCATGTTCCCGCCGCGAGCTGGTCGATGCGATAGCGTCCGTGCGCGTCGGTCCTGGCGCTGCTCTTCTCGCCGCGTCGCATGCTGTCATCGGGGTGGACGGAGACGAGCACGTCGGTTGCTGGTTGGCCGTCGATCGAGACGAAGCCCGTGACAACGGCTTCGGCGTCCAGTTCCACGACGATCTCCTCCTCCGTTCCCGGCGCGCAGCCTTCCAGGATCACCAGCCGGGTGGCGTGTCCCGGAGCACGCACCTTGAACCGGGACGCGTGGGTTCCCGGCCCGACGACAGTGAACGAACCCGGCGTGCGGGGCTCCGCCGCGAGCTTCTCTCCGAACCAGTGCGACGCCTTGTTGACGCGGAGCGCGGAGTCGATCGAGGCGTCGAACAGCGCTTGACCTGACGGGCGGTCCACGACCGTGACCTGTAAGCGGGCGGCGCGTTCGAGCACCAGCTCGACGCCCTCGCTTCCGAAGGCGATGTCGGAGAACTCGGCGGGCTCGAAACCGGCGGCTTCGACGTACAGCGTGTTCACCTGCTCCTGGTGCACCTCCAGGCCCACCAGTTGGAACGAGCCGTCCTGTGCCGTGATGCGCGTGCAGTCGCCGGCCCGGTCGCGGGCCGCCGCCAGGGCGTCGTGGATGATGTCGTCGTCTTCGTCCAGCGAGGCGGGCGTGCAACCGCCGCCGACGGAGCGGACCACGTGTTTCACCGGGTGGAGGGCGGCACCGGCCACGGGACGTCCTTGCGTGTCGATCACCCGTCCGGAGATCGCACCACCCGCGAGCAACACGGCGTCCTGCAGAGCGGTCGTCTCGTGTGCGACCAGCTGGATGTCCGCCAAGCGGTCGACGAACTCGGGATGCAGGAACGTGATCCAACCCGATCCGGGTTCGACGTGGTCCAGGACGTATCGGCCGTCCGTTCCCGTCCTGACCTGCAGCGGCGATCCGCCCAACTCGTCCAGGTATCCGTACGCGAACAAGCCGCTGTGCTCGGCGAGGGTCAGGGTGACGGTTGTGTCGGCCAGCGGTGTGCCGTCGGCCGATACGACTCGCCCGCTGACGGCACAGGGAGGGCGCAGCGTCAGGGACGCGATGAGCTCGCCGTCACCATCGGGCTTCCGGAGGAACAGCTCTTCGATCAGGATCGCGTGGGCAGCGTGCTGCACGAGGACGAAGCTCACGTGCTCCATCGAGAAACCGGCGGACGGCTGCGCGGGGCGCTCGACGGTCGCGTACCCATCCGCGTCGGTCATCGCCGTGACGATGTCGTGCTCGGCGTGGAGCGCCGTGTCGTGCAACCTGGCCAGGACGTCGCCGATGGGCAGCCCGGCAAGGGCCTGGATCGGCGCGATCCACAGCGCGGCGTTCGCCACCGGGTGAGCTTCTTCGTCCGTGACCCTGGCCGCCCAGCGGACGGTGGGGGCCTGGTCGGATTCGCGCGGGACCTGGAGTCCCGTGGCCTCGAGTGCGATCGGTGCCTGGGCGGGACGGTCGGTCCCGGGGCGCGCGGTGAGGGCGACGTCCTGCCGCGTCGTGCGCGCCGGACAATCGCTCCCGCTGGACGACCAGGCCCCGGTTGCGGCAGGGCCGGGCGAGGTCTCTTCGACCAAGCGCTCGTCCGCTGCGAGCACGAGCAGGGCCGTGCCAAGGCCCGCGACGATCACGCCCGTCATGGTGCCCCAGACGATGCCCCTCATGTCCTGCGCTCCGGGCGGTCTCGTTCCGTCGACGACGACCGTTTGGACGGCGTCGTCCAGCTCCTGCTTCCCGCGCAGGCGGCACGCCATCCTAGTGCGCCGGCCGGGACGGGCAACGGCCTCGCTCCAACCGAACGCTGGTTGACGGTCGAGCGGACGCCCGCTGCGCTTCCATCGCGTCGTTCTCCAGCGCATGATGACTTCGTGCAGGTTGCTGGGAGGGCGCTGGCCGTGTTCATCTCGACCGCAGTGTTGTCACGCGCGCCGTTGGTGGCGCTGCTCGTGCAGGTTGCCGACGAGCCGCCGCCCGAAGCGCCCCCCGACCCGCTGAGCCTGGAGGGCCTGCTGGGCCTGTTCCAGCGCCCGGTCGTGGTCGCCACGGCGATCGTGATGGCCTCGTTCGTCGTGGCCAAGATCGCCGACTGGTTCGTGACTCGGGTGGCGCGCGTGCTCGCCAAGCGCACCAAGATGGAGTTCGACGACGCGCTGATCGACTCGCTGCACGGGCCGATCGTGAAGACCGTCGTGCTGGGCGGGCTGTGGCTCGCGTGCAAGCAGCTCGAGCTGGCGGACGGGCCTGCGATCTGGGTGCACCGCATGCTGGTCACCCTGGCCGTGCTGGTCTGGATCACCGCCGCGCTGCGCGCCAGCGGGCTCCTGCTGCGCGCCATGTCCCACAACGACTCGCGCTTCCAGATCGTCGAGGAGCGCACGCTGCCGCTGTTCGACAACCTCGGCAAGGTGCTGCTGGTGGGGCTGGCGGGCTACCTGCTGATCGAGGTGTGGGCCCTCGACGCCACCGGCTGGCTGGCGTCTGCCGGCGTGGTGGGGATCGCGCTGGGCTTCGCGGCCAAGGATACCCTGGCCAACCTGTTCTCCGGCGTGTTCATCATCGCCGACGGCCCGTACCACGTCGGTGACTACGTCGTGCTCGACAGTGGGCACCGCGGCCAGGTGCTGCACATCGGCCTGCGCTCCACGCGCATCCTGACCCGGGACGACGTGCAGATCACGGTGCCCAACTCGATCATCGGCAACGGCGCGATCGTCAACGAGACCTCGGGCACGCCGCGCTACCGCCTGCGGGTGAAGGTGGGCGTGGCCTACGGGAGCGACATCGACCAGGTCCGCGTGGTGTTGATGCAGGTGGCGCAGTCGGAGGAGTCGCTGCTGGTCGACCCCGAACCGCGGGTGCGCTTCCGGCGCTTCGGCGACTCGACCCTCGACTTCGAGCTGCTCGGCTGGATCGCCCAGCCGGAGCTGCGCGGACGCGTGCTCGACGCGCTCAACACCGCGGTCTACAAACGCTTCGCCGAGGCCGGCATCGAGATTGCATTCCCCCAGCGGGACCTGCACGTGCGTTCCCTGCCCGAGGGCTGGTCCTCGCGCGGCGTCTGATCACGAGCCATGGGCGGGGAGCGCCAAGCTTGGGCGCGCCGCGCCTACAGGCGACGCTCCAGGGCGCGGCAGTAGTTGCGCAACACGTCGACCCGCCCGTGGCGCTTGTCGTTGGCCGCGATGAGGTGCCACGGCGCCTCCTCGGTGCTCGTCCGAGTGAACATCTCGTGGACCGCGTGGGCGTACTGCGGCCACTTCTCGCGGTTGCGGTAGTCGTCCTCGGTGATCTTGTGCTTCTTGTACGGCGTGTGCTCGCGGGCCTGGAAGCGGGCAAGTTGTTCCTCCGGGCTGATGTGCAGCCAGTACTTCTGGAGCACGATGCCCGACGCGCAGAGCTGTTCCTCGAAGTCCCTGATCTCGGCGTAGGCGCGGCCCCATTCCGCCTCGCTGGCGAAACCCTCCACCCGTTCGACGAGCACGCGCCCGTACCAGCTCCGATCGAAGATCAGGATCTTCCCGGCCTTCGGCAAGTGCTTCCAGAAGCGCCACAGGTAGTGGTGGGCAAGCTCTTCGTCAGTCGGCGCGGCGACGGGCACGATGCGGAACTGACGCGGATCGAGCGGCGCGCACACGCGGCGGATCACGCCGCCCTTCCCGGCCGCGTCCCAGCCCTCGAACACGAGCACGCTGGTGATGCCCTTGTCGTGGGCCGCGCGGGCGAGGTGCGCCAGCCTGCCCTGCTGCTGCTCGAGCTCGCGCTTGTAGTCGTCCTTGTCGAGTGACTGCGTCAGGTCGATCGAGTCGAGGATCGTGAGACCGTCCAGCGACGGTGGTGCGGCCGCTGCAGGGGACGCGGTCGCTGTCGTCGCCGACGCCTGGTCCAGGCGTTTCTGGAGCGCCGACAGCAGGGTCTCCGCCATGGTCATGCCCAGGTAGCGCCGGTCGGTGCTCTCGATGATCTGCCACGGGGCCTGCCCCGTGCTGGTCTCCCGCACGATGCGTTCGGCCACGGGCATGGCCTCGTCGTAGCGCTCGTACAGCTCGAAGTCGCCTTCGCCCGCGAGCTGCCAGGCGCTGTCGGGGTTCTTCCTGGTCTTCTTGATGCGCTTCCGCAGCTCGTCCTTGGGCAGGTGACACCAGAACTTGAGCAGCAGCGCGCCGTCTTGGACGAGCGCCTGCTCCAGGTCGCGGATGTGACCCAGTCGACGAGCCTCTTCCTGCTCGTCGGCTTCGCCCAGGACCCGCTCGCGGATCAGCGTCTGTGCCCAGCCGTCGATGAACGCACCGATGTGTCCCGCACCGGGTAGCTGACGCCAGTAGCGCCAGAAGCGTGGGCGCTGCAGCTCCTCGTCGGTCGGCCGGCCGAGCGCGACCAGGTGGATGAAGCGGCCGTCCATCCACTCGTGCATGCCCTTGAGCAGGCCGTTGCACGCCGGGCGATCGTTGCCGTCGATCAGGATCACGACCGGGAAGTCGGCCTCGCGCAGGTCGTACTGGGCGTTCACCAGGGCCACGCGCAGGTTGGGCACGCGCGCCTCGTAGCTGCGTTTGTCGAGCGTGTGACCGAGCTCGGCCGTCTCAAACATCGATCTCGCTCCCTCGGAAGCGCGTGTGTGCCGGGTCAGAAGCAACCGCCGGGGCTGGCATGATCGCCCGCGCTGTCGCGCGTGCGCCAGTCGGCCGGGTAGGAGCTGCGGCCGTCGGTGCTCCAGCAGTCCGCGCGCCAGAACGGGATGTCGTTGAACTGGCCGTGCTTCTGCGGGATGTGTCCGGGCTGGACGGAGAAGGCCTTGATCGAGAATCGCTCGCGCACGTCGCGGAACAGCGCCAGGGCGGGCACGGCGTTGGTCCACTTGCCCAGCCTGCGTTCGGTGTGCGACGCAGGTTGCGAGTACCAGTTGTCGATCCACTCCAGCAGACTGCCGCGCGGGACCAGATCGTAGGCGTTGATCTCGTCCGCCTCCGCCAACGGGTGCAGGGTGAGCAGGTGGAACGACACGTGCTCGTTGGCCTGCATGAACGGCACGACGGAATCGGCCGCCTCCTGGATCGAGCAGGCGGGAGCCATGTAGACGATCTGCTCCACGTCCTCGCCGTCGAGCAGGGGCTCGTCCCAACTCGATGAACTCAGCGCCTCGTTGATCACGATCGCGCCCATGCTGTGTCCCACGAGGGTGATCTTGTAGTCGACGGGGTGCCCCGCCGCGGCGGCCAGGCGCTTCTGCTCGCGCACGTGATCGCGCAGCATGCGCAGCACGACGGCGAGGTGACCGTTGGGCTCGGCTCGTGCGGCGTCGCGCAGGGCCTGGGGCTCGCCGCTCTGGTTGAAGGCTTCGTGCTGCCAGAACAGGGCTCGCGTGCGCCAGAGCATGGCGTTCCAGGCGCCGCGTCCCATGCCGTCGAGCACGATGGTCTGGAGCGGGATCTTGGTGAGCTGGGTGGGCCAGTAGAGCAGCAGGCGTCGTGCCTGGGTCAGCACGCCGCGGGTGTAGTCGCCCAGGGCCAGGTCGTAGCGCTCGTCGGCAGGAGCGTCGGCCTGCGCCGCGTACGCGTCCTCGGCCGTCCGCCACGAGGGCGGGAGCGTCTGGTCGAAGCCGACCTTCGCGCCGAGGGCCGCGTCGAGTCCGTACTGGTAGAGCATCGTCACCGGCGCGCGCACGAGGCCCGTGGCCATGTCGTTGGTGAACACGAACGGGGAGGTGAGCGGGCCGAGGATG
>JAJDEQ010000166.1 GCA_029259695.1 Planctomycetota bacterium
AGGAACACCATCAGGCACGTCTTGACGTCGACCGGCCCCCACTTGCGGGCCGAACCGAGCTGGGGCAGGAACTCGCGCGCGCGCACGATCGGGCCGGCCACGAGCTGCGGGAAGAAGCCCACGAAGAACGCGAGGTCGAGCAGGCTGCGGGTGGGCTCCAGCTTGCGGTAGTAGATGTCCAGCGAGTAGCTCATCGTCTGGAACGTGAAGAAGCTGATACCCACCGGCAGGATGATGTACAGCGTGGGGACGTTGGCCTGGAAGCCCAGCATCCCCAGCAACTCCGCCGCCGACCCGACGAAGAAGTTGAAGTACTTGAAGAACCCCAGCATGCCGAGGTTGGCGCACAGGCTCACGACCAGCCAGCGTTTGCGCGCCCCCTGCTCGGAGGCCGCGTGGATCTTCAGACCCGCCACGTAGTCGATCAGCGTCGACACGATGATCAGCGACAGGAAGCGCCAGTCCCACGCTGCATAGAACACGTAGCTGGCGAGCAACAGCCACGTCTTGCGCGGACCGTTGCGCCGCAGCCCCCAGTACACCAGCAGGGTGAGGACGAAGAACGGGAAGAAGATGAACTCGGTGAAGAGCAAAGGGGGGCGCTCCGCCTACCGACTCTTGATCATGGAGTCGAGTTCCTTCACGAACAGGCGCGTGCACGCCTGGGACGCCGGGCGCTTGAGGTGCGCCAGGTCCCAACGCTGGTCGACGCGGTACAGGAACGGGAAACGCCCCGGCTTGTTCAACGCGATCAACTCGGGGATCACCCCGTCCTCATAGGCCTGTTGGAAGTGCTTCTCGGCGACCATCACCGGCAGGATCGTGAACACCACCTGCGCGCCGGCCTGCTCGACCATCTCGATCACCGTCTCGATCAGCAGCCGGTTGTAGTCGGTGAAGGGCGGCGTGTACACGTCCGGCGAGGTCATCTCGGCCAGGAGTTCAGCGAAGCGCTCCTGCTCGTCTGCCAGGAAGTCGTCGTGGCGCTCCTGGAAGATCGGGGAGACCTCGTCCTCGAGCGCGACGTAGCCGGCCCGCTGGCCGAACATCTCGGCGAGTTCGTTGGCGCGGAACAGGCTGTAGGCGCGATTGGCGGGCAGGAAGGTGAACTGCTCGACGCCGCGCCCCACGTTGGCGAGCTTGAACAGGAAGTGCCGCAGATGGCTGACGACGCCGGACAGCTTGCCCTGGATCGGGACCAGGCCCTCGGGCGCCTCGTCCCACAGCGGGGCGTCGCCGGCCAGGATCGCACCCACGGCTCGCGCGGTCTCGGCCCAGTCGTGCCAGAAGACCATGCGCTTGCTGAACGCATTGCGCTCGTCGATCTGGGTGTCGAAGGCCCGCAATTCGAAGAAGACCCAGCGCAGCTTGGCCGGCTGAGTGGCCAGCACCTGCTTGAGGACGTAGAGCGCCTCGGGCACGCGCATCCCGGGCACGCCCAGGTTGAAGGCCTTCACGCCCAGGTGCCCCTGGGCCGCCATCTCCTCCTCGAAGATCTCGGGCACCAGCTCGCGGTACACCCGGCTCGAGCCGACGAAGAGCGTGTTGTAGACGTCCTTGTTCGCCGCGAAGTGCTCGAGCTTGGGCTTGAGCACCATGATGTTCGGCACGGGCAACTCGCGGCTCGCCACGGCGGAGGCCACGAAGAACACGCCGGCGAAGACGGCGATGTTGAGCACGTACGACAGCAGCCGCGCCGGGCCGCCGGGCGCCGCGCCGCCGGGGAGCTCCTCACCCCGCAGTGTGCGACTGGGCTCTGCACTCACGGGTTCGGGCTCCAGGACGCGCGTCGGGGCGCGGAGCATAAGACGGCTGCGAGGGGCGGGCAAGCCGCAGGGGGGTCAACGCGTGCCGGGCTCCGGCTCGGCGAGCAGGGTCTCGATCAGGCCTTCGAATCGGCGGCGCAGCCGTGCATGGGCCTCGCCGGTGGCCGGCCCGCTGAAGCCCGAGTAGACCGCCGCCACGCGGCCGTCGGCATGCATGAAGATCGTCGTCGGATAGGAGCGCACCCGATCCAGCACGCCCAGCGCCTCGGTGGCGGCCTGCTTGTCGGCCAGGCCGGCCACGAGGATCGGCCAGTCGGCTCCGTGGCGTCGGGCGTAGCGACGCACCTGCTCCGCGTCCCGCTCGAAGTCGCCCGTGACCTCGAAGGCCAGGCCCACGATGGACAGTCCCTGGCCGCCGTAGCGCCGGTCGAGCTCCACCATGTACTCCGACGCATCGTGGCAGTTGGGGCACCACGAGCCGAACACCTGCACCAGCCGGGCACGGCCGCCGAAGGCCGGGTCGTCGAGGGAGTGCAGCACGCCGTCGAGGTCGGGGAAGCGCGCGGACGACCGCTCTCCGTCGCCGGTCCAGCGGGTCTGCTCGAAGCCGTCCGACAGCGTGACGGTCTCGTCCCGGACCGCCGTCCAGGCCTCGCTCCAGTTGTCGGAGGACCAGAAGTTGCCGGCCAGCGTCCCGTCCGCTTGCAGCCGGGCCTCGAACAGGAAGGCGTGGGCACCGTCGAAACAGGAGAGGCGCAAGCCCCCGGGCGTCTGGGCGTCGGCGGGCAACACCTGCCCGCCCAGGTAGCGGTAGTCCCCGGTGGAGGTCAGGAAGGTCCCGGTCAAGCGGCCGTCGGGGTGCTGCTCGAACACGCCGATCGCCGCCTGGTCGTCGCTCTCGAAGTCCACGGCCCAGCGGCCGTCCACACGGGGCGCCACGGCTCCCCCCCGCTGCGCGGGCTCCGGCGAGTCGGCGCGGCCCTGTTCGGTTCGCGGCGCGCGGGCGTGAAACGGCAGGCGCGACCAGACATCCGGCGCCTTGCGCTTCGTCCACTCCCCGGCGAAGCGTTCGCCCGCCGCATCGAGGCGTCCCACCACCCGGGCGTCGTAGTGGTCGATGTCCAGCACGAGTTCCCCGTCGCGCAGCGTGACGTGCGGCACGGCGATGCGCTCGTCCCCATGGGCGTTCAGGATCCACGCGCGCCACCCCTCGCCATCGCGGGTCAACTCCAGGC
The DNA here is from genome assembly GCA_029259695.1 of Planctomycetota bacterium. GTDB lineage: Bacteria > Planctomycetota > B15-G4 > B15-G4 > B15-G4 > OFTM49. The sequence goes on from JAJDEQ010000166.1 coordinate 3,002, forward strand.
CGAACTCCAGCCGTCCCCCGGGGCTCTGGAGCCAGGCCTCCCAGGTCCCGGCGCGAATCTCCGGCGGCGTGCCCGCCGCTCCGGACCAGGGCAACAGAGCGGTCATCAGGACGGGGGCGAGGGGGACCATCAGGCGGCTCGGCGGGAGGGCGGGAAGGGGTCATCTTCGCCCCTCCGGGTGGTGGTGCAAGCTCCCACGCCCGGCCGCCTCGGGGAGCCGGGCCTGGCGGCTCCCGAAGGGGGGCGCGGCCTTCTCACGGTCCCGTCACCGTCTCCTCAGAGAACCCTCAAAGCACCCATGAAACGGGCCTTCGGGGCCCCTTTCGATCCCGGTGACAGCACCCCCACACCACCGTTAGTCCTTCCGGGTCATGGACTTGCGATGACCCGCCGGTATACTGAGGGCTCACCTCGAGGCGCGCCGGGCTCCCGTCAGGGACGCCGACCACGGCTGCGCAAGAGCCACCGAGAGGGCCCTTCGAGGCAGAGGCGCACGAATCGCCTCTCCCCATACTCCCTTGGGAGCATTGTTTGCAGAACCAACCCGAACGACCGACGACGAACGGCTCGAAATCGCGCCCGAACCGCACCGCGAGCCCCGCCCTGAGCCAGACGGCCCCCTCCGCACCCACGGTCCCGACCGGTGGGAGCTCCCAAGGCACCCCGGCCCCCCGGGCCTACCGGGCCTACACGCGCAACGACCTCGACCGCATCCCGGAATTGGACTGCCTGTCGACCCACGAGCGCCAGGTCATGAAGGCCGTCTCGGCCGTGCTCCCCTTCCGCGCCAACAGCTATGTGGTCGAGGAGCTGATCGACTGGTCCAACAT
>JAJDEQ010000167.1 GCA_029259695.1 Planctomycetota bacterium
GTCCCATTTGCTGCGCGCGGTGCGGCGATCCGGGGTCCGACCCCGGGTTGGTGGTCCCCGGATCCGTCCACCAGGACGTGACGCGCCCCAGACGCGCCCGCATGCGGGCGCGAGGACTCGAGCGGACTCCGTCCGCCCCCCCCTGGCGACACGAACAATGTCCGACCGCTCCCTCTCCGCGGCGTGGCCGCGGCCCGCACACATCCCACTCCCCACCAGCCCGCCGTTCGCCCCGCTCGCCGCAGATCCTGGCAACGGCGCCTTCGAGGCCGCCGTCCAGCCTCACCTCGACGCCATGTCCGCTGCGGCGCGCGCCGTCGTCCGCAGCCCGGACCTGGCCGACGACGCCGTCCAGGACGTGCTCGCCCGCCTCTGGCAACGCGGCCGGATCAGCGAAGATCCCCGCGGCGCCCTGTGTCACCTGGCCCGGCTGGCCGGACGCCAGCACCTCCGCGCCGCCCGGCGTCGCTGTTTCCACGAGGCGTGCGCGTCGTCCGAGGAGTGCCACGAGGACGACCCGTCCGTCGCCCTCGAACGCGATGAGCGACGCGCCACGGTGAGGCGCGTCCTGGCCGAGCTGAAGCCCGATCATCGCGAGCTCCTCGAGCGGGTGCTCGACGAGGAGGTCGACTACCAGGCGCTGGCCCACGAGCGCGGTATCCCGATCGGGACGGTCCGTTCGCGGCTCCACCGGGCGCGCCAGGAGCTGCGGCGTCGGCTGGAATCGCCCGAGTTCCAGAGCTCGTTGGCGTGAGCCCGCCCGGCGCGACATCCGGCGCGCTCCGACCTGCGGCGACCTCAGGCGTTCGGCAGCTTCGGCTCCACCACCACCGCGGTGCCGCTGGCCGAGACCATCAGCATGCCGTTGCCCGCGCCGAGCACCTCGTAGTCGATGTCCACGCCCACCACGGCGTTGGCGCCCATCTCGGCCGCCCGCTCCTCGAGCTCCTGCAGGGCGATGTCGCGTGCGCGCTGCAGCTCCCGCTCGTAAGTGGCCGAGCGCCCGCCCACCAGGTCACGGATGTTGGCGAACAGGTCCTTGAACAGGTTGGCGCCCAGGATCGCCTCGCCGGCGATCACGCCGCAGTAGGTGCGGACGCGCATGCCGTCGATGTTGGGTGTGGTGGTGACCTGCATGGATTGCTCCCTCGTGGTTCGCTGGGCGGCGAGGCCGTCCTCGCCCACCGCTTTCCGAACCCACGAAGATAGCGACCGGTCACTCCGTCGCCAGCGCGGCGCGCTCCCGGCAGGTCCTCAGAACTCCGACATCGCAAAGACCACGCGGACGGTGACGACGAACTCGTTGCCGCTCACCGGCGCCTCGAACCAGGCCAGGTGCGGGTCGTCCTCGGGGCCGGCGAGTTCTTCGATGGAGAGCACCTCGCCCACGCGCAGGTGGGATTCCTCGGCCAGGGTCTGGGCCTTGGCGCGGGCTTCGGCGATGGCGCGCTCCCGGGCGCGCTCTTCCAGCGGGACCGCGTTGGCGAAACCGAAGCGCACGTTCTCGATGCGCTCGACCTCGTTCTGCTCGGCCACTTCGAGGATGTCGGGGAAGAGATTGAGGTCACGCAGGATCAGGGTGACCGTCTGGGTCATGTGGTAGTCGCCCTCGCTGCCCACCAGCGGCAGCTTGTCGAGGCCCTTGGCGATGCGTTGCAGCGAGCGCGCCCCGGCGAGCATGTCGGCGCGCGGGACGTTGGCGCGCTCGAGGGCCTGCTTGAGGTCGGTCATGCGGGTCTGGCAGCGCAGGAAGGCGCCCTGGGGTTTGGGCGCGGCGGCCTCGAGCACCAGGTCCACGCTGACCAGGTTGGGATCCATGCTGACCCGCCCCACCCCGGTGATCTCCACCGTGCGTGAGGTGTCGAGTTCCGGCACCTCGAACACCGGCATCTGCGGCGTGTCGAGGCAGGCGGTCGAGAGCGCCACGAGAAGCAGCGAAACGGCGGTCAGGGAGCGCCGTCGAACACCGGTGTGAAGGACGGGACGAGACGATCGATGCAGCGTGCTTGCCATGGGCGCAAGCGTACCGGATGGGATCCGCTCAACGGATGGCCCTGTCGATGGCCCCGCCGAGGGCATGCTCGGCGCCGGCCGCAGGAACGCCCGCTGCGAAATCCCCTGCCGCCAGATCCCCCGCCGCGGGAGGCCTACTTCGGGCGGCCCTCCTGCGGAGGGGGCCTACCGCGGGAACAGGGTCGGGGGTTCGTCCATCCAGCCTTCGCCCTCCAGGGCGCCCATGAAGGCGACCAGGGCGTCGATCTGCTCGTCGGTGAGGTCGAGCTTCTCCATCTTCGGGCTGAGCTGCGGGTTGGCGTGGCCGCCGATGCTGTAGTGCACCATCACGTCGCGCAACGTGGCCATCGAGCCGTCGTGCATGTACGGCGCGCGGCGCGTGACCTCGCGCAGGCCCGGCGTCTTGAAGGCGCCCTTGTCGGCTTCCTGCTCGGTGACCACGTAGCGGCCGAGGTCGGCGAGCTCGTTGCTGTTCGCGTCCCAGCCCACCCCCAGGTTGTGGAACAGGCTGTCGGTGAAGTGGTTGCCGACGTGGCAGGTGGCGCACTTGGCGTCGCCGAAGAAGAGGTCGTGACCCAGTTCTTCCTGGGCGCTCAGGAGCGGCTCGGCGAGGGGCCCGTCCTCTTCCTCGTCGTACTCCTTGAAGCGGTCGTAGCGGCTGTTGCCCGACACGCGCGTGCGCTCGTAGTCGGCGATGGCGTGGGCGATGCGGTCGATGTCCACCTCGTCGTCACCGAAGGCCCGCTCGAAGAAGTGGCGGTAGCCCGGCGAGGCGGCGATCTTGTCCACGACGGCCGTGTGGGTGTCACCCATCTCGATCGGGTTCTCGATCGGGCCCTTGGCCTGCTCTTCGAGGTCGGCGGCGCGGCCGTCCCAGAAGGTGGGCTCGTAGAACGCGAAGGCAGCGTTGAGGAAGCTCGGGGCCTTGCGGCCGCCCATCTGGCCGTCGATCCCGGTGGAGACCGGCGTGGGTTCACTGAACCCGTTCTCCGGACGGTGACACGTGGCACACGAGATGCTGCCGTCGGCCGACAGCCGGGTGTCGTAGTAGAGCCAGCGACCGAGGCGGGCGCGCTCGGGGTCGGGCGGGTTGCGGGTCTGGGCCAGGGACATGTCGTGGCCGACCATCCGGCCCGGCAGCTCGCGCACGGGGTTGTCGCGCTCGAGCAGCGTCAGCTCGAGATCCACGTCGGTGATCGTCGCCGGTCGCTCGCCGTTCTGGTCCTGGCCGACCTGAGGCGCTGCGTCAACTCCCTCGCGGGTCGCGGCGAAGGCGATCTTCTCGCTGGACTCGTCGGCGGCGGAGCGGGTCGAGTCGCCGCAGGCGGCGAGCGACAGCAGGGCGATCAGGGTCATGTGGACGGGGATCGCCCGGACGCAGGTCACGCGGACGGGGGTCACGAACTTGGTACGCACTGGCTTTCTCCAGAGGGGCCGGGCGCTGGGGCAGAGTACATCGAAGGGACAGCGCGGCTGTCTACCCGACGGGTTCGGCCCGAAGGCCGGATTCTCGGTTCCCGGGCGCCTTCGAACAACCGGCGACATCGAATGCGGCGCCCCGTCATGAGGGGGAAAGGGGTACCGGCTGCGGGTACGGGGGCTCACGGGTGTCGACAGGCATCGTCTGCCGCTGGGGATCGACTGAAGGCCGGGGATCGACTGAAGAGTCGTCTCCGCCGGAGTCGGCGTCCACTCGCAGTTGGGCGCAGGCGCAGCGGAATCCCGACCCATGCATCCGGTGCCGGTCAACAGCTCCCGGTGCAAGGGCTCTCGCTCACGGCTAAGCGCGCGCCTTGCGCTTGGCGAGCGCGAGCACCGCCTTGTACTCGGCGGCGGTGACCGGCTGGACCGACAGGCGGCTGCCGCGGCGCAGGAGCATCATGTCGGCCAGGGCCGGCACGTCGGCGAGGGTCTGCCGATCGAGCGGCGCGGGGAACTTGTCCACGAAGGCCACGTCCACCAGCATCCAGGTGGGCGCGTCGGGATCGGACTTCGGGTCGAAGTGCTTGTCCTTGCGGTCGAACGCGGTCGGGTCCGGGTAGCTCGGGCCCGCCACCTCGGCCAGACCGACGATCGCCATGGGGTCGGCGTTGCTGTGGTAGATCAACACCGGGTCGCCGGGTCGCATCTCGTCGCGCATGAGGTTGCGCGCCTGGTAGTTGCGCACGCCGTCCCACATGGTCTTGCCGTCGCGAGCGAGGTCGTCGATCGAGTAGACGTTGGGCTCGGTCTTCACCAGCCAGTAGCGACGGCCGCCACCGCGCGCCGAGGCGCTCTGTTTAGGGGGAGCCTTCTTCGCGGGCTTCTTCGTCGTGGCCTTCTTCTTCGCCGGCGCCTTCTTCGCGGTTGACCGCTTGGTGCTGACCTTCTTCGTGGGCCGTTTGGCGGTCGTCTTCTTCCTGGCGGCCGGTCTGCGCGCGGCCGGCTTGCGGGCCGGGGTCACGACGAGGGTTCCTTGACCGACTTGGCCTTCTTGTTGCGCCACGGGGCGAGCCACTTGTCGCGGTAGTGCTTCAGCTCGGCGATCGATTCGCGGATGTCGTCCATGGCGCGGTGCTTGTCACCCTTGCGGGGAGCGCCGGCGATCGAGTGGACGTGCCAGCGCGTGGCCACTTCCTTGAACGAACTCACGTCCACGACGCGGTAGTGGAGGAAATCATCGAGCTTCGGCATCTGGTGCTTGAGGAACATGCGGTCGCACCAGATCGAGTTGCCGCACAGCGGGGTCGACTTGGGCTCGCAGTGCTGCTTGATGAAGGCCAGCGTCTCGCGCTCGGCGTCGCTCACGTTCACCGTCGACTGGCGCACGCGATCGGTGAGTTCGCTCTTGGCGTGCATCTCGCGCACCAGCGGAATCATGCGCGAGAGGTAGACGTCGCTGGCGTGGATCACGATCTCGGGACCCTCGGCCACGATCTCCAGGTCGGCGTCGGTGAGCAGGGTGGCGATCTCGATGATCTGGTGCTGGCCCGGATCGAGGCCGGTCATCTCCAGGTCGATCCAGCACAGCAGGTCGCTGCGGAGTTTCGGAGCAGCCTCGTCGGCGGCGGGCGGCGGGTCGGTCGGTGGAGGCGTCAAGCGGACTCTTCCTGCAGGAACCAGCGTTCGAGGACCAAGAGGGTAAAGAGTGTCTCGTGGGCTGCAACCTTGCGCTGCACGTGGGCGTCGATGAGGGCCGCCACGCGGTCGGCGCGGAACAGGCCGCGCTGTCGCGCCCGGGTGGACAGCAGCACGTCACGTGCGTGATCGGCGAGCGGGCCTGCGAACCAGGCATCGAGGGGCACGCCGAAGCCGCGCTTGGGGCCGCTGATCACATCCGCGGGCAGGACGTCCGCCAGGGCGGCTCGCAGCAGCCGCTTGCCCGAGCGCCAGTTGGCCTTGTAGTGCCCGGGCAAGGATGCCGTGAACTCCATCAGGCGCCGATCGAGGAACGGGGCCCGGGCCTCCAGGGAGTGAGCCATCGAGGCGATGTCGACCTTCACCAGGATGTCGTCGGGCAGGTAGCGGTCCACATCGAGCACGAGGGCCTCGTTGAGCCGCAGGGGCAGCTCGGAATCGGCGCCGTAGAAGGACGGGTGACCGAGGCGCTCGGTGGCCTCGGGCGTGAGCAGCTCGGCGCGCACCGCGTCTTTCATGCCCAGGCGCCAGAGGTGATTGCGGCCGCGCGGTGAGAGCGAGAGCGCATCGTGGAAGCGGCGCAGGCGATTGCCCAGGGAGCGTTGACCGCCCTCGGCGAACAGACCCAGGGACGGCGTGGCCACGGCGAGCGCCGCGCGCAGCGGGCCGGCCCACCGGCTGTCGAGCTTCTGGGCCAGCAACAAGGCGCGATGTCGGTCGTAGCCGGCGAACGACTCGTCGCCGCCGTCACCGGTGAGCACGACCTTGAGCTGGGCACCCGCCATGCGACTGACCATCAGCGTGGGCAGGGCGCTGGCGTCGGCGAAGGGCTCGCCGTAGCGCCGGACCACGTCGTCGATCAGCGCCAGGGCGTCCGGGCGCACGACCTCGTGGTGGTGCTCGGTGTCGAACAGCCGGGCCGTGCGCAGGGCGTCCTGCGATTCGTCGTAGGCGGCGTCTTCGAAGCCCATGGTGAACGTGCGCACGCGGCCCGCCGTGTGACGCGCCATGAACGCGACCACCGCCGCCGAGTCCACCCCGCCCGACAACAACGCACCGACGGGCACGTCGCTCATGAGGCGCCGGCGCACGGCGTCCTCGAGCAGCCGGGCGACCTCCTCGGCGGCCTCCTCGGGAGACGGGGCGCCCTCGTCGGCCCCGGCAGCGAGACACCAGTAGCGCTCGTCACGCAACTCCCCGTCCTCGACGGTGAGCACGTGGCCCGGCTCCAGCTTGCGCGCGCCGCGCCACGCCGAGCGTGGATGGGGCACCACGCGGAAGCTGAGGTAGTCGGACAGGGCATCCCAGTCGGGGCTGCGGTCCAGGCTGGGTTCGGCGCGCAGGGCCGCCAGCTCGCTGGCGAAGGCGATCCGCTCGCCGTCGGCGGCGTACACCAACGGCTTCTGGCCGGCGCGATCACGAGCCAGGATCAGCCGGCGTGCGCGGGGATCCCACAGCGCGAAGGCGAACATGCCGTCCAGCCGGCGCACGAAGCGCGCACCCTCCTTCGGGTACCACTCCTCGTACAGCGGCAGGATCGCCTCCACGTCGCAGTCGGAGGCGAAGCGGTGACCGCGCAGGCCGAGGTCGGCGCGCAACTCGGCGTGGTTGTAGATCTCGCCGTTGGCCACGAGCAGGCAGCCGCCGGCACCGACCATGGGCTGGGCGCCGCGTTCGCTCAGGTCGACGATGGCGAGACGGCGGTGGCCCAGGGCGATCGAGCCGTCCGCCACGAGCCCGTGACCGTCGGGGCCGCGATGCACGAGGGCCCGCGTCATGGCCTCGACCGTGTCGCGGTCAGCCGGCCGCGAGGTGTCGAACCACAGTTTGCCGGCGATGCCGCACACGACCGCGAACGCCGCCCGTCAGCCGTGGACCGGGGTGGGCCGCAACATGCCGGCGCGCGCGGCGGGCGGCTGTTGCGGCGAGGGGCGACTCACGCCCGCAGGAAGTCCGCGATCACGTCGACCACGGTCTCCTTCTGTTCGGCTGCGAGTTCGCCGAAGATCGGGATGGCGATCGTCTCGCGCGAGGCCCGCTCCGACTCGGGGAAGGCCCCCGCGCCCTGCCCCAGGTGCGCGAAGCAGGGCTGCAGGTGGGCCGGCTTGGGGTAGTACACATCGCAACCGATCTGCTGCGCGCGCAAGTGGTCGCGCAGGCCGTCGCGCTTCTCGCCGGGCACGCGGATCACGAACTGGTTGTAGATGTGGTGCACGTCGGGTCGCTCGAAGGGCAGCTCGACCAGGTCGCCCAGGCCCTTGGCGGCGAACAGCCGGCGGTAGTCGGCGGCGTTGCTGCGACGGGCCTCGGCCCAGGTGTCGAGGTGGCGCAGCTTGATGCGCAACACGGCGGCATGGATCGCGTCGAGACGGAAGTTGCCGCCCAGGAACTCGTGGTGGTAGGCCGGCTCCATGCCGTGGTTGCGCATGATCGCCATGCGGTGACCGAGGTCGGCGTCGCTGGTGGTGATGAAGCCGCCGTCGCCCGGCGCGCCCAGGTTCTTGCTGGGGTAGAACGAGAAGCAACCGATCAGGCCGAGGCTGCCGGCCATGCGCCCGTTGGCGTCGCGCGCGCCGATGGCCTGGGCGGCGTCCTCGATCACGGGGATCCCGCGGCGGCCGGCGACCTCGTTGATCGCGTCCATCTCGGCGCACTGGCCGAACAGGTGCACCGGCAGGATGGCCTTGGTGCGCTCGGTGATCGCGGCCTCGATCCGGGCCGCGTCGATGTTGTAGGTCTGCGGATCGATGTCGACGAAGCGGCACGTGGCGCCCAGCCGGGCGATGCAGCCGGCCGTGGCGAAGAAGGTGTAGGGCGTGGTGATCACCTCGTCACCCACGCCGATGTCGAGCGCCATCATGGCCACGAGCAGCGCGTCCGTGCCCGAGCTCACACCGACGCCGTGGGCGGCGCCCACGTAGGCGGCGAGTTCGGTTTCGAGCCCGATGACCTCCGGCCCACCGATGAAGCGCGTGGTCTCGAAGACCTCGTTGACCTTGGCGCGGATCTCGTCCATCAGCGGCGCGTACTGCGCGGCCAGATCGAGCATGGGAACGGTGACGCGGGTGGCGGTCATGAAGGATCCTCTTGGGTGAGCGCCGGGGGCCGGCCGGGGCGTGCTGGGGGCTCGTGGTGGCGGGGGGCCGGCTCGGTCGTCGCGCCACGATATCAGACAGATGCGGTGATTTCGTGGGGCCCGGGGCCGCGGGTCGAAGGCGGCCGCACGCCCCCCCACAGCGCCGACGAGCCGCGATCCCGGCCGCCCCCGCGACGGCGTTTCGGGAGCGTGCGCCAGCGCGTTACGATCCCGCCCTGCGGACTCTCCGCGCTCTCCCGCGGCAGCTCCGGCCATGAGCTGGCGGCGATCGACGGAGCCCGGTGTCCGCTCGAGCGCACGGAGCAGCCAGCATGAGCAGCGGTCACGACATTCCAGCGGCGGGCGCCCCCCGGCCGACCCTGCCACGCGCCCTCGTGCTGATCGCGCTCGCCCTGGTCAGCGCCTGGGGCGGCGGTTGTGGTGACTCGCCCGGCGGCGCGACCCGGGACCCGGACGACGACATCGTGCGCTGGCGTGTCGCGCGACTGTTCGCGCGCAACAAGACCTCGCAGTTCGAGGAAGCCGCGCGGCTGATCCAGCCGCTGGTCGAGCGCGCGCAACCCGAAGCCCACGACCTGGTGCGCGCCGCGACGATCGCCCTGGCCCTCGAGGACACCGTGCAGGCGGGCGCCTTCATCGAGCGCGCCCACGCCCTCGCGCCCGACGACCCCGCCGTGGCCTTCAACCGCGGCAACCTGCTCAAGCGCGAGAGCGCCTGGGAAGCCGCCGTCGAGGAGTACCGGACCGTGCTGCGCAGCGAGCCGGACAACGCCGCCGCGCGACTGCAACTGGGCGAGGTCTACGGCATCCTCGATCGGGTCGACGACGAGATCGAGCAATACGACGCCGTCCGCGAGCGCGGCGTGGAGTACGGACCCGGCTACTACCGCACAGCGATCTTCAAACTGAGTCGCGTCTACATCCCGCTCGGCGTGTCGGAGGGCGACGACGCGTTGCTGGCCCTGGGCGAGGCGCTCAACGCCGAGGCCCAGTTGCTCAAGGACCAGAACGTGCCGCAGATCGGGCTGATCCAGCTCGAGCGCGCCGGCTGGGGCAGCCCGCTGGCGCCCGAACCGCGGCCACCCACCGCGGAGGTCGACGCGGGCGCGCTGTCGACCATCGCACCACCGGTGCAGCTGTTCGACGCGGCCGACGCGATCGGCGTGGACGTGGCCGACCTCGATCGCGACGGCACAGCGGACGTCTTCGCCTGGGGCCCGGGCGGACTGGTGGCGCGCTTCGGAGCAGCGCCGGACGCGCCCCGCACGCTGCACGCCGGCCCCGTGGCCTTCGCCGCCGCCGGCGACCTGGACGAGTCGCCGCCGCCCGAACGCCCCAGCGGTCCCACGCCGGAAGAGCAGAAGCGCATCCAGCACCCGGCCCTGGAGTTGCTGGTGATCGAGGCGGACGGTGCGCAGCGGGCCCTGCTGCTCACGCTCGACGGGGCTGCCGGCGACGCGGGGCCCGCGTACTCACCCCTCGGCCCGGGGGCAACGGGCGTGGACAGGGCACGGGCCGGCGCGTTCCTCGACTACGACCACGACGGCGACCTCGACCTGGCCCTGGCCACGGCGGACGGCGCGCGCCTGCTGCGCAACGACGGAGCCGACGAACGCCTGGACCGCACGCTCGTCGACGCCACGCCGGACAGTGCGCGCGCCCTGGGCGACACGCTGGCCGTGATCCCCGAAGACCTCGACAGCGACCAGGACGTCGACCTGCTGGTCGTGCGGCCGGACGACCTGCGCGCCCTGTCCAGCCTGCGCGGTGGCGCCTTCGAGGACGCCACCGACGCCTGGGGACTCGCCTCCGTCGCCGAACGGGGCCCCGGCGGTGCACCCCTGGTCGCCGTGCTCGATCTGGATGCCGACGGCCGCCCCGACGTCGTCACCACCCAGGGGGAACGCACGCGCTGGCAACGCCGCGACGCCGACGGGTACGCGCCCGCCGCGGACCTCGATCACCCAGCCGCCGGCACCCGCAACGACGCCGCTGGCACCCGCAACGACGCCGCTGGCACCGGCAACGACGCCGCGGGCACCAGCAACGACCTCGCCTTCGCCGACCTCGACCTGGACGGCGACGTCGAGCTGCTGCGCGCCACGAGCGCCGGGCTCCTCGTGCAGCTCGGCCCGCTGACACGGACCGGCGCTGTCGGGAGCGTGTCGATCTCCGGCACGGCCGCGACGGCCGCGGCCTTCGGCGACCTCGATGCCGACGGCGACCTCGACCTGGTCGAACTGCGCGACGGCGCCGTGTGGTTCCACGCGAGCGACACGCCCCTCGGGCGCGGCCTGGTCCTGCACCTCGAGGGCCGCAAGGACAACTCGCACGGCATCGGCGCGATCGTGGAAGTGCTCGCGGGGGAGACCTATCGCCGCCTGTGGTGGCGCGGTGAGGAGCTGCCCCTGGGCCTCGGCCCGACCGGCACGAAGTACGAAGTGCGCGCCACGTGGCCCAACGGCGTCGTGCAGTTCAACCCGCAGGAGAAGACCGACCTCAACGAGCCCTTCGTGCAGGTCGGCGGCGAGCCGGGCAGCTGTCCGTTCCTCTACACCTGGAACGGAGAGACGTTCGAGTTCGTGTCCGACGTGCTGGGCGCCACGCCGCTGGGCCTGCCCTTCGCCCCGGGCATGCTCGTGCCGCCCGATCACGAGGAGTACGTGAAGGTGCGCGGCGAGCAGCTCGTGCCGGACGACGACGGCGTGCTGCGCATCGCCCTGACCGAAGAGCTGCGCGAGGTGACCTACCTCGACCGGGTGCGCCTGCACGCCATCGACCATCCGGCCGAGACCGAGGTGCAGCCCGACGAGGCCTTCGTCTTCCCGCCGTTCCCGCCGCACCACGTGCACACGCTCACCGACGTGCGCGCCCCGGCCCGCGTGACCGCCCACGACGGCAGCGACGTGACCGAACGCATCGCCCGCGTCGATGGCCGCTACAGCCAGCCGTGGACGCCGCTGCCGTCGATCTACCACGGCCTGGCCGAGCCCTGGCACCTGGACATCACGCTGGCCGAGAGCGACGACGAACGGGCCGCCCTGGCCGCCGCGCCGCGCATCCGCCTGGCGCTCACGGGCTGGCTGCGCTGGGGCAACGCCAGCGTGAACATGGCCGCCGCGCGCCACCCGACCTACAGCTTCGAGGTGCCGCGACTGTGGCTGCCCGACGGCGACGACTGGCGGCCCGGCCCGCCCATCGGCTTCCCCACCGGCAAGACCAAGACGATGGTCGTCGACGTCACCGAGCTCGTCGATCGCGACGACCCGCGGCTGCGGATCGGCACCACGCTGCAACTGAGCTGGGATGCGATCCGCGTCGTCCTCGACGACGACGACGCGCCCTATCGCGAGACGCCGCTGGAGCCCGTCAGCGCCCGGGTCACCTTCCGCGGCTTCAGTCGTCCGCTGCCCACCGGCAACGGTGAGCTGCCGCAGTTCTTCGACTGGGACGAGCGGGACCTCACCCGCTGGGACCAGCACCCCGGCATGTACACCCGCTACGGCGGCGTGCTGCCGCTGCTGCAGGCCATCGACGATCGCTTCGTGATCTTCGGCTCGGGCGACGTGGTCTTCGCCGAGTTCGCTGCAGCCGCCCTGCCCCCGCTGCCGGCGGGCTGGACCCGGGACTGGCTGCTGTACCTCGACGGCTGGGCCAAGGACGGCGACCCCAACACGCTCGCGGCGGAGCAGGTCGAGCCGCTGCCGTTCCACGGCATGAGCGCCTACCCGCCGCCCGCCGGCGAGAGCTACCCGACCACGCCCGAGCACGACGCCTACCGCCGCGAGTGGAACACCCGTCCCGCGGCGCGCCTGATCGTCCCGCTGGTCTCCAAGCGACTGGAACAACCCGGCGCGACCCACGACGGTTGAGGCCGCACCGCGCTCCAGCCGATCATGCCCTGAGGCCCCGCCCCGCGCGGCCCCCCATCGCCCCGCCCCGCATCGGCTGACCGCCCGCCCGCATGCTGTTCAACAGCTTCAGCTACATCCTCTTCCTGTGGACCGTGTACGTCCTGTTCTGGACGTGGCGCGAGCGGCGCTCGCTGCGGCACGTGCTGCTGCTGGTGGCCAGCTACTGGTTCTACGCCCAGGCCGACTGGCGCTTCACCTCGCTGCTGTTGATCAGCACGGTGGTCGACTTCGTCGCCGGACAGGGCATCGACCGGGCTCGGGCGGCAGGCGAGGGACGGGGAGCGAAGCGCTGGCTGGCGCTGAGCCTGGTCACGAACCTCGGCCTGCTGTCGGCCTTCAAGTACTTCAACTTCTTCGTGGACTCGTTCGGCAAGCTGCTCGGCCGGCTGGGCTCGGCCGTCGACCCCGCCCTGTGGCTGAACCAGTCGTTCGGGTTGCCCATCGCCCAGCCGACCGAACCGGGCGGGCTCACGTTGCTGGCCATCGCCCTGCCGGTGGGCATCAGCTTCTACACCTTCCAGACGCTCAGCTACACGCTCGACATCTACCGCGGCAAGATGCGCGCCACGACGCACTTCCTCGACTTCGCCGTCTTCGTGTCGTTCTTCCCGCAGCTCGTGGCCGGTCCCATCGTGCGCGCGGTGGACTTCATGCCGCAGCTCGCGACCCGACCGGTGTTCGACACCGGCCGGCTCGGCTCGGGTCTGTTCCAGATCCTGCGCGGCATGACCAAGAAGCTGCTCATGGCGGACATGCTCGGTGCGCACATCGTCGACCTTGCCTACCGCGATGCCGACACGCTCGGGCAACTGGGCGGCCCCGGTCTGCTGCTCGCGACCTATGCCTACGCGCTCCAGCTCTACGGGGACTTCGCCGGCTACTCCGACATCGCCATCGGCAGCGCCCGGGTGCTGGGTTTCGAGCTCAAGAAGAACTTCGACGCACCCTTCAAGAGCCGCAGCCTGGAGGAGTTCTGGGGGCGCTGGCACATCTCCATGTCGTCGTGGTTCACCGACTACGTGTACATCGGCCTGGGCGGCAGCCGGCTCGGCGTGTGGAAGGCCTGCCGCAACGCAATGATCGCCTGGACCCTCGTCGGCCTGTGGCACGGCGCCGCGTGGACCTTCGTGCTGTGGGGCGCGTACCACGGCGCGTGGTTGGTGATCACACGCCTGGTCCGCCAGTTGCTCCCCGACGGCAGGATGCCCGCGGGCGCACTGTTCAACGTGCTGGGCGTGATCTTCACCTTCCACGTCGTCGCCTTCTCGATGGTGCTGTTCCGCTGCCGCGACCTGGGTGACTTCGGCACGGCCCTGGCGCAGCTCGGTGACTGGAGCCGGCCGTTGCCCCACGTGCCGTGGCAGATCGGCTTGATCATGGTGCTGGGCTACCTCACGCACTTCATGCCCGACCGCTGGTTGGAACGCACCGAGCGTGGCTGGATCAACTGCCCCGCGGCGTTGCAGGGCGCCGTGCTCACCATCGCCATGCTCTTGTTCTTCGCCCTGCGGCCCCCGGGCCTGGTTCCCTTCGTGTACTTCCAGTTCTAGGTGATGAGCCCGGTGAACACTGCGCAGCACGACGAGACACGACGCAGCACTCCCGACGGGACGTCCCGCGAGAGCGGGTTCATCGTGGGCACGCGCACGTTCGTGGTCGTGGCCCTGCTCGTGCTGCTGGAACTGGGCCTGCACCACCTGGGCCACTTCGGCTGGTGGACGACGACGGTGCAGAGCGCACGCTACGGCTGGCGCATGCTGCCCGAGCAGACCGGCTGGTCGCGCGACCTGACAACCGTGGAGCAGATCAACGGGTTCGGGTTCCGCGATCGCGAGTGGGACGCGCCGGTCGTGGAGCGCCACGTCACCGAGACGCGCACGGTCGACGGACGGGAACAGACCGTCGAAGTGCCGGTCTACGCCAAGGACGAGGACGTCTATCGCATCGCGCTGGTGGGCAACTCCATGTCCTACGGCACGAGCGTGCCCATCGAACAGGTCTGGGGCCGCGTGCTCGAGCACCGACTGGCCGAGCACTTCGCGTCGATCGGCGATCCGCGCCGCGTGCTGGTGATGAACTTCGCGGTGCAGGGCTACGTGTACGAACAGATGCTGCACGTGTACGAGGACCAGATCCGGCCCTTCCGCCCGGACCTGTTCATCCTGCCCACCCACCCCCATGACCCCATGCCCCTGGCGCCGACCCGTGACGACGCCGAGTACGACTTCCGCGACCTCGTGCTGCGCACGGCCACCTTCGACATGCTCAGCCGGCACGTCATGAACCAGTGGATCCCGCGCGTGCCCGTCCCGGCCGAAGCGCGACGCGTCCAGCGCTTCTTCAGCCAGCTCGACCAGGCCATGAACGACCGCCCCTTCGGCCGCGACAAGCAGCCCTACTGGCAGTTCATGACCTTCGGACGCGAGGACGGCGCCCTGTTGCCGCGCGTGGACGGCATGGACCGCGGCCTGCCGTCCGTGGAAGCGGACGCCATGGCCGGCATCATGCAGGTGCACGGGATGGTGACCGCCGACGGCGGCGAACTGGTGCTGATGTCACTGCCGCGCTGGCGGCTGGCCTTCGAGCCCAAGCTGCTGAGCACCGGCTCCAAGTGGGAGCCCCTCGCCCGGCGCAGTGACGGGCTGCACCACGTCGACCCGATGCCGGCCTTCATGGCGCCCATGGAGCCCATCGTGACCCAGGTGACGTCCATCGCCGCCACGAGCTGGAAGCGCGTGGAGGGCGAGGCCGGCGGCCAGTACTGGCAGGTGCCCGACATGAACCTGCGCCGCTGGGTCGACGACACGGGCGCCGAGCGCTCAGGCGCCGACATCGAGCACGCCGAACAGTCGCTCTTCTTCCTCGACGACGTGGGCCACTACAGCGCGCCCGGGCACCGCATCATCGGCGAGCAGGTGTTCGAGCAGCTCCGCCGGCAGGGCGTGTTCTGAACCGGGTGCGCGGGCGCGGCGCGAGCGCCGCAGCGCTCAGTCGTTCAGGATCGTGACGATGTCGACGATCCCGGTGGGGATCAGGTAGATCGTCTCGATCGGGATCGCGAACAGGCTCGCGATCCACTGGTACTCGAGGCTCATGTCACTGCGAGCGATCGAGCGGCTGCCGGCGTACGAGAGGTACTTGTGGTCCTCGTGGTACGTGCCGGAGTCGCTGTCCATGTCGGACCACGCGGTGAACGGCGAGGCGATCGCGTCACCGAGCGCGAGTGGGACCGTGCCGATGAGCTTGGTCGGGCGGTTGATGTCGGAGTCGGCGAACCTCTCGGTGGCGCCGAAATTCCGGTGCCCCTGGTACTGGCAGCCCACGCTCAGGGTGAGGGCAAGGCCCAGGGCGAGAAGACCGATCCGGTTCGAGCGGGTGAGCATCTGCATTCTCTCTCTCTGCGTCCTCGATGACGGTTGGGGCGCGAGGCCGGCCGCCCGGTTCGCCCTGCCGACGCGGGGGCGTCGACTGCAAGGGCAGAGGCCCCCACATCCGGCTCTCCGAGTCAGGCGGAAGTCTACGGACGGTCTCGCGGAGGCACAAGCGGCCGTGGCGGACGCCTCGCGCTGCGATTCCGCGGGGTGATAGGCCCCCAGCGGCCGCCGGTATCAACCGCGTCCGCTCAGCCGGCGAACAGCGGGTAACTAGCCTCCACCGTGTACAGCGAGCCGGAGGAGGACAGGCGGCTCGAGAAGAGCTGGAAGTCGGCCACCGGGAAGGGCTCGCAGCGCAGCCCCCCGTGGCCCTCGAGGAAGCCGAGCACCTGGCCCAGGGGGGTGCCCTTGAGCCGCGCCAGGGTGATGTGGGGCGCGAACTTGCGCCCCTCCGGGGCCTGGCCCGAGCGTCTCAGGACCCGATCCACCCGGTCGTGCAGGTGCCGCAGCTCGTCCTGGGGCTCGACGCCGGCCCACACCACCCGGGGCGTCCCACGAGGCGGGAAGTGGCCCAGGCCCGACACGGCGAGCTCGAACGGGTCACAGCGCACCCCGTGCAGCGCCTGCTCCACCGCGAGCGCCGCGCGCCGGTCCAACTCCCCGAGGAAGCGCAGGGTGACGTGGAACTGCCCGTCGCGCACCCAACGGGCGCCGCGCAGCCCGCTGCAGAGCATCAGCAGCCGCTCGCGGACGTCCGGCGGCAGCTCGATGGCGACGAAGAGGCGCTTCACCCACCCATCATGCGTCGCCGTGGGGCCCGCCACAACGACCGCCGGCCGACACCCGCGGGTGCCGGCCGGCGGCTGGTCACGAGTCGTCGCGAGGCAGTCGAGCGCCCCCGTCCACGCGCGGTCTTCAGCCGGCGCGAACCTGGATCGTGCGCGGCTTGAGTGAGGCCGCCTTGGGCAGGTGCACGACGAGTTCACCGCGGTCGTACTCGGCCACGATCCCATCGGGATCGACGGCATCACCGAAGCGCACGCTGCGTACGAAATCGCCCACGCCGTACTCGCGTCGGGCGAACTTCGGGCCTCCGAAGGAGCGCGCCGCCACCCGGGCCTGGAGTGTGAGCAGGCCGTCCTCGAAACGGACGTCGATGCCGTCGGACGTGGCACCGGGCACGTCGGCGACGAGCAACCACTCGTCGTCGCTCTCGATCAGGTCGACACGGGGCTGGTACCGACGGCCGGCCGCGACGGTCGGCGCGGTACACGCCTGCTGGTCGGCCGGGGCGGTGGGACTCGGCGGGGTGATCGAACCCGTGCCGTCATGCTGTGTGTGTGCGCTGTTCATGGCTTGATTCCGTGGATGCGGGGAGGGAAGCGGAGGGGGGACACGGGCCCGCCGGCGGCAGCTCCGCCGACGGCTCCGGACGCAGGGCCGGTCAGTTGGCCCTGACCTCGATGGCGCGGGGACGAGCCGCCTCGGCGTGGGGCAGCAACAGGCTGAGCACACCGTTCTCGAGGGTGGCCTCGATGCGGTCGGCATCGACGTCGACCGGCAGACTCAGCACGCGGCGGAAGCTGCCCACACGGCGCTCACGGCGATGCTCGCGGGCGCCCTGCAGTTCACGTTCGGGGCGCGTGCCCTCGATCGTGAGCTCGTCGCCGAGGACCGAGATCTGCAGGTCCTCGATGCCCACGCCGGGCACCTCGGCTTCGATGTGCAGGTTGTCTTCGTCACCCCACGCGTTGATGGCGGGGAACCCGGTCGGCTGGTCGCCGTCGAGTCCGGCGCCCCACCGGGGCAGGGTCTCGAGCATCTGGTCGAAGAGGCTCGGCAGGTTCCGTGGGAAGCCGAAGCCCGGGCGGTTGGTAGGAAGCAGCATGGCGACTCCTTGGTGTGGATCGGGACGGGTCCCGGTTCGGCGGCGAGCAACGCGACCCGCGGCCGCGTGCGCCATCGGCACAGGGAGCAACGACTGTGCCGAACCGGCTGCCGGTGGTGCTGACGGCCCTCAGGGCTCGGAAGGAGCCCGAATTCGCCCCCTCGAGGGACCCGGGGCCGAGGCCGGGCTCGACACCGGCACGGCCGGCAAGGCGCCACAACGGCAGTCATCTGCGCCATATTGGCGCACTTCTATACCAGGCAGCCCGGTCACGACCCTCGCCATGCACGAGGCCCGGGTGCGGCACCCACGCCCCGGACCGCCGCCACGCCGTCACGTGCAGCGCGGTGGGCGGCCGGACGCGCCCCGCCGCCGCCGTCGACACGACGCGCACTCCCCACCGGGCGTGCTGCCGGGCGTGCTCCCGGGCGTGCCGCCGGGCGTGCCGCCGGGCGTGCTCCCGGGCGTGCTGCCGGGCGTGCTCCCGCTGGCCGAGACCCGCGCCCACCCCGCGCACTCCTCGTGGCGCGCCGGTGCGATCACGGCGAGCAGACCGGCGTTGGTGATCAACCGGTTCGCTCCACGCCGCGCGCCGATCGCGCTGCTGGTACCAGCCAACGCGATCCCGCTATCCTGATGGACTTCGCCGGAGGCGACGAGGGGCCGCACCACCCATCCCGCCCACCGTCGCCCCCCCTGTCCCGAGCCCCCGGAGCGAGCCTCGATGAACTGGCTCACACGCAGCCTCTCGTCCTCCATCGGCAACAAGCTGCTCGTCGCGATCACGGGCATCGGACTCGTCGGTTTCCTGGTCGGTCACCTGGCCGGGAACCTCCAGGTCTACCTCGGCCAGGACGCGTTCAACGCGTACGCCACGGGCCTGCGGGAGTTGGGACCGCTGCTCAACATCCTGCGCGCGGGGATCGTGCTCGTCGCCATCGTGCACGTGGTCACCGCGATCAAGGCCGCACGCTCCAGCAAGAACGCGCGCCCCGTCGCCTACGCGAAACACACGCGCGTGGTGTCGAGCGGCAACAGTCACTCGATGGTGCGCACCGGCCTGCTGATCCTGGCCTTCGTGCTGTTCCACCTGGCCCACTTCACCTGGGGCCTGACCCACCCCGAACACTACAAGCTGGTGGACGGTGAGGGACGGCACGACGCGTACTCGATGCTCGTGCTCGGCTTCCAGAGCTGGCCCGTCGCGGTGAGCTACGTCGTGGCCATGTTCCTGCTGGGCATGCACATCTCCCACGGCATCCCGAGCCTGCTGCAGACGCTCGGCATCAGCCATCCCAAGTATCGACCGCTGCTCGAGAAGAGCGGCCCGGTCATCGCCGTGCTGCTCGTGGCCGGCTTCGTCTCGATCCCGGTCTCGGTCCTGCTGGGAATCGTGCCTCTTCCCGAGGGTGTGCTCTGATGAACCTCGACGCCAAGATCCCCTCCGGACCCATCGCCGACAAGTGGGACAACCACCGCTTCGACATGAAGCTGGTGAACCCGGCGAACAAGCGCAAGTTCAAGGTGCTCATGGTGGGCAGCGGCCTGGCCGGCGGGTCGGCCGCGTCGACGCTGGCCGAGCTGGGCTACGACGTGGAGTGCTTCTGCTTCCAGGACAGTCCGCGCCGAGCCCATTCGATCGCCGCGCAAGGCGGCATCAACGCCGCCAAGAACTACCAGAACGACGGCGACAGCGTGCACCGCCTGTTCTACGACACGGTGAAGGGCGGCGACTTCCGCTCGCGCGAGGCGAACGTCTACCGCCTGGCCCAGGTGAGCGCGAACATCATCGACCAGTGCGTGGCGCAGGGCGTGCCGTTCGCCCGTGAGTACGGCGGACAACTCGCCAACCGCAGCTTCGGCGGCGCGCAGGTCTCGCGCACGTTCTACGCACGGGGCCAGACCGGGCAGCAGCTCCTGCTCGGCTGCTACGCCGGCCTGAACCGGCAGATCGCGGCGGGCAAGGTGCGCATGCACCCGCGCACCGAACTGCTCGACATCGTCATCGTGGACGGGACGGCGCGCGGCATCGTCACGCGCGATCTCGTCACCGGGAAGATCCAGTCGTGGGCGGGCGACACCGTCGTGCTGGCCACCGGCGGGTACAGCACCGTGTTCTACCTGTCGACCAACGCCATGGGTTGCAACGTCACGGCGACCTGGCGCGCCCACAAGCGCGGCGCCGGATTCGCCAACCCGTGCTTCACGCAGATCCACCCCACGTGCATTCCCGTGAGCGGCGACCATCAGAGCAAGCTCACGCTGATGAGCGAGTCGCTGCGCAACGACGGCCGGGTCTGGGTGCCGAAGCGAGCTGACGACGACCGGCAACCGGGCGAGATCCCGGACGCCGAGCGCGACTACTACCTGGAGCGCAAGTACCCCAGCTTCGGCAACCTCGCCCCGCGCGACATCGCCTCGCGCAGCGCCAAGGAGGTCTGCGACGAGGGCCGCGGCGTGGGTCCGGGCAAGCGCGGCGTCTACCTGGACTTCCGCGACTCCGTGGAGCGCGTCGGCAAACAAGGCGTCTCCGAACGCTACGGCAACCTGTTCGACATGTACGAGCGCATCACGGACGAGAACCCGTACGAGCGCCCGATGCGCATCTACCCGGCACCGCACTACACGATGGGCGGGCTGTGGGTGGACTACAACCTGATGAGCAACGTGCCCGGGCTGCACGTGATCGGCGAGGCCAACTTCTCCGACCACGGCGCCAACCGCCTCGGCGCCAGCGCGCTCATGCAGGGGCTGGCGGACGGCTACTTCGTGCTGCCCTACACCATCGGGCACTACTTCGCGACGTACTCACCCGACAAGCAGCCGATCACCACCGATCACCCCGAGTTCAAACGGGCCGAGGCCGAGGTGAACGCGCGCATCGAACGACTGCTGAACGTGCAGGGGAGCAAGACGGTCGACTCCTTCCACAAGCGGTTGGGGCGCATCATGTGGGAGGGCTGCGGCATGGGCCGCAACGCCCAGGGCCTGACCGCGGCGCTGGAGCAGATCCCCGCCCTGCGCGAGGAGTTCTGGAGCGGCGTGCGCATCCCCGGCTCGGGCAGCGAGTTCAACATCGAGCTCGAGAAGGCCGGCCGGGTGGCCGACTTCCTCGAGTTCGGCGAACTCATGTGCCGAGATGCGCTCGCGCGCGACGAGTCCTGCGGCGGACACTTCCGCGAGGAACACCAGACCGCGGACGGCGAGGCGGTGCGCAACGACGAGGAGTACTGCCACGCCAGCGTGTGGGAGCACAAGGGCGACGACCAGGAGCCCGTGATGCACCGCGAGGCCCTGGACTTCGAGAACGTGGCCCTGGCCACCCGCAGCTACAAGTAGACGCGCCTCCGCGGCGCCCGACCGAACACGATCCGCATGAACACGAACCGGCCCACGAACACGACCCGAACGAGAGAGCGATGAAGCTGACCCTTCGTGTCTGGCGACAGAGGAACGCATCCGAGCAGGGGCGCTTCGAGACCTACGAGGCCACCGACGTCAGCCCGGACATGTCGTTCCTCGAGATGCTCGACGTGCTCAACCGCGACCTGGTCGAGCGCAGCGAGGAGCCCGTGGCGTTCGACCACGACTGCCGCGAGGGCATCTGCGGCACCTGCTCGCTGGTGATCAACGGCGTCGCCCACGGTCCGCGCAAGGCCACCACCACGTGCCAGTTGCACATGCGCTCGTTCAAGGACGGTGACACCGTCACGATCGAGCCCTTCCGCGCCACGGGCTTCCCCGCCGTGCGCGACCTCGTCGTCGATCGCAGTGCGTTCGATCGCATCCTGCAGTCGGGCGGCTTCATCTCCGTCAACACCGGCGGCGCACCGGACGCCAACGCGCTTCCGATCGGCAAGGCGGAAGCCGACACCGCGTTCGACGCGGCGGCGTGCATCGGCTGCGGGGCCTGCGTCGCCGCGTGTCCGAATGCCGCCGCCATGTTGTTCGTGTCGGCCAAGATCGCGCACCTGTCTCATCTGCCGCAAGGCGCCGTGGAACACGAGCAACGGGTCGTGCGCATGGTGCACGCGATGGATGGCGAGGGCTTCGGCACCTGCCGCAACTACTACGAGTGCGAAGCGGTGTGTCCGAAGGAGATCCCGGTGAGCTTCATCGCCGACATGAACCGCGGCTACCTCAAGGCTGCGCTCACCGCAGCGAGCGACTGAGGCGACGTCCGACGCCCGTGTCGCGATCCGCGCGACCCGGGAGCGGCCACGGTGCCGGACGGCCGACCCCTCCGACGGCCCCCGCGGCAGCCTGCGGCCCGGTCCCGAACCGATCCGGTCCAAGCGACACCTGGCCGCCCGCGCCCGCGCCATCGTCCCGCGAGGCTCTGCTACAATCCGCGGCCATCATCGTCGCAGGGCCCCGACGCCCGCCGCAGCGACGCTGATTCCTTGCCGTCCCCGAACGCCTGCTGTTCCCCCGAACGACCACAGGCGCGCAACCAGCCGGTGCCGAAGCCCGCTGGCCCCGAACCAGGTCCCTCGATCCGGGTCGACCGAACCGGCCCCTTCGGAGCTCTCCCTTGATGACGCTCGCGAACCGTCTCGTGGCAATCGCCGTCCTCGTTGCGCCGGCCCTCAGTGCGCAGGCCGCTCCCCAACCCGCAACGGCCGCGCCCGAACAGGTGCAGGATGACCACCTCCTGCTGCACGCCGCCGACATCACGGGCGCACACGCGCTCTCGCGCGACCTGCACGTGGGCGACTTCACGCTGCAACGGTTGCAGCTCCCCGACACGGCCCCCCTGCCGTTCGCGGTCGAGGTCGAGCTGCAGGGCCAGGTCCGACGCCTCGAGCTGTACCCGCACTCGTTGCGCGGCCCCGAGTTCCAGCTCCTCGTGCAGGACGACCTGGGGCTGCACGCGGTCGAAGCCGCGGCGCCGACGACCTACCGCGGCACGGTCGCGGGCCTGCCCGACAGCATCGTCGCGGCGTCGCTCACGGGCGGCCAGCTCACGGGCTTCGTGCGCCTGATGCCGGAGTTGCCCGTGCTGGGCATCCAACCCGCCAGCGCCCTCGATCCGAGCTTCGACCGGCGCGATCACCTCGTCTACGACGCGCGCGACAACCTGCCCCACGACGGCGTGTGCGGCACACCCGACGACGACAGCGACGTGCCGACCGAGACCGCCGGCCCCGGCGACGGCGGCCCGGTGGTGACCAAGATCTGCCAGGTGGCGTGTGACACCGACTGGGAGTACTACCTCGACAAGGGCAGCTCGGTGAGCAACACCCAGAACGACATCGAGGCCATCCTCAACGCGGTGGAGGCGATCTACGAGGCCGACGTCGCGATCATCTACGAGATCACCACGATCATCGTGCGCTCGACGTCCGCCGACCCCTACAGCACGAGCAGTCCCAGCGGACTGCTCAACCAGTTCGAGGATGAGTGGAACGACAACCACGACGCCACCACCCGCGACGTGGCGCACATGTTCACCGGGCGCAACCTCTCCGGCTCCACCATCGGCATCGCCTCGCTCAACACGATCTGTGCCCTGGGCAGCGCCTACGGTCTCTCCGAGAACTACACCAGCAACTTCACCAACCTGGTGGCGCTCACCGCCCACGAGCTGGGACACAACTGGAGTTCGCCGCACTGCAACGGCACGACGACCTGTCGCATCATGTGCTCGTCGCTGGGTGGCTGCGGCTCGGTCACCTCGTTCGGCGGCCTGGCGATCAGCGCCCTGGAGAGCAAGAAGAACTCGGCCGCCTGCCTCGAAGCCGTCCCGCCCGACATGCCGCCGATCCTGAACAGCATGTCGGCGGCCCAGATCCCGGCGCTCAACTCGGCCCAGGTCACGCTGAGCGGCAGCAACCTGATCCAGGTCTCGCAGGTGATCCACGACGGCGTGGTGCTGAACGAGGGGCAGTTCGTGATCACCAGCAACTGGTCGATCGCCTACGCCCCGCCCGCCGCCACCTCGATCGGCATGACCTCGGTCAGCGTGGTCAACGCGGCCGGCGTCAGCGCCGAGGTCGCGTTCGAGTACACGGCCAACGACCCGCCGCAGATCGAAGCGGACTTCGTGGCCTTCAGCGGTGGCCCGATGGAGTGGCGTTGGAGCGCCACGCCCGGCTCGTCGGCACTGCTGCTGTTCGCGCTCGATCCCACGACCTTCGAGTTCGACGGCCAGGACATCCTGCTGCACCTGTCGATCCTGCACTCGGCCATCATCCCGGCCGGCGGCATCGATTCGTTCGAGATCAACCTGCCGGCCTCGGCGTCGGGCGTGTTGCTGTTCACGCAGATCGCCACCCTCGACCCGAACTTCGCCGGCGCCAGCAACATCCTGACGACCTTCATCCTCTAGACGACGGCCGCTCGGCTCGCGCCCCGTTCCCGAGCGCCTGCCCCAGTGGACGAGCGCCTGCTCAGTGGACGAGCGCCGACTCAGTGGACGGGCACCGACTCGGTGGACGGGCGCCGACTCGGTGGACGGGCGCTGCTCAGCCCTTGGCCTGGTTGGCCACGGCTTCGGCGGCCTTGCGTGCCGCTTCGGGATCCCCGAGGTAGCGGCTGCTCAGCGCCCGCAGGTCGTCGTCCAGTTCGTAGACGAGCGGGATGCCGGTGGGGATGTTGACCTCGACGATGTCGTCGTCGGAGATGCCTTCGAGCTGCTTCACCAGCGCGCGCAGGCTGTTGCCGTGGGCCGCGATCAGCACGCGCTCACCGGCCCGGATGCGAGGTGCGATCTCGCCGTCCCACACCGGCGCGAAGCGCTCGACCGTGTCCTTGAGGCACTCGCTGAGCGGCACCTGCTCGGGGCTCAGTGACGCATAGCGCAGATCGTGTCCGGCCCAGCGCTCGTCATCGCGCTCGAGCGGCGGCGGGGCCGTCGCGTACGCCCGACGCCAGATCTTGACCTGTTCGGCGCCGTGCTGCGCCGTCGTCTCGGCCTTGTTGAGCCCCTGGAGCGCGCCGTAGTGGCGCTCGTTGAGACGCCAGTCGCGCACGACCGGCACCCACATCCGGTCCATCTCCTCGAGCGCCAGCCACAACGTCTTGATCGCGCGCTTCAGCACCGACGTGTAGCAGACGTCGAACTCGAGCCCTTCGTCCCGCATCAGGCGGCCCGCCTGCGCGGCCTCGCCCTTCCCCTTCTCGGTCAACCCGACGTCGTGCCAGCCGGTGAAGCGGTTCTCCTGGTTCCACAGGCTCTGGCCGTGGCGCAGCAGCACGAGGGTCGTCATGGTCGGGCTCCGGAGTGCAGGGGGGCGACCCGCTATCAAAACCGCCGCGCAGGGGGCACACAAGCCCCCCTATACTCGCGCCCTCCGCGTCGCCGTCCCCGGAGCCCTTGGACCTTGAGAATCCCCGCCACCGCCGCCGTCGCTGCGCTGCTGCTGTGCACGCTCGTCACGCCCCGCGCGTCAGCGTCGGACACCGTGCTCGCCCTGGTGGGGGCGACGCTCCACGACGGCCGCGGTGGTGCTGCGCTGGAGGACTCCGTGATCGTCGTGAGCGACGGCCGCCTGCTGGCCGTCGGCCCCGCCGCGAGCACCCCGATCCCGCCCGGAGCCGAGCAGATCGACCTGACCGGGCGCTTCGTGATCCCCGGCCTGATCGACAACCACGTGCACTACTCCCAGACGGGCTGGGCCGACGGGCGCCCCGATTCGGTGGACGTGCGCGACCGCTACCCCTATGCCCAGGTGGCCACGGAACTGGAGCTCGCTCCCGAGCGCTTCCACCACGCCTTCCTGGCCTGCGGCGTCACCGCCGTGTTCGACGTGGGCGGCTTCCCGTGGACGCGCCGGCTGCCCGCGCGCACCGAGCTGGCAACCGACGCGCCCCACGTGGCCGCGGCAGGCCCGCTGCTCGCCACCTGGGTCCCGCCCCAGCTCCGGCTGCCCGACCGCAGCCAGTTCGTGCTGATGGAGGACGAGGACGGCGTGCGCGCCAGCGTGCGTTCGCACGCCGCGTCAGGCAGCGACGCCATCAAGATCTGGTACATCGTGCGCGCCCCGGGCGACGTGCAGCAGTCCGCGCCGCTCGTGCACGCGGCGGCGCACGAGGCCCGGGCCCACGACCTGCCGCTGATCGTGCACGCGACCCAGCTCGAGGCCGCCCGGGTCTCGATCGAGGCCGGAGCGCACCTGCTGGTGCACAGCGTGGACGACGCCCCGGTGGATGCGGAGTTCGTCGACGCCGCACGGGCGTCGGGCGTCTTCTACTGTCCCACGCTCGTGGTCACGGAGGGCTACGGTTTCCTCTACGGGCGCGAGGTGCCCGCCCACGTCGCCGCGGGACTCGAGCTGGTGCACCCCACGATCCGCGAGCGCGTGCTCTCGACGCGCGACCTGCTCCCCGACCCGCGCATGTCCCCAGGCATCCTCCAACGCATCGAAGAACGACGCCTGGCACGCGCCGAGGTCATGGCCCACAACCTGCGCACGCTGCACCAGGCCGGCGTGCCCATCGCGCTGGGCACCGACGCCGGCAACCCGCTCACGCTCCACGGGCCGTCGATCTTCCGCGAGGCCGCGGCCATGGCCACGGCGGGGCTCACCCCCCTGCAGGTGCTCTCGTCAGCGACGCGAGACGGCGCGGCGGCCATGGGGCGCGGACACGACCTGGGCCTGCTCGAGGCGGGCCGCATCGCCGATCTGGTCGTGCTGTCCCACGACCCCGCGGAGGACGTGGAGCACTGGCGGCGCATCACCCACGTCATGCGCGCCGGCGTGCTCCATCCGCGCGAGACGTTCCTGCAACGTTGACGCTGCGGCACCGCGCGGCCGGTTCAGACCTCCGAGTCGAACAGGGTCACGTAGGTCGACGAGCCGACGAAGTTGTTGCTGCTCGGGTCCTGGTACCCGCCGCCGATGAACAGCGACAGGGACACGACCCCCGGACCCAGTTCGGTGACCTCGAAGGTCAACTCGAGTTCACGCGTGCCCGGGATCATGAACGGCGTGTCGATGAAGAAGGGGTCGTTGAACGACGTCGAGCCACCGAGGGCCGGCTGGAGCGTCTGCTCCTGGGTGAAGCCGAAGGAGAGGTAGACCCGGTCGCCCGGTTCGCCGCGCAAGGTGACGACCAGGTTGCCACCCTCGCGCACCGGCGAGTTGGCGCTCACGCTCCGAGCCGTCCCCGTGAGGAAGCGGAAGGGATCGGCGGTGGGCGGGAACGACAGGAACGGGAAACCGGTCGAGAAGAAGCTGCAGCCGTCGCCGCTCACGCCGTCGGTCCCGGGCACGAACTCGCTGTCGACGACCCAGATCACGCTGTCGTTGGTGTTGCCGCCCTCCCCGGGGATCGAGCGCACACCGTTGCCACCCGAGCCGCCGGGAGCACACGGAGTGGTCCGAGTGGCATCCACGCCGTCACCACCCTGACCGCCGGTGAAGGTGGAGCCGACCAACATGAGGTCATCGGGGGACTGTGAGAAGAGGCCGTCCAGCCCCGCGCCACCGCCGACGGGCAGGCCGGTGGCCGAGTCGATGAAGCCCTCGGCACCGAGCCCGCCGGTGGACACGCACTCGGCGACGACGACCTGCGACGCCTCGGTGAGCATGCCCGCGAACGGCTTGTTCGACGCGAGTGTGCAGCGGGTGAACGTCGCCTGGTCGCAGTTCAGCGCTTCGCCTGCCTCCGCGTCACAGTCCTCGACCCAGACCGGCCCCTCGTTGTCGCGCAACTGGATCCAAGCGGACTCCCGTCCGCCGTTGGAGACGTCGAGTCCGCGGATCGCGGTGCTGTGCTGCGGTCCCTGCCCGGTGACGATCAACGGCGACGTGATGCGCGGCGACTTGCCCCGTTCGCCGAGCAACGTGAGGCTCTTGCCGCTGATCGTCGCGCCGGCGTACTGGCCCTTGCGCACGAGCACGACGTCGCCTTCCGCGGCGGCGTCGATCGCCGGCTGCAGTTCGGTGAAGACCCCCGGACCCCCGTTCGCGTCGACGACGAGCACGTCACCCTGCGCGAGCGCGGGGCCCCCGAGGAGAGCGCCGGCGACGAGCGTCGCCAGCGCGATACGAACGGGAATCATGGGAATCTCCGGCCCGGCCGCAGTGCCCGGCTGCGAACAACTGGCCCGACTGCGAACAACTGCCTGTCTGGTTCCTTCTCGCTATCGAGAGAGCGTACCACCAGTCGCGGAGGCCCACCTGCGACGGACGTGCGGCGAGAAAAGCACGCTCGTCTTGAGCCCTCGCGACGCTCTTTCGCGAGTGCGCGCCAGAGCGCACGCACGCCCGGCCGGCGACGCATCGGCGTTCAGCCCGGGATCACGCCCGGCGTCGGCGCTGCAGGTAGTTGAGCCACACGATCCCGAGGAAGATGCCTACGAAGACCTGCGCAGCGGTCTTGCCGAAAGCGCCACCCTCGCCCGGCCCCCAGGCCTCCACGTCCACGCCGGCGATGATGAAGATGCCGATGATCAGCGCCGCCAGGGCGTCGCCGGTGATGATGCCCGCCGCCGCCAGGATGCCCTCGTGGGTGCTGGCCTGCACCTTGAACGTCGCGACGAAGCGCGCCAGCGCGCCGAGCATGATGCCGACGCCGATGTAGGCCGGCAGGTAGATGCCCACGGCGAATGCCAGCGAGCTGAGGATCATGCCGCGGGCCTTGCCGATGACCTCCACGACCACGGCCACGACGCCCAACGCGGCGCCGACGCCCACCGGCCCCCACGGGATCTCGGCGTCCAGGAACAGCGACTTCAGCACGGTGCCGAAGAAGCTCGCCTGGGGTACGTTGAGCTTGTCGCTGCCCAGCGTGTAGGCGTTGTGCGCCACCCACAGCGCGAGCGGCACGGCCACCGCGCCGCCGAGCAGGCCCAGCAACTGCCCGACGAAACCATCGCTCACGGTGAACCCGTTGAGCTGCATGGTCTTGTAGTCCTGGCTGCTGTCGTTCGCGGCACAGATGGCCACGCACGCGGCGACGACGATCGGCACCAGGAAGACCACACCGGAGATGTCGGCCAGGCCCACGTTGAGTGCGGTGATGCTGAGCACGAGCATGCCCATGAACACCGTGCCGCTCACCGGCGACGCGGAGCTGCCCACCTGCAGCGACAACAACCCGCCGAGCCCGGACAACAGGAACACGAGCACGAAGGCCACCGCCCCCATGGCGGCGATGGCGGTGGGCGGCACGTCCCCCACCATGCTCATCATCACCAGCAGCAGCACCGTGCCCGCCGCGATCGACGCGTAGAGCATGGCCTTGATGCGGGGCGACTGCTCTAGCAAGCTCGTGTCGCGCGCCGCGGCGGCGAGCACGGCCGTGGTCCGGTCGTGCGCACTCACCGCACCCGCGCCGCCTGCACCCGCGCCGCCTGCACCCGCGCCGCCCGCACCCGCGTCGCCCGCACCCGCGCCGCCTGCGCCACGCTCCGACGCAGCCCGCTGCCCGCGCCCCTCGATCACGTACGCCACCAGGCTGTACAGCACGGCGACGACCATGGCCGCGCCACCGACCCAGCGGAAGGTCGTGTCCGGCATGGCCTCGGAGGCCGCGTACGCGATCGTGACAGCATTCACGGCCCCACCGGCGAAGATCAGGAGGGCCGTGGGCAGCGTGAGCAGCGCGCCGATGCCGATGTAGATCGGCGCGACGTGCACCGGCAGCTCGATGGTCATGTTGCGGAACTCGATGTGCGCCCTGGCGGCCACCTCCTCCACCCACTCCAGCAGCGACATGGCGCCGACCGCCGCGCCGGACACGAGGCCGGCGAAGAGCGACGGCAGCAGTCGCGGACGCTGGTCCGGGTTCTCGACCGCCGTGGCGATCAGCCGGTCGGCGGCCACGGCCTCGGGGGCCGGCAGGCGCGGGTCGGTGAGGAAGCGGCGCGTGGCCAGTCCCACGAACCCGAAGCCCAGCAGCGAGCCCGCCACCGAGCCCACGATCAGCACCGCCCAATCGACGGGCGGGACGTCGAGCCCCAACTCGGCGTACAGCACCTGGATGATCGGCGCGGTGAAGACGACACCCGCCGTGACCGCCGCCCCGGCCGAGCCGGTGACCTGCGCGATGGCCAGGAAACGCTTGAGCCGCGGCCCCATGACCGCGCCGAACAACACCCACCCGAAGAGCACCACCAAAGGACTCACACCCGGCGTGATGCCCGCCTTGGCGGCCGGGATCACGAGCGCGGCGCTCAGCACCACCGAGATGAGCAGCCCCACCAGCAGCCCGGCGCGCGTTGCCGAGGCCCGCTCGGCCGGGTCCTCGGGAGCGGCTCCAGCGGCGCCCGGCCCATCGGAGCCGGGTCCACTCGGGTCGCTGCCGCCGGGGCTCGAGAGTTGCTCGTCGAGGTCGGCCATGGGCTCCTCCGGGCCCGGATCTGGTCGGGCCCTGCTGGGTTCGGCGGACCGCAAGGTGCCCTGCGGGGGCACCCGACACGGCCGTTAGTAACGCTCAGGCGGCGACTTGCGACGTCCGCCAGGGCAGGCGGCGCGAGTGTACCCAGCCCGACCTCCAGACGAAGCGCTTCAGGGCCCAACAGCCTTCCGGGCCCCTGCGTTCAACAGGCGCCAAACATCGAATCCGAGCTCCGGCGTGGCTCCCCGACTCCATCGGGTGCCACGCCGGCGGCTTTTTGGGGGGGCGGCTGCGGCAGACGCTTGGATCGCGCGCGGGCCCCTCGGCCGCGCACCAGCCCCCCCGACCGGCGCACCGGGGGCCCAGGGAGCGCGCGGACGGCCGTGCTTTGCCGTCCGGCCGGACCGACGGGCGGCTTAGGATGCCCGGCCCGTGATCTTCGCCAGCGGCATCTTCCTGTACGTCTTCCTGCCCCTGTTCCTGGGTCTGTACTACCTCTGCCCGCAGCGCCTGCGGTCGTACGCCATCGCCTTCGCCAGCTACCTGTTCTACGGCTGGTGGCGACCCGACTTCGTGCTGCTGATGCTCGTGTCGACGGTGGTCGACTACCACTGCGGTCGCAGCATCGTCGCGGCTCGCGCCCGGGGTGCACGCGGCAAGGCCTGGGTCGTGCTCTCGCTCGTCGTGAACCTGGGGCTGCTCGGCTACTTCAAGTACGCCAACTTCGGCGTCGACACGCTCAACGCGATCCTGGAAGCGGCCGGCAGCCAGCCGCTCGAGTGGACCGCCATCGTGTTGCCGGTCGGCATCTCGTTCTACACGTTCCAGACGATCAGCTACACCGTCGACGTGTACCGCGGCAGCGCGGAGCCGGTGCGCAGCTTCCGCGACTTCATGTGCTACGTGGCGCTGTTCCCCCAGCTCGTTGCGGGCCCGATCGTCCGCTACAACACGATCGCCGAGCAACTCCGCGAACGCACCCACAACGTGAACAAGTTCGCCGCCGGCGTGTTGTGTTTCCAGATCGGCCTGGCCAAGAAGGTGCTCATCGCCGACGTGCTGGCACCGGTCGCCGACAGTGCGTTCGCCGCCACCCACCTGTCGACCTTCGGCGCCTGGCTCGGGGCGTTGGCCTACACGTTCCAGATCTACTTCGACTTCTCGGGCTACTCCGACATGGCGATCGGCCTCGGGCTCATGCTGGGCTTCCGCTTCCCGATCAACTTCAACCAACCCTATCGCTCGCTGAGCATCACCGACTTCTGGCGCCGCTGGCACATCTCGCTCAGCACCTTCCTGCGCGACTACCTCTACGTGCCCCTGGGCGGCAACCGCAAGAGCCCCGCGCGGACCTATGCCAACCTCTCGCTCACGATGCTGCTCGGCGGACTGTGGCACGGCGCGGCCTGGACCTACATCGCGTGGGGCGCCTACCAGGGGCTGCTGCTGGTCTTCGAGCGGCTGTGCGGCAAGCGCTCGCTGTACGGGCGCGCACCCCGTGCGGTGCAGATCGGGCTCACGTTCGTGGTGGTGATCTTCGGCTGGGTGCTGTTCCGCGCACCCGACCTGCCCGCCGCGGGACGGCACGCCGCGGCCATGGTGGGCGTGATCGGTGACGGCCCGCTGAGCGCGCTGCAGGTGCGCCCGCTGCACTACCTGGTGGGCGCCCTGGCCGCGCTGATCGTGTGGCTCGCGCCGACAACCCAGCGCATCGTCGCGGACGCCCGGCCACGCTTCGCACTCGCTGTGCAGCCGTTGTTCCTGCTCGGCCTGCTCCACCTGCACTACGAAGCCCATGTGCCCTTCCTCTACTTCCAGTTCTGAACGGCGAACCCGCGTGACCGACCAGATGCCAGCCGAACACGACCGCACCGACGGGCTGATCCGCCTGTCGCCGTCCGCGTTCGACGGCCGGCTCGGACGCTTCACGGCCAGGACGCTGCTCGCCGTCTTCTGCGTGACGCTCGCGGGCACGGGCCTCGTGGACACGCTCTTCCCCGCCCCCGCTCCCAAGCTCGCCGGCGCCGAGGCGCAGGAGGACCAGCAGCTCCGCCACGACGCGCGCTTCGCCGACGGGACGCTGGCCCAACTCGCCGAGTACGACCTGCGTCTGCGGTCGCGGGTACGCCGCACGTTCGCGCCCCCCTATGCGTTGCTGCTCTACAAGTGGTTCCGTGAGGTGCAGGGCACGGCGCTCGTCGGGCGCGAGCGCTGGCTGTTCCTCGCCGACCGCGCGGTGCCACCCGATCGCAGCACCCTCGAACTCGTGAGCCGCGGCGCCTCGGCCCTGGCCGCCCTGGACCGTTCCCTGGCCCAGATCGGCGTGCGGCTGGTGGTCGTGCCGGTGCCGCGCAAGGCCGTGGTCTGCAAGTCGTGGCTGCCGCCCGGCACGGATCCCCGCGCCGACATCGAGCCGGCCTTCGTCGACGCCCTGCGTCAGCGCGGCGTGGAGACCGTCGACCTGCTCCCGCGCCTGGCGGAGGAGGCCGCGTGGCGCCTGTTCGATCCCAACGGCTCGCACTGGACGCTCTACTGCCAGACCCTGGCCGCCAAGCAGATCGCCACCCAGCTCGATCTCATCGTGGCGCTGTCACAGCGCACCAGCGTGCTGCGCCAAATGGGACGTCGGCGGCCCGAGATCGACCTGCTGTCCGCCGTGGGGCTCGACTCGCCCGCGGCGCTCGAGTACTTCACTCCGCGACTCGAACGGGCTTGGGGCGTCTACGACGAGAACGGCGGGCGCAGCGATCACGTGCAACCCGGCGCCATGCCGGCCATCGCCATCACCGGCACGAGCTTCACGGCCAAGCGTCAGGTCACGCGCTTCCTGGAGCACTTCACCGACCAGCCGATCTGGAATGCGGCCGAGGAAGGCGTCAACCCGTTGGGCCCGGTGGGCGCCTTGCTGCGCGACCGATCCGACGAGGAACTGCCCCGGATCCTGCTGTGCGAGGTTCCCGTGCACGCCATCTTCGCCAAGCGACCGTTCGATGTCGTCGGCCAGCTCATCGCGGACATCGAGCAGCGCGTCGGGCAGGCTGACAGCCTGGTGATCGTGCCCACCGAACGGGTGCGGCTGCCTGTGCAGGGAAGCGCACAGGAGATCGGCAACCGGAAGCTCGTGGCCGAGATCAAGGGCGGCTTCGTGGCCCACGACGGCAACGGGGTGGCGCACGTCCGGCTCACGGGCAAGGTGAGCGGCGGCACTCTGCGCATCGACGCGCTCGCCGACGCGCCCACCACCATCGCCACCTGGCCCGCGGGAACGACGCAGATCACCCTGCCGCTCGTGAGCGAAGAACCGTTCGGCGGCCTGCACTATGTCCTGGCACGGGGCGTCGACGGCGAGGCACAGCTCACGCTCGAGCGAGTCGACGTCGTGGCACCGCTCGACCGCAACGCGGTGCGCAACTGCCTGGTGCAGGACGTCGAGCCGATCCCGGCGAGTGCGGACGCCGGAGGCGCGCCGAGCGACCCGAACGGAACGACCGGCGAACAGCTCAGCGCGGCGAGCTGGTCGCAGAACGTCGTGGCACCGGCCGGGCTCGTGGTGCCCGCGCACGCGACCCTGCTGCTCAAGCTCGCGGCACCCGATGCGCTGGAGGGCGGCCTCTCGATCGAGGTGCAGAGCGACGATCCGTCGTTGCCGCCGCTCGTGATGGACATCCCCCACGTGCGCAACCAGGCGCGCATCCTGCTCGGCCTGGACCCGTTCGCCGGTCAGCGCCTGGCATCGATCCAGGTCCGCGGCGAAGGCGACGCGCCACGGGCCGTGGTCGGCCGCGCCCAGCTCTTCGCCCCGCGGCGCACTCCCTGAGGCACCGCGCGCGCGAACTCGGTGTTACCTGACCCCCAGCAGTTCGCGAATGCGCGCCTCGTTGAAGCCGGTCCCCGCGAACAACACCTTCCCATCCGGACCGACGACGATGTTGGTCGGGAAGATCCGTGCGCCCAGGTCCTTGGCGATCCCGCTGAGATCACCGCCTTCCTGGTCCGCCGTGGTCATGACCGCCGGGAGAGTGAACCCTGACGAGGACCAGTACTTCTCGATCGTCGCGCGGGAATCGAGCCCGTTGTTGACGGCGATGATCATGGCGTCGTTGCTGCCGGCCAGATCGTCGTGGATGTCCTGGAGGTGAGGCAACTCCTCACGGCAACCGCCTCAGTGGAAGAACCACAGGTTGATCAGCACGGTCTTGCCGAACAGCGTCTGGTTGTCGATGACCTCACCGTCCAGGGTCACCCCCGCGATGGAGGGCAGCGTGGCGCCGATGACCGGCAGACCACTGGCTGACTGGTCGGAAGGCGCGTCAGCCTTGCCGATGGTCATGCCGGCATCGGAAGCCGGCTGATAGCAGGCCGACAGCGCGGCCACGAGGAACACGGGCACGAGGGAGCGTCTGAACATGTCGGGCGTCTACGCGTCTACCAGGATGAGTGTGGGTTCGCCGGGCTGGAACGGTACGCCGGCCAGCGCCGCCGAGACGATCTCCAGAGTGTACGGCCCACCCTGGGGAGTCTCCAACACCGCCAGCCCATGAACCCCCGTCAGCTCCGAATCCACCACCACCCCCATCCCGTCCCGCACCGTCACCCGCACCCCCGACAGCGCCGCCCCCGCCTTCGTCAGCAGCAGCACCGGCGTCTGCTCCAACACCACCACCACCGGCGCCGGAATCCCACTCGGCAACTTCGGCTTCTGGGTGAAGGGGATGCCGCCACCACTATCGCTGCCACCACCCCGCGCGAGACTCGATACCGATGACTTGTTCCGTGCCTCGCCCAGCCCGGGGGTAGCGAGAATCACCAAGCAGATCATGGCCGGCAAGCGAAGCAACCGGCCAGCGCTTGGGTTTCGCAAGTTCGACAACATCAGGTCGAGACACCACCGACCAAGCCCAGAGTCCGACGGACCTCGCCGACCGTAGTCCCGAGATCCTCCGCGAAGCCCTCAACTTCATTCTCTAGGAGGCCAAGTGCGTGCGGTGATACACCGGCGCGGACGAGTTCGGCAATGGTCTCCCCAATGTCCTGGAAACGCTCCTTCAGTCCGAGGTGGCTCACCGCCACCGCGTAGTTGTGCCAAAGGACGACGTCGTCTGAATGCGCCTGCACAGCCTCTAGACCTAGAGCGGCAGAGACTGAGTACTTCTCCTGGCGGTTGAGAGCCTGAAGCAGATTGCGGAACGCCAGACTCCGGTGTCCCGGAGGTATCTCTGTCTCTAGAAGAGACCTAAGCAGCGACTCTGCTCGGTCAGGCTCTCCCTGGAAGACGTAGAACTGCGACATTGCAAGCTGGTGCCGCGAGGAACGCCCCTCGACGTTCTCAAGAATGGAGAGACTACGCTCGGCCCCGCGTAGTGTTCGTTCCCACTCGGCTCGGGGCTCCAACTGCTGACCGAGCCCAACCCTGAGACCCAAGACCTTGAGTTCCTCCGTCACCCGATCGGCCTCTCGTGGTTCCACGAGCCTCTCCACTCGCAGGCGAAACTCCGGCAACTGCACCAGGCACGCTTTGGCGAGTTCGTAGAGGAGGTCGGCGAGTTTCTCGCGGCCGGCGTGGGCCGAGGCGGTGAGCACGCGTTCGATGCGGGATCGGGGGCCGGTGCGGGCGTGGGAGGTGGAGAGGAAGACGAGCGCGTCGCGCTGGGTCTTGAGCGTGTCGAGGGCGTCGCCGCACGGGTTGCAGGCGACCAGGTGGTCGGCCTGGGCCGCGGGGTCGGCGGCTGCTGCTTCGGAGACCTTCAACTCGCGCGGGACGTCGGGCGTGCCCGCTCCGGTGCAGTCGTTCGGTTGCGTCATGCTCCTCCCTCTTCGGTGCCGGGCGGCGTGCTGAACGCGCCCGCGATGCGCTGGGCGAACCGTTCTCGCGCGTCGCGGATCATGGGATCGACCTCGGCCTGGGGTATGGAGAGTGCCTCCGCGATCTGATTGTACGCGAGGTTGTCCACATCGGTTGCGATCAACACGCGTCGATCCGTTTCGCTGAGTCTGTGAAAACAGGACTGGACGAGAGTGAGGAAGAGCACGCCGAAGCGCGCCACCGCGGCGTCCCCGGTGGGAGCGCCCTGGTGCGCTGGCAGCAACCCCGCGAGCGAGGAGCGCTGCCGACTCGGCTCGAGGTAGGCCTTGGCGTCGGCCAGCAACACGCGCTCCGCCTCGGCCAGGAAGTGCCGCGGGACGCGGGGCGACGGCCGCAGATCCACGAACAGCCGCTGGAGGTACTCGGTCACGAGCCCCTCGGGGTCGACCGCCACACCCACCTCGCGCGTGATGCGCGTGGCGACCTGCATCAGCTTGGGCAGGACGGCGTGCACCAGCAGGTCGAATGCCCGGCCGTCGTTGCGCGTGTAGAAGCGTTCGAGCAGCCGCTCGGCCACCCGGTCCACAGCCAGACCGTCGGCGGGATCGAAGGCGGCCGACGGGTCGTCGGCTGCTCCGGTCAGCTCGGTGATGCGCTCGACGAGTTCTTCGGGCTGCACGCGCACCTCGCCCCGGGTGACGTGGTCGCAGCGCGCTTCTCCCCCCGTGGAAGCAACGCGCTCGACGCGCAGGCCAAGCTATCCCCGCCCAGAGGGACAGTCAACACGGCGTGACCCCCCGGGCGGGACGCTTGTGAGTGACCGTGTCCTCGATTCAGCGACGTCGCCGATCGCACGACGGTTGCTCAGACCAGCAGCTCGATCGCATGTCGCACGACGCGGACCTCGAACGGAGCGCCGCCGGCGATCTCGCCATCGACGTTGAGCGCCCCGCGACGCGCCGCCCGCTTGGCGCCCGCCGGCGCCCGCACGGCAGCAGCGGCGGCGCCCGAACCGAGCGAGGTCCCGCCGGGGAGTTCCGACGCCAGCGCGAAGCGCGACACCTGCATGTACTGCACCCCCGCCGCACCCAGGTGCCGACCCGCGGAGACCTTCGAGAGCAGCCCCAGCAGGCGCAACCGACTGGCGGCCTTCACGATCACCACGTCCACCAGCCCGTCGTCG
>JAJDEQ010000168.1 GCA_029259695.1 Planctomycetota bacterium
TTCGGGGTGGACGAGGACATCTTCTTCGACCTGTATGCACGCGATGTGGAGATCGTCGAGGCCGCGCGCGCCGGCGACGGCGGCGGCTCGAACGGCGCGGGTGCGGCGGACGTCCGCTCCCGCGCGCTGACGGCGTTGGCCGGTGAGAAGCGCGGCTGCATCATCGGCACCGGGTTGCAGCGCGACTTCGACTGGCAGGTGGGTGACACCG
Source organism: Planctomycetota bacterium (assembly GCA_029259695.1). Lineage (GTDB taxonomy): Bacteria > Planctomycetota > B15-G4 > B15-G4 > B15-G4 > OFTM49. The sequence goes on from JAJDEQ010000168.1 coordinate 212, forward strand.
TGCCGCTGATCAGCACGTTGTTCCCCATGGCGGACGGCTCGGCCTGGGAGTTCGTGGTGGTCGGCATCTACGAGCCGCTCAAGGGCAACGTGGACGATCGGCAGATGTTCTTCCGCTACGACTACCTGGCGGACGCGGTCGACAACGGCATCGCCATGGGCCCGCCGGGGGTGGGCGTGTACTACGTCAACGTCGCCGCGGGGTACGACCCTGACGCCGTGATCCAGTCGATCGATGGGATGTTCGCCAACGGGCCGCTGGTCACCAAGACGACCACCGAGGCCGCGTTCCAGGCCACGTTCGTCTCGATGATCGGCAACCTGCCCAAGCTGGTGGGGACCGTGGGGGGCGCTGTCGTCGTGGCGGTGGTCTTCTCGATCATCAACACGATGCTGATGGCAGCCAGGCAACGCATCCACGAGGTGGGCATCCTCAAGGCGCTGGGTTTCCGCAACGGGGCGCTGGCACGCCTGATGTTGATGGAGTCGCTGCTGCTGGCGCTGCTGGGCGGCGCGGCGGGTGCGCTGCTCGCGAAGCTGATCGAGGCGCCGACGGCGGCGGTGCTGTCGCGCTTCTTCCCGTCCTACGCGGTCGAGGGGCGCACGCTGGTGGTGGCCATGATCGTGGCCGCCGTGATCGGGATCGTGGGCGGCCTCTGGCCCGCGTGGTCGATCGCCCGCGTGCAGCCCACGGCGGCCCTGAGGAGCGAAGGCTGATGGCACTCCCCATGCGATACACGTTGCGCCACATCGTGGTGCGTCGCACGTCGGTGCTGTTCACGGCCATGGGGGTCGCCATGACGGTGGCCGTCTTCGCCGGGATCCTCGCACTGCGCATCGGTTTCGAGCAGGTGTACGCGACCGAGGGCCGAGACGACATCGCGGTCTACCTGCGACCGGGTGCTGCCTCGGAAGGTGAGTCTGCCCTGCAGCGCGAGCAGGTGAACATCCTCAAGAAGGAGCGTGAGGAGATCCTGCGCGACGAGCAGGGCAACCCCCTGGCCGCGGCCGAGTCGTTCCTGGCCGTCTACATGGACATGGTGGACGGCGGACGGACGAACGTGCCGTTGCGCGGCATCGAGCCGGCGTCGATCGACCTGCAGGGAGAGCAGCTGCAGCTCGTCGACGGGCGCTGGATGAACTTCGGCGCGGACGAGGTGGTGGTCGGCAAGCCGCTCACCGAGCGCATGCAGAACTGCCGTATCGGCGACACGCTGGTGATCAACATGACGCCCTTCGAGGTGGTCGGTGTGTACGAACACACGGGGGCCCACCCCGGGGAGGTGTGGGGCGGTGTGGAGCGCATGCTGGCCGCGGTGGAACGCGCCATGTTCTCGCGCGTCGTGGCGCGCGTGAGACCCGACACGGACTTCGCAGCGCTGGCGGAGGAGTTGGCGTCCGACGAGCGCGTGCCCATGAAGTTCGTCTCCGAGAAGGAGAACCTCGAGGCGCAGACCGCGGCCCTCGGCGTCGGCATCTCGGTGCTGGCCTCGATCCTCACGGTCGTGATGGGCGTGGCGGCGGTGCTCGGATCGATCAACACGATGCTGGCTGCCGTGGCCTCCCGCACCCACGAGATCGGCGTGTTGTTGGCGATCGGCTATGGCCGCGTGTCGGTCTTCCTGGCCTTCCTCTTCGAGGCGGCGCTGACCGGGGTCATCGGCGGCGCGCTGGGCTTGCTGATCATCCTGCCCTTCGATGGCGCGAAGACGGGGCTGGTGAACTGGAACACGTTCACCGACGTGTCGTTCGCCTTCCGTGTCACGCCGGACCTCGTGCTCAACTCGTTCGTGCTGGCCTTCTTGCTGGGCTTGATCGGCGGGGCGATCCCCGCCGCACGGGCTGCGTGGCTCGAGCCGGTCGCGGCGCTTCGCTCCCGCTGAGGGCGGCGACGGCGGACTCCCGCCGGGTCGCTCGCGCTGTGTCGCGACGCCCGGCATGATGTGCGCCATGCAACGCCTTCAGCTCCGTCGTGCCCATCCCCGTCCCGCGGCGATCGCCATGTCGGCGCTCGTGCTCGCGTTCCTCGTGCTCGGCGCGCCGCAGGGGCGCGCGCTTCCGATGGCGCCACCGCAGGGTGACGACGCGCGAGCCTGGGACGGGCCGCTGACGCCCGGTCCGTGGCTCGTCATCGATGCGGTCGATGCTGGCGGGCGCCGCCCGTTCCGGCCCGACGCGGTCTTCGCGCGCTACCTGCTCGACCCCGCCTCGGACCCGCCGTCGGTGGGCGAGGAGGTGTCGGGCGAGCGCGGCGCACGGCTGTGGGAAGTGCGCGAGCCCAACGAGAAGGGCGACGTGGACGGCCCGGTGGGTTGGGCCTGGGCGGCGATCGACGTCGAGCAGGACATGCTCGTGCTGGCTCGACCGCGGCGGGTGGTGAGCTTCTTCGTGAACGGCGCCGGTCACGCGGGCGACATCTACGGCTCGGGCTACGGCCCGGTTCCGGTCGCGTTGCGCGCGGGGCGCAACCACGTGTTCGTGAGCTGCCGCCGAGGCAGTGGCTTCCGGCTCACGTTCGATGCGTTGGAGGCCGGGCTCCGGATCGCGTCCAACGATGTGACACGACCCGACCTGTACACCGAGGTCGGCGACGCCGAGCCTCGCGTGCTGCCGCGTTCCGGCCTGGCGAGCGTGCTCGTGATGAACGCGGGCTCCACATCGATCGACGTGCTGGCCGCGGAGACCGGCGGGACGGAGTGGTTCAGTCCTCAGCGTCTCGACCTCTCGCGGGAGCTGCCGCCGCTGTGGATCGGCAAGCTGGGGGTGACCTTCGCGCCGGACCCCGCCGCGTCTTCCCCGTTCCCGGAGGAAGCCGTCCTGTCGGTGCGGCTGCTCGGTGCCGACGACCGCGTCCTGGCCACGACGGAGGTGGCGCTGCGTCTGCGCAAGCCGGACGAGCCCCGGCGCATGACATTCCGATCGGGGATCGACGACTCGGTCCAGGAGTACTCCGTCCTGCCTCCCAGCGAAGACGCAGGGCACGGCGACCCGGGTCTCGTGCTCACGCTCCACGGCGCCGGTGTCGATGCGTTCGGGCAGGCGCGCAGCTACTCGGCCAAGCCGGACCTGGTCGTCGTGGCGCCGACCAACCGCCGTCCGTTCGGTTTCGACTGGCAGGACTGGGGCCGGCTCGACGCCTACGAAGTGCTCGCGCGCGGGATCGCGTCCTTCGACGTCGACACGTCGCGGATCTACCTCACCGGGCACTCCATGGGCGGTCACGGGAGCTGGCACCTGGCGGCCAATGATCCCGATCGCTTCGCAGCGGTGGGGCCCAGCGCCGGGTGGGCCAGCTTCGACAGCTACGGTGGGCGCCCCGACGGCGAACTCGCCGGGCTCTGGCACGCGGCCGACGGGGCCTCGTCCACGTTGGCGCTGTTGCCGAACCTGGTCCAGGTCCCAGCCTACATCCTGCACGGCGATGCGGACGACAACGTGCCCGCATCCGAGGCGCGCGCGATGGAGCGCGCTCTCACCGAGGCCGGTGCCGGGCCCCGCGTGCACTACGAACCGGACGCCGGCCACTGGTGGAACGGTGATCGCAGTACGGGCGCCGACTGTGTGGACTGGCCGCCGATGTTCGAGTTGTTCGCGGCCTCGCGGGTGCAACGGGGGCGGGCGCAACTGGACTTCGTGACCGTCGACCCGGCGGTCGATGCGCGCCACGACTGGGTCGAGGTCCGTCAGGCCCTGCGCTACGGGCAGCCCGTGCGCGTGACGGGGACCTGGGACGCTGCCGAGGGGCGCATCAGCCTCACGACCGAGAACGCCCGGCGGCTCGTCGTCGACTCACCGGGGGTCGGCGGCGCCCGTTGCGAGATCGACGGGGACGTGCTGTCGGTACCGGAGCGGGGCAGGGCGCACTTCGTGCGGTCCGCCGCGGGTGAGTCGTGGCGAGACGCCGGCGGGCGATCGACGGCCGGGGGCAAGTCGCCGGAGCGCTCGGGACCCTTCAAGCGAGCCTTCGACCGAGACTTCGTGCTGGTGTACGCCACGGGCGGCGACGACAGCGAGGATGCCGAGGCGCTGGCGCGTGCGCGCTACGACGGACAGGTCTGGTGGTATCGCGCCAACGGTGGTCCGTCCCTGGTGTCCGACGCGGACTGGCTGGCCGGGGACTCCACCGACACCAACGTGATCCTCTACGGCAACGCCGACACGAACCTCGCCTGGGAGCGAGCGCTCGGCACGAACACGCCGCTCCAGGTGACACGCAGCGGCGTGCAGCACGGTCATCTCGACTGGGAGGGAGACGATCTCGGTGTGCTCTTCGTGCACCCGCGGGAAGGCCATCCCGACGCGCTCGTGGGCGTGGTCGGCTGGACGGGGACACCGGGTGCGCGCATCGGGTACACGCTGCCGTTGTTCGTCTCGGGTGTCGGATACCCCGACTACGTGGTCTTCGACGCCGAGGTCCTGAGCGACGGTGACGGGGGCGTGCGCTCCGCCGGTTGGTTCGATGCGCTCTGGGCTCTCGACGGCCACGGGTTCGTGCGCGACGAGTCGCCGCGCGATCGCTGAGCCGGGCGACGGCACGACCGCCGTGCGCGAGCAACGCGCCGCGCGGCACCGTGCTCCCCTGCGGTTGCGGGTCGTGGTGTAGGCTGGGACGTCGGGACCGCGAACGGCGTGTCGAGCGAGCGGGGTCCCGGACGGCTCGACGACGGAGGCCCCATGCCACGTGTCCTCGCTCTCGCGATCTGCCTGTGCAGCCTCCTGGTGGCGTCTGCACGGGCGCAGCACGCTGCCGCGGACGAGACCGACGTCACGGGCACCGGCGTGCCCATCGCGACCTCGGTCCAGGCGGCCAGCGCCGGCTTGCCCGAGGGCTTCGTCGATATCGAAGTCGCCGGGGGGTGGGACCAGGCCACCGGGATCACCTTCGCCTCCGACGGCCTGATGTTCGTGTGGGAGAAGGCCGGACGCATCTGGACCGTCGAGAACGGCGTCAAGTCGCGCACGCCGTTCCTGGACATCAGCGAGGAGGTGGGCAACTGGGGCGACCACGGCATGCTCGGGTTCGCGCTCGACCCCGCCTTCGACGTGAATGGACACGTCTACCTGCTCTACGTGGCCGACTGGCACCACGTCGCGTACTTCGGCACCGAGCAGTACCTGTGGTTCCTGAGCGCGAACTACCGCGACACGATCGGCCGCCTCACGCGCTACACGGCGACCGCCGCCAGCAGCTTCACCCAGGTGGACCCCGCCTCGCGCACGGTCCTGGTGGGTGAGGATGCGCACAGCGGCTTCCCCGTCTGCTTCTTCTCCCACGGTGCCGGTTCGCTGGCCTTCGGCGAGGACGGCACGCTGCTCGTCGCCGTGGGCGACGGCCACACCGTCAGCTTCACGCACAGTTGTCTGAGCGACGGCATCATCACGCCCAAGGAAGACGTGGGCAGCCTGCGCGCCCAGCTGGTCGACTCCCTGAGCGGCAAGATCCTGCGGCTCGACCCGGCCACGGGTGACGGCCTGCCCAGCAACCCGTTCTACGATCCGACCGCGCCCCGAGCGCCGCGCTCCCGCGTGTGGACGCTGGGTGTGCGCAACCCCTTCCGCATCTCCCTGCGCCCCGGGTCGGGCAGCGTCGACCCGGCTGCCGCGGACCCGGGCACGATCTACCTCGGCGACGTGGGCGACCTGTTGTGGGAGGAACTCGATGTCGTGCCGACCGGCGGGCTGAACCTCGGCTGGCCGATCTTCGAGGGCATGCACCGACGCGATCTCGGCGAGCACGGCGGGCTGCCCAACCTGGATGCCCCCAACCCGGTGTTCGTGCCGGCGACGCCGGTCGATCCCGACGGCCGGGGGCCGAGTCCGGCCCTCGTGAAGCTCGACCCGGGCCACGGCTGCGCTGAGCCCTTCTTCGCCTTCGAGGACCTGTTGGCCGAGGACACGCTGAACACGCCGCAGTGGCCCAACCCGTGCGCGCCGGGCCAGTCGATCCCCGCCGACGTGCCGCGCTTCGTCCACGTGCGCCCGCAAGTCGCGTGGGGGCACGACGACCAGTACGGCGTGCAGGGAACCCAGCTGCCCGGCTACGACGCCGGCGGCGAAGCCGTCGTGGTGGAGATCGACGCGCCCGAGTCGACGGTGGCAGGGGAGCCGTTCGCCGGGAGCTGCTCGGTCGGCGGCGTCTGGTACGACCACACCGGCTTCCCTCCGTCGTACCGCAACGCGTACTACCACGCCGACTACGGCCGCGGGTGGATCCGCCTGTTCACGTTCGACGGGAACGACCGGCTGGGCCGGGTGAAGCTCTTCGCCGAGTCGTCCGGCAACGTCGTGGCCCTGGCGCTGGATCCCAGCGACGGCTCGCTGGCGTACATCAACTACACCGGCGAGGGCGGGTCGAAGGTCCACCGCATCAGTTACCAGCCGGGCAACCAGCCGCCCGTGGCTGCTGCGGCGGCCGCTCCGTCCTTCGGGCCGAGCCCGTTGCAGGTCCAGTTCGACAGTGCCGGCTCGAACGACCCCGAGGGCGGTGCCCTTGATCATGCGTGGGACTTCGGTGACGGGACGCCCGTCAGCCGCAGCCCCGCACCGGTGCACGTCTTCCCGTCGGCGGACGTGACGCCGGAGGGTCTGATCGTGAGCCGCATCGACGAACTGGTGCCTCCCGTGCCGTCCGGGGTGGGCAACCCCGATCCCGAGGTGATGCGCGACGGGGACTACCCGCCGCTCGGCAGTCCGGACCCGAACCGACAGTTCGATACGGCCCACGTCGATGGGTCGCTCACGTCCGACAAGGGCGGCGTGGATTGGGTGGGGTACGAGTTCGGCCGCGAGGTGGCCTTCGTGGGGTTGGTCTACCAGGCGGGCGTGAAGCTCCCGGGGGACGGCGGCTGGTTCGACGAGTTGCACCTCCAGGTGCGCAGCAACGCGGTCTGGCAGGACGTCGCCGGGCTCGTGGCCGACCCGCCGTACCCCGGCGCGGCGACCATCAACTACGCTCAGTTCGAGTTCCGCTTCGATGTCGCCCACGGCGACGGCATCCGTCTGTGGGGCGTTCCCGGCGGGGTGTACGAGTTCGTCTCGGTGGGCGAGCTGCGGGTGCTCGAGTTGCTCGAATCGGCAGGACCCACGGCGTACGACGTCCTGCTCCAGGTGACCGATGGGGCCGGCGCGTCGCAGGCCACGTCCCTGCTCGTCTCGGTCGACAACACGCCGCCGTCGGTCGAGATCCTCGCGCCGCTGTCCGGTACGTCGTACCCCACGACGGGGCCGGGCACGGCGATGCTCGAGGCGGCCGTCTCCGACGCGGAACACGGCGCCGCGGAGCTGAGCTACGCGTGGCAGGTGACGCTGCACCACGACGTGCACATCCACCCCGGCCCGATCCTCACGGAGGTGGCCCCGGTCACGAGCCTCGCCGGCGACGGTTGCAACGACGACCTGCACTGGCTCGAGGTGGCGCTCACGGTCACCGATGCCGCCGGGCTGTCGGGCGCGGACGTCGTCTTCCTCTATCCCGAGTGCGACTGCAACATGAACGGCAGCGACGACACCGGCGACATCGCCGGCGATCCGGCGCTCGACCTGGACCTGAACGGGATTCCCGACGCCTGCGAGCTGGACTGCAACCTCAACGGCGTCCCCGATCCGTTCGATGTCTTCATCGGGACGAGTCTGGATCTGGACGCGAACGGGATCCCGGACGAGTGCCAGGGTGGGACGAATGCCGTCGAGGCGGGGCCCGGCGAGGGGCGGCGACCCAGCCGGACGCGAGCTCGGGTGGGACAAGCCGGGGAGCGCGCCCGCCGGCCCTGACCGCCCACGGGCGCCCACAGAGGCGCCGGCCCGACGGACGGCGCCCGACGGAGGTGGAGACGAGGTCCCGGGGCACCGATGTAACCAATTGCCCCGTCGCTCGGTCGCAGCGCCGCCCGCGGGTCCGCGGGACGGCGGGGCTCCATGAGACGACAGGAGCCAGACAGATGACCGAAGCAGCCGTCCGCATCCGATCGCGTGCCCGTGCCGTCCGGGGGCTGATCGCCACGGGCCTCCTGGCGCTGGCCGTCCTCGTGCCGCGCAGCGCCGGGCAGGGCTTCGAGGCGGGACACCTGTTCGTGGTCTCCGAAGGCGGCCAGAACGTGCTCCAGTTCAACACCAAGGGCAACCTGGTCCGCACGATCGGCGCGGCCCTGCAGGCACCCCAGGGGCTCGCGTTCGCTCCCTCGGGCCTGCTCTTCGTGACCGCTCGGGACGCGGGGCGCGTGAGCGTGTTCAACCCCGACGGGTTGCTGGTTGCACAACTCGACATGACGGCTTCGGGCAGCGTGCCGGGTGCGGTGGCGTTCGGCCCCGACGGCGCCGTGGCGATCCTCGACATGGCAGGGAACCGCGTGGTGCTGATCAATGATCAGGGCACCGTGCTCGACGAGGTCCCGCTGCCCGAGGGCGACTACTCGCTCTCCGACCTCATCTTCGGCCCCGCCGGCCATCTCTTCGCGGCGGACGTCGACGACGGCCGGATCGTGCAGGTGTCGCTCCAAGGCGCACTCGTCGACGTGATCGGCGAGGCCGAGCTGTCGGAGCCGAGTGGCCTGGCACTCGGGCCCAACGGTCACCTGTTCGTGGCCGACGGCGACAGCGTCCACGAGTTCGACGCGGAGGGCAACCTGATGCAGTCGTTGGGCGGCCCCTCACTGGGCCTGTCGAATGCACGCGACCTCAGCTTCGGTGCCAGTGGTCACCTGTTCCTCAGCGCGACCACCGGCGTCAGCGACGTGGTCGTGGAACTCGATCTCTCCGGCGCGATCGTGCGCACCTTCCAGGCGGAGGGGGAGTTGTCACTGCCCTTCGCCCATGCCCATGCCCCGTACCGCTTCCTCACGAAGGTGCGCGGGACCGTCGGGCGCCCCGGGCAGGGCCTGACCAACCTGCGCGAGAAGTCGGCCGTGCTCTCGATCGCGCCGGGGTCGCGCACGCTCATGCTGGCGGTGACCGACGACGTGACGAGCTTTGCCGACCTGGCCTCGGTCTTCAACGCGGACGCCTTCGTGTTCCAGGGCTTCGAGGCCTTCGAGGACGAGGACGCGAACAAGCGCTTGTACTACGGATCGCAGGTTCCCAAGGGTGCGTTCCAGGAGGGCATCGCCTCGATCAACATGCGCATCGCGGGCAAGCTGTCGCCGGGGGGGCGGTTCCAGCCCAAGAAGGCCGTGGGCAATCTCCACCGCGCGGGCGGGACCGGTGTCTACAACGCGATCGTAGTGGCCGGCAAGCTGATCAAGTAGCGACCGGGTGACCGGCTGGACGCCGGGGGCGGTGCGCGTCCCTGGGCTACGGGCGCTGGGCTACGGGCGCTGGGCGTGGGACACGATCACGCGCAGTGCGTCGCGTGTCTCGGTGTCCGGCGCGACCAGGCGCACGCGGTAGGAGTTCTCGTCCGGGCCGCTGCCGAACCACAGCAGCGCCTCGACGGCCTCACCCTGCTCGCTGACGAAGTCCATCAGCGGCGGGCCGGACTCCTCGATGAAGGGATCGCTCAGGCCCACGCGTGAACGGGCCGAGGCCAGCAGCGAGATCTCCTGCTCGTCGTCGAGCGGGCTGTCGCCGGTGCCCAGCACGGCGAACCCGGCGCCGTTCAGCAGGCCTGCGATTTCGTCGAACTCACCGTGCACCCGCGCCGTCGCGGACGAAGACAGGTCGTCGACCAGCAGCACACGCCGGCCGTCGCCCAGCGGCAGCGGAGTGCTCCGCCCCCGTGCGTGCGGCACGGCGCGGGAAGGCGTCGGCGCCCACACGGTCTCGTGGCCTGTGACGGGCAGCTCGAAGCGCGGACCGCTGCGGGCCACTTCCCGGTTCTGTTGTTCGTACTGGTGGCGCATCGCTCCGCCCAGGAAGACCGCGACGATCAGCAGCGCGGCCGCGCCGCCGACCAGTCCGCGCAGGGCACCGTGGGTGCGGCTCGGGCGCTTGACCTTGCCGGCCGCCTTGTCGCCCTGCTGAGCGACCTTGGTCGCAGCGGCTTGATGCTGCCGTCGGGTAGACCCTCCCCAGCCCCAGCGGCGCCGGTGATCCTCCCACGGGTCGGCGCCGAGGGGCTCGGCGTCGGGGCGCGTGTCGGCTTCCACTTCGGCCACGACGTGCGGGCGTCCGCTCACCGAAGGCAGCTCCGCGGGGAGCACCTTGAACGGGTTGCGCGCACTGCGCACCGCCTCGATGTCGGCCAGCATCTCGGCCGAGGAACCGTAGCGGTTGTTCATGTCGGCCATGGCGCGACGCACGATCCAGCGCAGCGCCTCGGGGCAGCGCTTGGTGATCTTGGACAGGCTGCCGTGGGCGGGGAAGCTGTTCTCGAGCACGGAGAACAGGACGGCGCCGGCGCTGTAGACGTCGAACTTCACGCCGTCCACTTCGTGCACCTTCACGCCCTTGAGGGCGAGGCGCACCATCTCCGGGTCGCGGAAGTACTCGGTGCCGTGGGTGGTGAGCGTCATGGCCGACTGCAGCGGTGTCATCAATCCCAGGTCGACGAGGTGCACCTGGCCGTCGGAGATGATGATGTTGCTGGGCTTGACGTCCTTGTGCCAGAGGCCGCTGCCGTGGAAGCGCCGCAGCGTTCCCAGCAGGTCGGCGGCGTAGGCCAGCGTGAGACGGGTCCTGCGGTCGTCCAGGCCGTCGGCGCCGCACGACTCGTGCATGCGTCGCGTGGTGATCGAGAGGTCGTCACCCGGCACGTAGGGCATCACGTAGTGGAAGCGGTTGCTCGTGAGCTCGTGTTCCACGACGAGGCCGAGTTGACGCGCGGCCTCCAGCGCTCGGCTCTCACGCACGATCTGCGGCATGGTCGAGCCGTCGGCCAGCGAGAACGACTTGATCACCACGCGGCGGGGCGAGGTGCGGCCGAGGCGGCGGAACTGCTCGAGCTTCTCGGAACCCGGCTCCGCGAGGAACAGGCGCGCGCCGGAGCCGCCGCTCGGGAGTGAACCGACGACCTTGTAGCCCTCGAACTCACCCGTCCGCCGGTTGGGGCGATCGGGTCCCGGTGCATGGGCCAGCACCTCGGGCAGGCGGCGCTCCAGGCCTTCGGTCAGACCGGTCAGTCCGAGCAGGCGGGCGGGATTGCCGACGACGGCGCGATAGAGAGCCTGGCCGGCCGTGGCGAGTTCGCTCTCGAGTGCGGCGCCGTAGTGGGTCGCCTTGGACCAGCGTCCGATGACCACGTTCAGGCCCACGAGCGGGGCGAAGATCAACGCGGTGAGCATGCCCCCGGCGGCGCGGACCACGTCGGAGATCTCGTTGCGGGCGAATCCGAAGACGTGGCCGATCACCCGCCCGACGCCCGTGAACAGCGCTCCCACCAGCCAGCCGAGGCCGGACAGGATCTTGATCACCAGCCACACGCCCGCGACGGCGGCCGCGATGTACACCAGGATCATGAGCGGAAAGGCGAGTACTCCAACACCGGACATCTGGGCCTCCTCAGAAGCGGCCGTGGGGCCGCTGTCCACCCGAGTGCCTCAATCCGCCGGCGATTCGTGATCCTCCTGTCGGAGGTTCATCTGCTCGTGGTAGATCTCGGCCAGCGCCTCGTCGAAGAGCGCGTCGGCGGACTTACTGGGATTCAAGCTGAGCCCGTTTCGCTCCAACTCGTCGACCTCGTCGGCGGTGAAGCTGTAGCGGCCGACGACCTCCGAGAGCTTCTCCCGCAGCCGCTTGCGCACGGACGCCAGCCGGCGGCTCACGGTGGGCTCGCTCACGCCGAGGGAGAGGGCGACTTCCTTGCCGCTGACCCCATCGAAGACACGCATGCGGTACACGCTGAAGTCCATGAACTCGATCTCGCGCTCCACGGCGCGGATGGCGGCCTCGACCTTGGCGCCGAAGACCATGCGTTCGTAGCGCCCATCGGGGGAGACCCCGGTGGCTGCGGCCATCCAGCCCTCCTCGAGGGCGACCGGCTTCTTGCCGGCGCCACGCTTGAGGGCCATGCGCCGGTCCATCTCGCCCCCCAGGGTGTGCTTGGCGATGGCGAGCAACCAGGTGGAGAAGCGCGCCCCGCGGTCGGGATCGTGCCGATCGATGGCGTTCGAGAGTGCGGCCATCGTCTCCTGGGAGAGATCCTGGACCGTCTCCACGCCGATCCTGCCGCGGCCCCACTTGGACAGTTGAGCGCGCAGGATGGGCCCGAAGTTCTCCCACAGCTCGAACCAGGCGGCGGGATCGCGGGCACGGAGGCGGCCGATGAAGTGCGTGGTGAGGTCGCTCAGCATGGCCTTCCATTCTAAGGGCAGGGGGGCGGGAAGAGGGGGATCGGAGGTGGCCAGTCCGTGGCCGCGGCGCCCTTCGCGCTGGAGAGCTGCCGCAGCGTCGAAGGAAGGGCATCGGTGTCGCGCTCCCGACCCGGCCGGGGGCGCTGAAATCGGCTTCCAGGGCTTCCCAAGAACAGCCCGTCTCCAGGAAGCCAGCCCGCGGCGCTGCCGTGTCCTGCTCCGACGGAGGCCACGAGGACAGACGTTCCACACCCCCGCCCGCGCGCACTGCCCGCGGGCCACGACGCAAGGAAGAACCCATGGCCGGTTTCGTGAAGACCATCATCCGGACGAGCTTGATCACCGGTGTCGCGGCCACCGCTTTCTACTACGCCATGCCGCATCGAGCGAGCGCGCTCTTCGAGCAGGCACGCGGTAGCCTGGCCGATGTGATCGACGAGAACATCGACGATCCCCACGCGCTGCGCGCCCAGTTGCGCGAGATGGAGTCCGAGTACCCCAAGCGCCTCTCCGCTGTGCGCGGTGACCTCGGTGAGCTCAACGAGCAGATCCGACAGCTCACGCGAGAGAAGGCGGTCGCCGCACGCGTCGTCGAACTCGCGGACGACGACCTGGCTGCGCTCGAGCCCATGCTCGCCAAGGCGGAACAGTCACGCAGCGAGGGCGGTCACCAGCTCGCCAGCCTGCGCCTGAACCACCGTGACGTCTCACTGCAGCAGGCCTACGCTCGCGCCAATCAGATCACCCAGACGCGCATCGCCTACTCCAGCCGGGCGGCCGACGCCGACCACGACCTCGGGTACCTGCGTGCCCAGGCCCAACGGCTCGAGGAGCTGTTGCTGCAGCTCGAGACCGAGCGCACCCAGTTCCAGGCACAGATCTGGCAGCTGGAGCGTCAGGTCGACGCGATCGCTCGCAACGAACGCCTGATCGACCTGATGGGCGAGCGCAAGAAGACGATCGACGAGTGCAGTCGCTACCAGGCGGTGAGCCTCGACCAGCTGCACGGCCGCCTCGCGGAAGTGCGCAGTCGTCAGGAGGCCGAGCTCGACGTGCTGGCCAGCGATCAGCAGCGCGTGAGCTACGAGGACCTGGCAAAGATGCAGCTCGAGTCCGAGCGCAGCGTCGAGCTGGAGACCGAGCTGCGGACGATCCCCGGTTCGGTGGAAATCGCCCCGCACATGCGCCCGACCAGCGACGTGGCCAACTACAGCGGCAACTGATCGGCCGCCGCGTCCTCTGGCCGCCCGGTGACCGGCG
>JAJDEQ010000169.1 GCA_029259695.1 Planctomycetota bacterium
GACCAGGGGTTCGATCGTCCCCGAGGCCGTGAGCAGGTCCACGCGGGCGACGCCGTCGACCTCGCGCAGCAGGACGGCTCCGGACCCGTGCGGTGCCGCATCGAGCCAGCGCCCCTCGCCGGCGAGGGTCGAGAGCGGCAAGCCGTCCTGGACCCGTTGCAGCGGACCGCCGTCGGCGGGCACCACGATCAACTGTTCGCTCGCCCGACCACCCGGGGGTCCGTCCTGGAGCGCGACGAGCCGTAGCGGGGCCACGTCGAGGGTGTGCCGCGCCATGACCCCGGTGTCGAGATCGAGCACGCTCAGGGCCCCGGTGCGGCCCAGACTGCGGGACGTGAGGGTGTAGAGCCGGCGCCCCACCACGAGCATGTCGGCGATGGCGTTGTCACCCACCATGCCGACGGTGCGGGACATGCGCAGCTCCCGGGAGGCCAGGTCGATCTCGCGCACGACGAGGTCGTCGGCCGCGACGAAAGCGGTCAGGCCGTCGTCGGTCACGGCCCACCGGCGCCCGGGAACGTCGTCACCCATGGGCTCGAGCTTGAGCGTGGTGAGCTCGGTGCGCGCACCGCTCTCCACGAACATCACCTCGGCCGCGGGCGTGAAGGGTTCGTCCTGGGGTCGCGCGAGGACGAAAGCCAGCCCTCCACCGGGACTGGACGCCAGCTCCTCGCTGTTCGGGTGCAGCAGCAGCCCGCGCTCACGCGACCAACCGGCCGTGTCGAGCACATCCAGCAGGCCGCCGCGCCAGAGCACGAAGCCCCGGCCGCCGTCCGCCGAGAGGGCCAGGCCCAGCATGCCGCGCACACCGTCCACGGTGGGCACGTGCGAACCGATCGGGATCGGAGGGTCGAGACGCGTGCCATTGCGCAGGTCGAGCAGCTCCAAGGTGCCGACGGAGGGCAACACGAGCAGCGGCGGATGCACACGCAACACCAGCTCGGAGCTGAGCCGTACCGCTCCGCCGGCGCGACTCTCGGCCCGCAGGCGGATGAACGGGTGGGCCACGTCCTCGGGATCGTCGAGCGCGACGTTCATCACCACGCGGCCCCATTCGTCGGCCTGCCACAGCGACGTGAGCGAGCCGGGTGGGCCCGCCGGCAGGTCCACCGCCTGGGTCACCAGGTGGCGCACGAGCGACGGCGGCGCGGTGAGCAGTTCGGTCGCCAGGTCGCCGTCGGAGTTCCACGCGGCGGGCGCCGGACCATTGAGCGCGCCGACCAGCAGCAGGGACACGTCGGCTCCCGGCAGGGCGCCTTCCACCACCAGCGTCAGCACGTCCCCGGCGCGCGGCGTGGAGTGGTGGATCGCCAGCTCGGGGGGACGGCCGAGAGCCGCCGCCGTGAGGGATGCCCCCGGGCGCCCGAGAGGCGCAGCGGCCGGAGCCCCGTCCTGGGCCGCAACAGGCCCCGCCACGCCGCCCGCGAGGGCCGCCGCCCAGAGGGCAAACGAGGCGAGCATCGGGCGCGCGGTCATGGAGGCAGTCTACCCCGGTGGAGGAAGCGATGTTGGGCGGCCCCATGGCGGGCTGAGCCCGACGCCGTCCCCGCTCCTTATCGTCCGCCGGGTGGGACCGCTACACCATGGAGCGGATCCTGTGGCGAAACCGACCTCAGGCAGCCGGCGATCGCCCCGGGCAGCGGCCGGCCTCAGGGCGCCAGGCGGGCCGGCCGGCTCGGTTCGTCGGCCACTTCGGTGATCAGGCGCTGGGAGAAACGCGACATCCGGCCCAGCTTCCCGATGTCGATCTTCTCCAGCGTGTCACTGGGACGGTGGTAGTCCTCGTGCTCACCGGAGAAGAAGAAGACCACCGGGATGCCCTTGTCGGCGAAGTTGTAGTGATCGGACCGCGAGTAGTACTCGTCGACCCGCCGCCGGCGGTCGGGCGAGCCGGCATTCCAGGTCACCTCGAACCCGAACTCCGGCGCCAGCGCGACCGAGCGCTCCACCAGTTCGTTGTAGTGCTCGTGCTCGGGGGACGGCGTGGCGCCGATCAACTCGGGCTCGTTGCGCCCGACCATGTCGATGTTCACGTTCCCGACGACGTTCTCCAGGGGCACGGTCGGGTGATCGACCCAGTACTTCGATCCCAGCAAGCCCTTCTCCTCACCCGACACGGCGAGGAACAGGATCGAGCGGCGCGGTGCGACTCCACCCGCCAGCAGTTCGGCGGTGGTCATGACCGTGGTGGTGCCCGACGCGTTGTCGTCGGCACCGTTGTTCACGTTGCCCTCGCTGTCGATGCCGATGTGATCCATGTGGGCCGACATGATCACGTACTCGTCGGCCAGCTCGGGATCGGAACCGGGCAGCACACCCGCCACGTTGAAGGCGTGCACCGTCTCGGTCGTCACCACCGCCGACAGGCTGAGTTCCAGTCCCGGCAGGGTGCGCGCGCTGCCGGTGCCGTCGGTCGCCGACCGGCGCAGGCTCTCGAGGTCCTCACCCGCGCCGCTCAGCAGCCGCCCGGCCGGGTCGTTCTTGAGCATCACGAAGGGGAAGCCCGGTTCGGGGTCCGGCGTGGCCAGCGCCATCGTGCGCCGCTCCAGCTCCCGGGCGAGGTACCCGAAGATGCGCGCGGTCGGGGACTCGTCTTCATCCTCCATCACGAACAGCATGCCCGTGGCACCGCGTTCCTGTGCCAGCACGCGGCGCTTGCGCGCCGAGAGGTGGCGCGGCGCGCCTTCCCGATTGCCTGCCAGGGCCAGCAGGAAGCGGCCGGTCACGTCGATGCCGGCGTAGTCGTCGACGCCCGCCTCCGCGTCCACCACGCCGTGGCCCACGAACACCACGTCGCCGCGGTAGTCGATGCCGGCCTTGTTGTATCCGCGCAGCACCCAGTCGCTGCCCAGTTCGAACAGCGTCTCCTCGGCACCCGCGGACGCCACGCCTCCGCGCCCCCCGAGCGTCGTCTCCGCCGGCGAGAGCTGGGTCATCTCCAGCTCGTAACGCTGCAGGAAGCCGCCCTCGTCCCCGCCGGGCTGCAGACCGATCGAGCGGAACACCGAGGCGACGTAGCGCGCCGTGATCAGGCCCTCGACCGTGGCCGTCTCGCGACCGCCCAGCTCATCGCTGGCCAGGAACTCCATGTGCGCCCGGACGCGCTGCTCGACGTTCACGCCGGAGGACGCGAGCGCGGGCTCGGCGACCGGGAAGACCGCTCCGGCGGCCGGCGCCGGGAGCCCCAGCAGGGCCAGTCCCAGCGCGCAGCGTGCGACGCCACGGAACGCGCGGCGGGGAGCGAAGACGTCGCGCATGTGACCGTGGGCGTGGGACATCACGATGAGCTCTCGAGCGTGGGGAAGACGACACCGTGCACGGTGCCGTCGGCGATGTAGACCAGGGTGTCCGCGTGCCCGATGAAGGCCGGGCCGACGTCGGGCCGCCCCCCGGGACGGTCATCGAGGAAGATCGCCGCGTCGGTGGCGCGCGCATAGTCGAAGACGTACAGCGCCTCGTCGAACGGCCGGTCGTCCTCTTCGTCGAAGTCGGCCTGGCAGTACACGATCAGCCGGCCGTTCCAGGACATGGACACAGCGTAGTGGTGGATGAAGGCCAGCTTGAACTGCTGGCGCCCACGACCACTGAGATGCGTCGAGTAGATGTTGAGGTAGCCGTCCATCGACCACTGGGGGCCCGCGATGATCACGTTCGGGTGACGATGGAAGCCGACCCCGAACGGCACGCGGCGGGACATCCCGAGGTTGGCCTCGGCCGCCATGAACTCGAAGGACCCGTCGACCAGGGACAGCCGCTTCAGACCGCCGAGATTGCCCTCCAGCACGAGGGACTCGCCATCCGGCGTGAACAGCGCGCCGGGCGAACGACAGCCGGCGGCGACCACGCGTTGCGGCCCATCCGGCCCGCCGAAGCTCCACGCCTCCCAGTCCGAACCGCGACGGAAGGCCCAGGTCGACGACGCCTCGCTGCAGATGATCTCGCCGACCGCGGGGGCAAGCGCCTCGCCCGCGGCGTCGGCCACGACCATCAGCGGGCCGCCACCGTTCGCTCCGCCGCTGCGCAGCACGTGGAAGCGGCGTCCACCCGCCCCTCCGCTCACAGGAGCCGAGAGCAGCGGTCCGTCCGTCCCGCAAGCGCCCTCCAGCACGGCGTGGTCGGGCAACGCCTCCGGGGCGACCAGGGTCTCCACCGAGCCCCCCTGCCCCACGCGCAGCAGACCGTCGGCCGTGAGCATGAAGACCGCGCCGGCGTGGTCGAAGGCCGGGCGCCCCACCACACCGTCCGGCATGGCGACGCCTTCGTGGGCGTGGCGAGCCCCCGAGCCGAAGCGGCGCCAGCCACCGCTGCCGTCGCCGACCAGGAGCGCGTCCACCCCCTCCCGGGTGATCAGCGCCTCGCCCCGACCCAGGCTGAAGCGCTCCATCGGCTTGTCCGTGATCCACACGCCCACGAGGACGAGCACGATGACGGCGGCAATGACGAAGAGGCGGCGCATGCGAAGGAGACGAGCCGGTCGCCGAAGGGATCGGCGGCGTGACCTGCCGAGGGGACGTGCCGGCCGCGGGAGCCGACTGTGGCAGGGCGATGGGGAGAGGGAGACCGTACCACAATGCCGTTTGCTAGCCTTCCGGCGATGTCCGCACGAGTCCTCGCCATCCTCGTCGCCGTCACCGTGCTCGCGAACGCGTGGTTCCTCGCGCCCGCGGGGCCCGGTTTCCCCCTCGACGATGCCTGGGTGCACATGGTGTACGCCCGGTCCGTGGCCGGTCTGGAGGGCTTCGCCTTCAACCCGGGCGAGGCCGAAGCGGGCGTGACGGCACCCCTGTGGACCCTGCTGCTGGCCGTCCCCGAGGCGATCTGGACGCACGTGCTCGGTGAATCACGGGCCGACGCAGGAGCCCGCGCCCTGGGCGGCCTGTTCGGCCTGCTCACCGCCTGGGCCGGCTTCCGCCTGGCGAGCCGCGCCGGCCGCTGGCCCGCCGTGTTCGCGGCGATCCTGCTGACGCTCGACCCGCTGATGATGTTCACCCGTTTCAGCGGCATGGAGCTGCCGCTGTTCGGCATGCTCTCGCTGCTCTTCGTGGAGGCGTTGCTCGACAACCGCGCCGGTCGCGCCGGTTGGCTCGCGGGGCTGCTGTGCCTCACGCGCCCCGAGGCGCTCGTGCTCGTCGTCGTGGGCCTGGTGTTCTTCGCGTTGCGGCGCGTGCGCGTGTGGCCCTACCTGCTCCCGATCGTGATCTGCATCGGACCCTGGGTCGCCTACTGCCAGTACGCCGCGGGGCACCCGCTGCCCAACACGCTGCTGATCAAGGGCCAGTGGATCCTCGACGTCTTCGTGGACGGGCACTTCGTGCTCGGTGACGTGCTGGCGCACCTGTGGAACGTCACCGGCGCGCTGATCGCCGACACCGGCTGGGGCTGGGCGCTGGTGCTGGCCCTGATCGCCGGGGCGATCTCGCTCAACGGCGGCTTCCGACTGCTCGGCACGATGCAGCTCGTGGCGGCGCTCACGCTCTTCGGCGCGATCCTCGTCACCCGCACCTGGGAGTTCGAGAGGGTCGACGGCGTCGAGCGCATCCCGTTCTACTGGGGACGCTACGCGCTCGTGTGCTGGCCGCTGATGCTGGTGGTCGTCAGCGCCGGCATCGGCTCGCTCGTGCGCACGGCCTATGCCGGCTTCTTCTGTCGCCTCGGCGCGGCGGTGGCCCTGATCGGACCGCTGCTGTTGATCCTCGGCCTCGCCTACGCATTGCCCGGCAAGGCCTTCGAACTGCGCCAGCGTTTCGCGGACCAGTGCGCGCAGGTGGAGCTGCAACAGGTCGCCGCCGGGATCTGGATCGACGCCAACCTGCCGCCCGACGTGGTCGTGGCGGCCCACGACGCCGGCGCCGTCAACTACTTCGGCAAGCGCCGTGTGTTCGACTTCTACGGCAACAACGACGGCGAACTGGCCCACCTGTTGAGCGGCGGGGACACCGCCTCGTTGATCGAGGCGGAGAAGCACCTGAACGCCATGCAGCCCGACGCCCTGGTGTGCTTCCCGCTGTTGTACGCCTCGCGCCTCGCCCGCCCCGAAGTGGAACGGCTGGAGGCCCGCTTCACGGCCAGCGGTGAGACGGAATTCTGGGAGCACAACTACGTGGGGATCCTGAACATGGGATTGCCCTACGCCACGAGATGGGGACTGACCCGGCGCGTCGCGACGTTCTCGGTGGAGCGCTCGGCCACCATGGACACCCTGCTGCATCTCGACATGGCGATCTTCGTCCGACCGCCGCAATGAGCGCGGCACGCGCGGGCAGCGACCCGGCCGGGAACGAGGACGACCGGCGTCCGCTCCGGGTCGTGGAGCTGCTGATCGTGGCGGCCCTCGCGCTCGTGGTGCGCGTCGGGTTCGAGGCCACGCTGGTCGGCGACGACGGGCCGGTCGGCGTCTACCACCGGCACCTGCTGGGCGACGAACGCGCCTACGACCAGCTCGCGCGTCGGGTCGCCGACGGGACCCTGGACCGCGAGCGCGCCTTCTACCAGGAACCGCTCTACGGCTGGCTGCTGGGCCAGCTCTACAGGGCGGTGCCGCCGGCGCCCGTGGACGGCACCCCGCCGGTCATCGCCCAGGACCGCCCCCACCGTCTGGTGATCTGGTGGCAGCACGCTCTGGGTGTCCTCAGCGCGTTGCTGGTGGCCTGGCTCGGCGCCCGCTGCCTCGGCGCGCGCGTGGGCCTGCTGGCCGGCGTCTTCGCGGCGCTGTCGGGGCCGCTCGTGTTCCACGAAGCGCAGATCCTCAAGGCCAGCTTGAGCCTGGTCATGTTCCTGTGGGCCCTGCACCTGTGGCTCGACGTGCTCACCGAACCGGCGGGAACGAACGGCCTCTCCGGTCGCGGTCTGAGGCGCACGCTCGTCCTGGGCGCCGTGCTGGGCGTGGGCATCATGCTGCGCGGCAACATGTACATCGCCCTGGGGATGGTGCTGCTCTCGCTGGTCGCGCGGCCGGAGCGCCGGCAGCTCGCCCGCGCCGCGGTGCTGCTCACGGTCGCCCTGCTCAGCCTGTCGCCGCTCACGATCCACAATGTGCGCCGAGGCGACTGGGTGCTGACGACGTACCAGGCCGGCTCGAACTTCGCCCTCGGTCAACCCGATCACGGCCACGTGCTCTCGGGCGTGACCTACGAACCGCTGCGCGCCGGCCGGGGCGACGCGATGTTCGAGGAAGTCGACGCCGTCGCCATCCCCGAGCAGGCCCTCGGCCGCCGGCTCGGCGGCGACGAGATCTCCGCCTGGTGGTGGGAAGAAGCCCGGCGACGGGTGAGCGACCGGCCGATCGTGTCGGCCAAACGCCTCGCGCTCAAACTCGTGCACCTGTTCCACGGCAACGAAGTGGGCGACGTGAAGGACTGGCTCTTCTACCGCTCCCGGCTCGGGTGGCTCGCCTCGCCGCTCTCCGACCTGCGTTGGCTGGGCCCGCTGGCGCTGCTGGGGTTCCTCTTCCTCCCCTGGCGCAGACTCGAGCTCAACGTCGTCCGCGCGGGTCTGCTCGTGGTCGCTGCCACGCTCGGACTGTTCTACGTCATGGGCCGCTATCGGCTCAGTGCGCAGCCATGTCTGTGGGTGCTCGCCGCGGGCGCCATCGTGCACGGCGTGCAATGGTTCCGGGGGCCGGCTCGCGGCCGCACCAAGCTCGCCGCCGGCCTGGGCGTGGCCGTGCTGCTCTCCCTCGGGCAGTACAACCCGCTCGGTGACGCCGGCTTCAGCGAGCGCGGCTGGACCCAATGGCTGCTCAACACCGAGACGGTCGAGCAGACCTCGTGGTCGAACTACGCCTCGATCGAACGCTTCCTGGCCGAGCAAGAGTCCGAGCCGACGGCCGCCCGGGCCCACCGCGAGCGGGCCGTGGCGGCCTCCCGACGCGCGATCTCGCTGGCGCCCAAGTACCCCAACGCACGGCAGATCCTGATCCGTTCACTGGACCTCACGACCGACGCGCTGGGGCCGCCCCTGCCCGGCGGGAGCGATGAGGCGTGGCGCCTGATGCTGATCATGGAGGGCTATCGCGTCGGCAGGACGATCGACGATCTGATCGAGCGCGACGTCAGCGCGATCCAGGTCGCCTGCAGCGCCATGCGCAGCCTGCCGTCGATCCCGGGCGGAGACCAGTACGCCGGCGCGGCGCTGGCCTTCGCCTGCCGTCGCGTCGCGCAGGATCTGCGAGCACACAGTCAGTTCTCCCTGGCGCTCGAACTGCTCGATCGCGCGCTGCGCTTCGATCCCGCCGAAACCGAGGCGCACCTGCAACTGGGCTGGGTGCTCAAGAAGCTCGGCCGTCTGCCCGACGCCGAGGCCGCCTACCGGGCCGCGCTCGCGGGCGGCGTGGACAACGTGGAACTGCGCAACAACCTGGGCAACACGCTGCTCGGCATGCAGCGCTACGCGGAAGCGGTCGAGCAATTCGAACGAGCGCTCGAAATCGCGCCGGGACACCCGAAGGTCAGCTCCAACCTGCAGCGCGCCCGCGTCGGCGCCGCGGGCGACGGCTGACCGGGACCCGTCGACCGACCGCAGGCCCTGGGACCTACTGCAGGTTCTCGAGCGTCTCCATCTCGATCTGCCGCAATTCACCGAGCGCCGCATCGATGCGTTCCTCGAGCGCCGAGCGATCGCTGAACTCGAGATGCGGATCGAAGTTCTCGATCGACAGCACCGCCTGCCGGTACCAACGGCCCCAGGCCAGGATGATGCGCTGCTCGCGATCGAGCACCCGTTCCCGCTGCTTGTCGTCATCGGCCACCGCGGGCACCTGGAGGAAGGAGCGCGCGTTGTTCACCTCGGTGAACAGCCTGCGCCGCGCCGCCGCCATGACGATGTCGAGCACCTCCTGCGCGCGCTCGAGACCGGCGTGGGCGAAGTGGTGCACGAGGCCCAGCGTCGCGGTGGCCACGTTCGCCATCTCCGACCGGCTGACCTTGTCGAGCCGGTCGAGGTTGGTGTCGTAGAAGGGATCGGTGAAGTGCCACAAGAGAACCGAGGGGATGCCGCGCTCGAGGAACGAGCCCTGATCGCTGCCGCCCTCGTAGGGGTTGCTCTGGACCTTCCAGTTCGTCGCGTCGGCGCGGAACTTCATGGCCGCCATGACGTAGTCGTTGAGGAACGAGCCGTTGAGGTCGCTCTCGCGCACATCGCCGCGGCCCCACTCGGAATGGATGTCGAGCGGCGGCCGATCCCAGATCGCACCCGGGTCGGGCATGCGTTCCACCAGCGCCTTGGCGCCGGTGATCCCGGGGTCCTGGCCGACCATGTCGAGACACAGAGCCAGGTCGATCTTGCCCGGTTGCGTGCGCAGCCACTCCTGGCTGCCCTCGATCTCCGGGGCGAACAGGAACACCACGCTGCGTCGCGGCCGCTCGAGTCGGCCGTCGCGGATCGCCCGCAGGTAGCCGGCGGCGATGGCGGCCGTCGTCACGGCGCCCGAGCCGTTGTTGTTCGCCCCCGGTTCGTCCGCC
>JAJDEQ010000170.1 GCA_029259695.1 Planctomycetota bacterium
CGACGAGGAGCCCGTGACCGACGGCCAGGTCACCCTGCGCCGTCACTTCCCGGGCTTCGACGTGGAACTCGGCCACTACCCGGAGGAGGCCCCCTACCACGTCGACCTCGCCACCGACGACGAGGGGCGTGCCCTGTTCCAGTTGCCCGCCCTGGGCACCTACACGCTCATGGGCTCCCACGCGCAAACCGCACCCAGTGAGCCCGTCGAGGTCACCGTCGACGACGGCGCACCGCGCGCAACGGCCTGGCTGCAACTGCCCGAGGCCAGCGCGATCCGCGGTCGGCTCGTGGACGGAGCCGGCGTGCCGCTGCCCGACGTCACCATCCGCGCGCGCCCGCTGCACCTGTTCGAGCCGCGCGCCATGGAGTACGCCCCCACCATCTGGGCCCGCTACGGCGAGGCCGAGGGCGACACCGACGCGAACGGCCGCTTCGAACTGGCGCCGCTGCACCCCGACGCCAGGTACATCGTCTTCTGCCGCCCCGACGAGAGCTCCCGCGATCGCAAGCTGGTGGTGAAGGACGTGTGGGCCGGCACGGACGACCTGCGCCTGGTGGCCAGCGACGAGAACCTGCGCCGCGCCGTCGTCACCGGCGAGGTGTTCTCCACCCTCCTCGACGCGCCCCTCGCTGACTACGACGTGACCCTCGTGATCGAGTTGGACGGTCGCACGCTCCCCGCCGGACTGCGCACGGTCATCGCCGATGACGGGAGCTTCCGGGTGGAGGGCCTGGCGCCCGGCTACGACTACCGCCTGCGCATCGATGCCCGCGGCCACGGCCTGCACGAAGAACCCTGGTGGACCGCCGATCACCGCGGCCACCACGTGGTCGCGTACCTGCCCGCCGGCGGAGAACTGCAACTCGATCTGCGCACGCCCGCCGGCCGCCCCGCGGCCCTGGCCGCCGTCACCATCCAGCGCCAGGGCGACAGCTTCGACGTGGACGGTCCGATCCACACCCGCGCCAACGAGTTGGGCCACGTCGACTTCCCGGCCCTGGTCCCCGACGACTACACCGTCGTGGCCGAACACGGCGACCGGCGCATCGCCTCCGAGGTCAACGTGCCCAGCCGCGACGCCCGGCACCTCGAACTGTCGC
Source organism: Planctomycetota bacterium (assembly GCA_029259695.1). GTDB lineage: Bacteria > Planctomycetota > B15-G4 > B15-G4 > B15-G4 > OFTM49. The sequence continues at coordinate 1,104 of JAJDEQ010000170.1, forward strand.
TGCGCTAGCCCGGACTCACCAGCTCCTGCTGCGGACACGCCTGGTGCTGCTGGGCTGCGTCGAACGTCGCTCTCGGTGCTCGACGGGGTGTCACCCCGCCTCCGGGCCGGGGCCGGGTCTCGATCACGGCTCGAGGGCCCGAGGGTTCGCTCAGAGCCTGCCGCGCCAACTCGCCGCCTCCACCTCGCGGCCCCAGCGTTCGTAGAAGTCGACGAGGTGAGTCAGCACCGTGCCGCGCTCCTCGGCGTCGCCCAGGCGGCTGATCACCTCGTGGCTGGCGAGCAGCAACGGTTCGGCCTCGTCGAAGCGGCCCTGCTCGGCCAGCAAGCCCGCGTAGTACATGTCGACGAAGGCAGCGCCGGGGTGGTCGTCGGGCAACATGCCTGGCAGCACGTCGCGCAACGCGAGCAGCAGTCGCTCGGCTTCGTCCAGGCGGCCCTGGCGCTGGATCGCGAGCACGTGCCGCAGTCGGGGTGACATCGCGTCGAGGTGATCGGGGCCCAGCAGGCGCGCGTGACCCTCGAGCACCTCGGCCAGCATGGCCTCCACGGCGGCGTCGCGACCGCGCAGCTCGCACAGGTTGGCGATGCGGTCGAGCGTCACCAGGCCCCGGGCAAGTCTCACGTTCTCACCGGGATCGTGGGCCAGGATGCGCTCCAGGATCTGCTCGCAGCCCTCGAGATCGCCGCGCTCGTCGCGCACGAAGTAGAGGTTGCTGAGCACGACGAGCGTGTCGGGGTCCGACACGGGGAAGCGCTGCTCACGAACGTCGGCCACCTCCAGCAACAGCGCCTCGGCCTGCTCCAGGTCGCCCTGGAACATGGACAGCGCGCCCAGGTTGGAGAGCTCGGCAAGCAGCACCGGGTGCTCGGGCATGACTCGCCGGCGCACGTCGATCACACGGCGCAGGCGATCGCGGGCCTCGTCGTAGCGCTGTTGCTGCATGCGCAGCACGCCGAGGTTGCTGGCGGCGGTGAGCGTGCGTGGGTGTTCAGGCCCCAGCACCCGCTCCATCACCGGCACGAGCGGCGTCAGCACCTGATCCGCTTCGTCGCTGCGTTGGAGCTCGAGCAACACCGAACCCAGATTGGCGCGGCTCGCCAGGGAGCTGGGGTGCTCCGGCCCGAGCGCTTCCCGGTGGGCATCCACCGACTCGCGGTAGAGGCTCTCGGCCTCGCCCCAGCGACTCTGGTTCTGACGCAGCATGGCGAGGTTGTTGAAGATCGCCAGTGCCGCCGGTGCCGCGTCCCCCTCCGCCTCCCGCGCCAGTTGCAGCACCGGAGTGAAGACGGCTTCCGATTCCTCGTAGCGACCCTGGTCCATCCACACCAGACCCAGCGCCCCGACCGTGGACAGCGTGCGGCCGTCGGCGACACCGTACTGCGTCTCGCGCAACGAGCGCGCCACGATCAGGTGCGCCTCGGCCTGCTCCAGCAGACCGAGGTTGTAGTAGAGCTTGCCCAACGCGTGGCGCAGCGCCGACTCCACGCCGGGGAAGCGGCGGAAGGCCTCCGGTGCCATGGCCTCCGCCCGCGCCAGGGCGTCCACGACCTTCACGTCGCGCCCGTCGATGCCGGGATCGGGTGACTCGAACAGGTCGATCATGAAGCCCACGACCGTGTTGGCCTTGGCGGCCTCCTGCTCGGCGTGCACCAGGGCCTGCTCGGCCTCGCCGCGCGCAGCTTCCGCTTCACCCTGGGCCACGCGCGCTTCCTCGCCGGCCTCGACCGCGCGCAGCCAACCGAGCGACGTCCCGGTGATGCCGGCGACCAGCAGCAACAGGATCGCCGCGGCCGCCGCCACGCCCACCCGGTGGCGCTGGACGAACTTGCGCACGCGGTAGGCCGCGCTGGGCGGGCTGGCCAGCACCGGCTCGTCGTCCAGGTAGCGCTGGATGTCGTCGGCCAGTTCGCGCGGCGATCCGTAGCGCCGGTCCGGTTCCTTCTCGATCGCGCGCAACACGATCCAGTCCAGCTCGGCGGGCAGATCGACATACGTGCTGGGTGCGGCGGGCACCCGGTCGCGCACGAGCGCGATGATCTCGGTGAACGACTTGCCCTGCATGTCGTGCGGCGGCCGCCCACAGAGCAGCTCGAACAGCACCACGCCGAGGGAGTACACGTCGGCGCGAGTGTCCACCCTGCCCTCTCCACCCTCCAACTGTTCGGGCGCCATGGACTGCAGCGTGCCCACCACCTCGCCGGCGCGGGTGTGCTGCGTGGCGCTCGCGTCGCCGCCGTCGGTGGCGCGAGCCACGCCGAAGTCGATCACCTTGGGGCAACCGCTTGCGTCCACGAGCACGTTGCCCGGCTTCACGTCCCGGTGGATCACGCCGTGCTGGTGGCCGAAGTGGATCGCGGCGCACACGTCGCTGAAGAGTCGCAGCCGGGCGGGCAGGTCCAGGTCGTGATCGCGGCAGTAACGGATGATGGTGCTGGCATCCTCCACCAGTTCCATGGCGAACCACGGCACGGCGAAGGAGCTGTCGTCGCCCTGGCCCGTGGCGAGCGGGCCGGCGTCGAGGGTACCGGCGGCGTGCACCTGGGCGATGTTCGGATGGCGCAGGCGGGCCAGCACGTCCACCTCGTACTGGAAGCGACGCCGGGCGGACGGCGAGCCGAGCCCTGTGCGCATGACCTTCAACGCCACCCGGCGCCGCGGACTCTCCTGCAGCGCTTCGTACACCGTGCCCATGCCGCCCTCGGCCAGCACGCGCACGACCTCGTAGCCCGCCAGACGCTCGCCGGGCGCGCCGAGCGGCGCCTCGGGTGTGAGTGCGGCGCGCAGCTCGATCGCTTCGGGCGCCACCAGGAACCCGTCGTCACTGTGGGCCGCGAGCAGGCGCTGCACCTCGGCGAGCAGATCAGCGTCCGCACCGCAGGCCCGGGTGACGAACGTCTCGCGCTCGGCGACATCCCGTTCCAGCGCCTGCTCGAAGGTCCTCCGGATGACGGTGAAGCGCCCTGCGTCCGTCACGCCGGGCCGCCGCCCGTCAGCACCCGCCGATCAACCCTGCCGCCCGTCCCCGGGGTGCCCGGGAGTCCGCGGTCGTGTCCGCGCGGCATCACGTGGCCAACGCCGCGCGCAACCAGGCGCGGGCCGTGGACCAGCCGCGCTCGACGCTGCGCGTCGACACACCCAGCACCTTGCCCGCCTCGACGTTGCTCAGCCCTCCGAAGAAGCGCAGCTCCACGATCGAACCCAACTGGTCGTCGAGGCGTTCGAGCTGCTGCAGCGCTTCGTCCAGACTGAGCATGTCGGGCACCCGGTCCTCGTACAGCGCCAGGGCATCATCGAGCGGCACGCGCTCGTAGTCTCCGCCGCGCTTGAGCGCACCCCGCGTACGCGCGTGATCCACCAGCACGTTGCGCATGGCCCGCGCCGCCACGCCGAGGAAGTGCCGTCGGTCTTCCCAATCGTCGCCCGCACCGTCCACCAGCCGCAGGTAGGCCTCGTGCACCAGGGCCGTGGGCTGCAGCGTGTGCGCCGACCGCTCGCCGCCCATGAAGCGCTCAGCCAGCCGGTGCAACTCGTCGTACACGAGGGGCAACAGCTCATCGGCGGCCGCGCGATCCCCGTGATTGAGACGGCGCAGCAGAACGGTGGCCTGGGTCGGGTCGGTCATGGGGCTCAGGGGGCGGGCCGCTCCCCCGGCGGCCGTGGGCCCGAGTCTAACCGCAACGCTGCGGGACGGTCGGGACAGCGGTCGCGGCGCGGCGGGGTCGGGCTGCAAACACCCACCTAGCCTGGACTTCTCACCAGCTTCTGCTGCGGTTGCGCCTGCGCCTTCAGGGCTGCGTCGAATCCTGGTGAGAAGTCCAGGCTAGCGCGAGAACACCCGCTCGAACTCCTCGATCACGAAAGCGCGCGCCGGGTCGTCGGGCGACGCGGGGGTGCGCAGCGCCACGTCACGCCAGTCGTGGGCCAGGGCGTCCTCCCCGTGGGCGCGCAGGAGCAGGGCGCCCAGGCGCAACACGACGGGGTCGTCGAGTCCATCAGGCGAGCGGCGCCCATGGAAGATGTCGAGTCGGCCCAGGTCCAGGTTGGACCACGCCGCGACGTGGCGCCCGAGCCGGTAGTTGGCGAGGGCCATCAGACGCGCGAGTTCGCCGCGGTGTTCCGGGTTGGACGCGCGCGCGTCCGAGAGACGGCCGAGTGCGGCGAACAACTCGCTGCGTGATGGCGCGGGACTGGCGACGACGCGCACGAGCTGCGTCACGCCGCTTACTTCCGGCAGCGCGACGCTTGGCCAGGGCGGCGGCGGGTCGCGCGCGCGCGACCCCCACACGTCGACCAGTGAGCGTTGGACGTCGTCCTCCACCACGCGAGCCCAGGCCACCACCACGTCGTCCGCCGGCCAGGCGAGACGCTGCACGTCGAGGTAGGGCTGTGAACCCGGCACCTCGGCCAGGACCATCAGTTCGAACGGATCCACCACGAGCAGGCCTCGCTCGCGCACGCCGACCAGCAGCCGACGGCCGTCGGGCGAGAAGACAACCGCCGTCACCGCCCCATCGCAGGCCAGCGGCTCACCCATCCAGCGCTCGTTGGCCCGGTCCCAGAGCTGCAGGTGCCCATCCTCCGTACCGGTGGCGATGAAACGGTCGGCCCCATCGAGAGCCAGAGCGAGCACCACACCATCGTGCACGAGGTACGACAAGCTCTGCTCCACGGGCTGAGGATCCCAACGCCGCGCGTCCCAGACATCGATGACGCCGTCGGAGGCGCTCACCAGGTAACGGCCCTCCGAGTCGAACGCGAGTTGGGTGATGGGTGCAGCCCGTGCCCGCCAACCGTAGTGTTGGCTCAGGTCGGCGTCCCACAGGGCGATCTGCCCACCGCCTGTGCCCACTGCCACGAGGCACTCACTCGGCGAGTGCACCAGGGCCGTGACCCCATTCCTGCCTTGCAGTGCCTGCCGGCCCAACAGCTCTCCGCTCTCGGTGTCCCAGGCCTGGAGCATTCCGCCCGTGGCCGCAACGACACGCGTGCCGTCGGAGCTGCTGCATGCCAGCCCCGGACCCGAACCGGACATGCGCGCGCGCAACACGAGTTCGTCCATGTCCCAGGCGGCCGTGCCGGCGCGGCCCGTTCCGACGAGCAGGCGCCCCGTGGACGAAGCGCTCCCGTCGGAGACTCCGTGCAAAGGGACCGGGCCCGCCGGCCGCGCGCCGAACACATCGTGGATCCGGACCACCCCCTCCAGCCCCCCGACAGCGAGCAACTCACCTGTCGGATTCCAGTCGAGCGAGAGGATCGTGGAGCGACCGTCGTGGAAGCTGGCGACACGTTCCTCGCGGTACAGGTTCCAGACGATGACTTCGCCGTGCTCCGTGCCGGTCGCCGCGAACTCCTCGTCGGTCTCCACGGCCGCAGCCGAGACCGCCGCGCCGTGGCCACCGAAGCGGGAGACCACGTCACCGTGACCGGCATCGACAACGCGCACACCGTGATCCTCCGTGCCCAGCAGCAGCGGGTAGCCCTCGTCACCGGGATCGAAGAGCGTCGCTGCCGCAGCGGCCCGCGTTGGGTGGTTCCGGGCACTCAGACGTGCGACGAGCGCGCCGTTGTCCACGTCCCAGATGCGGATCGAGGCATCAACCGCATCCCGGTCGAGCGGGTGCAGGCCGAACTCGTCGGTGAAGGGCCAGGCGTAGACGTAGGCGCCGTTGTCGTCGAAGCCCACGCGGCCCACGCCTTCGGGGTCGTCGGGCACGTCGAAGCGTTGCACGCGCTCCGGCCTGCGCGGGGCCCCCACGTCCCACAACTCCACAAAGCCCTCACCCGCCAACGCCACGAGCCGTGCACGTTCGGAGCAGGCCACCGAGAGCACGACATCGTCGGGCCGCTCGGGCTCGAGCAGGGCCAGCCGTTTCAATGTCGCCGCCTCGTAGAGTTCGCCGCGTCCGGTCGCCAGGGCGAACCACTGTCCGCCCGGCTCCCAGGGAGCTTCCGGCCCGAAGGCGAGATCGGTGCACTCGCGTTCACCGCGAAGGTCGAGACTGTTCGCGCGCTCCCAACCGGCAGTGCGCCACAAGCGCACTTCACCCCGGTCCACGACGACCGCGAGGAAACAGCCGTCCGGGCTGAAGGCCACGGTCATGACCACCGCCTCGTCACCCTCGTCGCGATGGTCGAGCTCCAGCGCCGTGGGCGACAAGCGTTCGTGCAACTGTTGCCACTCCCAGCCGCGCAGCCCGGGCGCACACTCGTCGAGCAGTCGCCGTGCGCGTTCCAGCCGACCTGCACCGAGCGCCGTCTCCGCCGACGACAGCGCAAGCGCGTATTCGGCCAACCGCTCGCGCCTCTGAGCCCGCGCCGCATGCTCCGACAGGCCCGACAATCCGCTGTCGATCGTCTCTTGTGGAGCGGGGAAGGCGAGCGCCGTCGTCATGCACATCAGCAGCCACATGTTCATCGTTCGGCTCCTCCTGGCGGCTGACGCATCCCCGCCCTCGCAGTGCGTCACGCAGGGGCGATGCACACCATCGCACACGCCCCGGCGCGCTTGTGCAATCAGTCGACTCGCCCTAGGTTGCGGGGGCATGCGGCCCGCGCCCTGGGAAAGGCGCGCCCTGTCGCTCAGCCCCGCAAACAACTTCGGAATCGGAGGACCGCATGGGGACCACGCGTGTCGCCTTGTATCTGTTGATCGTTCTGGCCGTCGGAACGACGGCCCACGCCCAAGCCGAACTCGACCTGCTGCTCGACCCCGAGGCCAACGGCCAGGCGGACCTCGGTCGCTCGTTGGACAGCGACGGCGAGTGGGCCGTGACGGGGACGCCGATCGAGGCCGCGGTGCTCTTGTTCCGGCGCGACGGCGACACGTGGAGCGTGGCGCAGAAGCTGGCCCCGTCCGAGGTCGGTGAGCCGGCGTTCGACTTCGGCGGCGCGGTGGCCATCGACGGGACGACGCTCGTGGTGGGCGACGAGAGTGATTCCACGTTCGGGGTGCTCGCCGGTTCGGCGTCGGTCTACGAGCTGGTGAACGACACCTGGGTGCGCAGCACGAAGTTGCGTGCGCTGCCCGACGGCTTCGCCCAGACGAGCGCGGCCTTCGGGCGCGGCGTGGACATCGAGGGCGACGTGATCGTCGTGATGGCCGAGCTGTTCGACTTCACGGCCGGTGGTTCGGCCTACGTGTACCGGCGCAGCGGTGGCACCTGGATGCTCGAGCAACGCATCCGGCCCGACGCGGGCGAGTTCTTCAAGCAGTACGTCTCGCTGTCCGGCAACCGCATCGCCATCGGCGGCTCGATCCCCGGCAAGGGCAGCTCGATCCCTGCGGTGCTGATCTACGAGTTGCGCAACGACCTCTGGAGCCGCGCGGCGACCGTCCCGTCTCCCGAAGGCACTCAGCAGAACCGGTTCGCCGAGTCCCTCGACCTGGACGGCGACCGGCTCGCCGTGGGCGCGTGGACCTTCAAGCTCGACCCGGCGACGCCCAACAACGTGGCGCCCGGCGCGGCCTACGTGTTCGACCGCGACGGCGCTGACTGGCCGCTGACCCAACGCATCATGTCCGACGCACCCGTGGCCGGCGCCGGCTTCGGCTTCTCGTTGGACCTGCACGGCGACGAGCTCGCGATCGGCGCGGTGGCGGAGGACACGCTGTTGTCCCCGACCGAGTTCGCGGGCCCCGGCGCCGTCTATCACGTCACGCTGCAGGGCGGGACCTGGACCCAGTCCAACCGGCTGACCTACGGCCGTCCCGCCGCCGTGGAGCTGACCGGGTGGAGCGTGAGCTGGAACGACGACCAGATCCTGGCCGGCAACGTCTCCCTGATCAGCGAGCAGATGCTGGTGGGCGCCGTGCACGTGTTCGAAGCGGTCGATCGCCTGCCCACGTGGACCTCCCTGGGCAGCGCCCGCAGCGGCAGCCCGGGCGTGGCACGCCTGATCGGCAGCGGCGATCTGCAACCGGGCAGCCCCGTGTCGCTTGCGCTGAGCAACGCCCTGCCCGGCGCCCCGGCGTTCCTGATCGCCGGCTTCTCGTTGCTGACCGGCAGCGATCCGTCGCCCATGGACCCACCGCTCGGGGTCGCCTTCCGGGGCGGCGTGCTGCTGCCCGCGCCCGACGTGGTGCTGGGGCCGCTGCCCGTCGGACCGGCCGGCGAGCTGCTCCTGGCCGGCACCTGGCCCGCCGACGTGGGCCCCGGCGTGGAGACGCTGTACCAACTCTGGATCGCCGACGGGGGCACTCCCGGTGGCTTCGCATCCACCAACACGATCGTGGGAATCACGCCCTGAACCAGTGCTGAGAGGCCCCGCACCCGGTCGCGTCTCCGGGCCTCCCAACGCTCGGCGCACACGCCGCGTCTGACCCCCTCGTCCGTTGGTGGACGCGGCGCGAGGCCCGGGCTACGTTTCCCGCCTTCGCACCGGCGCACTCATGGCGCTTTGCAACCAGGCACCAGTGCCACACCCCTGCCCGACCTCGGGCCCCGAGACCCCGAGGACCAAACCCCCGAGGAACAGACCATGCTCAAGGGAATCACCGCCACCTTCGTCGCCCTGCTCGCCGTCTACGCGCTCACTGCCCTGGCGCCCGTCGCGCCCCTGGACGAAGCGACTCTGCCCGAGGCGACCGAGTACATGGTCGATGCCACGCACTCCAACGTGATGTTCAAGGTGCGCCACCGGGGCGTGTCCTGGTTCTTCGGCCGCTTCAACGAGTTCGAGGGGGCGATCATCGAGAGCGAGGACCTGGCCAAGAGCGGCGTGGCCTTCGAGGTCAAGGCGACCAGCATCGACACGCGCAGCGCGAAGCTCGATGGGCACCTGCGCAGCCCCGACTTCTTCGACGTCGAGAACCACCCCATGATCAGCTTCACGAGCACCAAGGTCTCGGCCGGTGAGGACGACGACAAGGCCCGCTTCAAGGTCAAGGGCGAGCTCACGTTGCTCGGCGTCACCAAGGAAGTGGACGTGGACCTGGAGAAGGTCGGCGAGAACGCGGGCCGGCGCGGCAAGACCGTGGGCTACATCGCCAGCTTCACCATCGACCGCGGCGAGTTCGGCATGGACTACGGTCTCGAAGGCGACGGCGTCGGCCGCGAGGTCGAGATGACGATCAGCGTCGAGGCCGCCGCTCGCTGAGCGAGCAGCACGACAGCGCACGCTCAGCGGCGCACGTCGGTGTACAGGGCGAGGGACACGGCGTCGCAGCTCAGCGCGCCGCCCTCGCCCTGCAGTTGCACCTGGAGTGCGACCCCGGGGCGGGCGACGTCACGGGCGAGAGCCGTGACGTCCTCGTAGATGCTGCCGCAGCGGGGCAGGTCCTGGGCGGCGATCTCGGTCACGAGCCGCTCCGCCGTGCCGCCGTCCGTGCCGCGCGCCCGCAGGGACACGCGCGCCACTCCGGCGCTGGCCGGTTCGCCCGCGAGCGCCAGCCCCGACAGCCGCAAGTACGCGCGGCGCACGCCCTGGCGCCCGAAGTTGCCCTCCAGCACGTGCTCGGCTGACGTGATCGGCCCGGTCGAGCCGGGATCGAGCGCGAAGCGGATGTCGTGCAGCTCCTCGTTCTGCTCACCGCGCTGGTCCCGTTGCAGCGCGGCGCGGCGCTCACCCACGGGGAAGCGGGGCAAGACCCAGTAGAGCTTGGCCAGGGCCGCCTCGAAGGTCATGTCGAGGCCGCTGGCCACGCCGGCTTCGAGCAGGCCCGCGCTCGCCGCGTAGAGACCCATCTCCACGCGCCCCTCGGGGCACTGGGTCACGTTGAGGATCGGCAACGGCGGACTGTCGCCGGGCCCCTCCATCGTGGCCTCGCGCACGACCTGCATGAACGCCGCCGCGTCGGGGCCGTTGCCCGAACCGTACGAGAGCAGGATCGCCCCCTCGATCTCCGCGTTGAGCAACTCGTCGCGCAACTCGTCGGGGGACATCCCCGGGTGGAAGAAGACCACGCGCACGTTGGTCGCCAGCTCCCGGTCGGCGCGCACCCGTCGCCCGGCCTCGGGCAGCGGCCGCAGCAACTCCTCACGCAAGCGGATCTGGGCGCCGATGCGTCCCAGCGGCGGGTAGTTGGGACTGTCGAAGGGCTGCCAGCTCGCGGACGACACCTTGGTCACCCGGTTGCCGCGGAAGACCTTGTTCATGAAACACAGCACCACCTCGGGCACGCACGGCAGGTCGTTCGCCGGGTAACCGGCGATCGAGACCGCGGCGGCGAGGTTGTGGATGCCGTCGGTGCGCAGCTCGCGGATCGGCAGCTGCGAGCCCGTCACCACGACCGGCTTGCCCAGGTCGTTCAACAGGAACGACAGGGCCGACGTGGTGAACGCCATCGTGTCGGTGCCGTGCAGGATCACGAAGCCGTCGAAGTCGTCGTAGTGCTCTTCGATGGCGGCGGCCATCGCCAGCCAGTGAGCGGGCGAGATGCTCGACGAATCCACCGGCTCGCGCAGGGACAGCAGGCCCAGCTCGATGCGTTCCTGCTCACCGAGCCCGGGCACGTAGCGCAGCAGCTCCTGCAGCGAGGCCGGGGCCAGGTTCGGGCTGGACGGATTGTCGGGGTTGGCCGGCACCATGCCGATGGTGCCGCCGGTGTAGATCAGGCACACCCGCGCACGGGCGCCCTCGACGGGCTCGACGATGAGCGGCTCGAACAGCGACGCGGTCATGCCGGACGACTCGTTGAGGGGCGGAAACCGAGCCCCGGGGCGCTGCGCCGCCGGGCTCGGACGATCACGATACGTCGCTTTCCCAGGCACACCAACGACCCCGACCGCACCAACGGCTCGGGCGCGTGTGCTTCAATGGCCCCCGCACTCGCAACCCTTCACGGACCCACGTTCGCAGGAGCCAGGACCGCCATGCCCCGCCCGCTCGCACCCGCCTCGATGTTGGCCCTGTGCCTCGTTCTTGCGCTGTCGCCCGACGCGGTCGCCGCCGAGGACCGGGACGCCCAGACGATCCTGCTCGAACTCAGCGAAGTCGTCACGCCCAAGTACGACCGCGCGCGCGCCGAAGAAGACGGGTACTACGACTCCTACAAGGCCGAGTACCGCACGTCCCGTGAACGCAAGGCGGCGCTGATCCTGGAGCTGTGGGAAGCCGCCCCCGAGCACGAACGACTGGGCGAACTCCTGGGCGAACGCTGGATGTACCTGGCCGACGATCCCGGGGCACACCTGGCCATCATCGAGCTCGAGGTCAGCCAGGTGATCGAAGCGGACCCGCGCAGCCCGCTGGCGCTCGAGGCCCGCTACGCCCGTGCCAACGTCTGCATGCGCCTGGCCAACGAGGGCGAGGGCTCGGGCGCCCGGGCCCGGGCTGCCGTGGCCGACTTCCTCGATGCCGCCCCGGACGATCCGCGCGGGACACGCGTGCTGAGCAGTCTCGCGCGTGCGCTCGAGCCGGGCTCGGAAGAGCAACTCGACGTGTACCGCGAGACCGTCCAGCGCTACCCGGACAGCCGCGACGCCGGATACGCCCGTGGCAAGCTGCGCCAGGTGGAAGCCCTGGGGCAGCCGTTCGAACTGGCCTTCGACGACGCCGTGTCCGGGCGGCACATCGACATGGCCGAGCTGCGCGGTCAGGTCGTCGTGGTGGACTTCTGGGCCACCTGGTGCGGACCGTGCGTGGCGGAGATGCCCCACATGAAGGAGCTCTACGCCAAGTACCACGAGCGGGGCCTGGAGTTCGTGGGCATCAGCCTGGACAGCCCCGAGGAGGAAGGCGGACTCGCGAAGCTGAAGGAGTACGTCGCCCAGAACGACGTGCCGTGGCCGCAGTACTACCAGGGCGCCGGCTGGTCCGGCGAATTCTCCACGTCGTGGGGCATCAACTCGATCCCCGCCCTGTTCATCGTCGATCGGCAGGGCAGGCTGCACTCGGCCAACGCCCGCGGCAAGCTCGACGGGCTGATCCCCGAACTGCTCGCCCAGTAGCCCGGCAACTCCGTCGCCCAGCAAGCCAGCAAGCCAGCAACCCAGCAACCCAGCAACCCAGTGGCTCGGTAGCCCCGCAGCGGGGCACGACTTCCGAGCCTTCCGAACAGCGCCCCGCACCCCTCTCCAGGACATCCAGCATGACCGGTGCCGTCTTCCACCCCGGCCACGACGAGTGGCATGGACAAACCGTCGTTGTCTACACCACCGGCGCCCAGACCGTCATCGGCCGCTGGGACAACGCCATGGGTGACCGCGTGAACATGATGGACGTCGCGGTCCACGAGCAGGGCCGTGCCGAGGACGGGCGCGACGAATGGGTTGCGCACCTGAAGAAGTACGGCATCCCGGTGGAGCACCGGTCGTTCGCCGTGCCGCAGAGCGAGGTCGCGAAGGTCGTCCGCCTGCGCGACGCCTGAAGCGGGCGCCCCGGCGCGGCCACCGGGCGGCGGCTCCGCGTCGCACGCCAACCACGCGTCTCTACTCGAAGCGCGCGCCCTTGCCGCGGTAGTACTCCAGCAGGTGTTCGCGCTGGGGCGCCTTGAACTTGCGCCACAGGCCGCCGGACCAGTTGCGGCCGGGCAGGCCCCGTGCGGCGTAGTGGGCCGCCGCGTCCGTGTCGTGCGCTTCGATCCCCGCCAGCACGGCCTCGTCGTCGAGGTAGCGGTCCTTCATCCAGAGCGCGTCGGCATCCAGCCGCGGACGCGTGGCGGTGGGGACTTCGGGATCGGGTTCGCCCACGCACAGGCCGAACAGCGGCCACACACCGTCGGGGATCTCGAGCAGGCGGTCGACCTCCGGCAGGCGCGTGCGCAGGCCGCCGATGTAGCACGTGCCGTAGCCCAGCGACTCGAAGGCGAGCACCAGGTTCTGGGCGAACAACGACGCGTCGACCGTGGCCAGCAGGAACGTCTCGAGGTTGCCCACGTAGGGCTTGTCGAGCTGACGCGCCACGAGTTGGTGTCGGCGCACGTCGGCGCACACGGCGAAGAACGCACCCGCCTCGGCCACCTGGGGCTGGCCGCCGGTGAGTTCGACGAGTCGTTCCCGTTCGCTCGCACGGGTCACCTGGATCAGGGCGTAGGCCTGGATCCAACTGGACGTGGCCGCCATGCGGGCCGCTTCGACCGCGCGGCGTATGTGGTCGTCAGGCACCGGGGTGGCCGTGAAGCGGCGCACCGAGCGGTGGGCGGACATGCTCGCGAGGACGTCGTTCATGGGAGACAGAGTCCCCACCCTGTCGCATTCGTTCAAGACGGCCGGGAAGTCGACGGGCATCTTGGGCGCCCTCGCCACGCGGAACGCCCCGGCACGCGCCCGTCCCCACGGCGCAGCTGCGGCCGCAGAGCCGGAGTGCCCGGAAGCCGCTCGACCAGGCCCACTCGGGACTACAACGACCGGGACCACCAGGACCGGGCTGACGAGTCCCAGGGCGACAGCCGGCAGCGCTGACGCACCCGGCCCACGCCGCTATCATGCGGCGTGTGCGCTACTGCGAATTCACGCCCCCGCCCTCGCTGCGCCCCTACCTGCGCTGCTTCTGGATCATGGAGGATCCGTGGGCCGGGGATGCGCGGGTGGAGCGGGTCGTGCCCGACGGTTGCGTCGAACTCGTGGTGCACTACGGCGCGCCCTTCGCCCGCTGGGTCGACGCCGAGGCCCACGTCCAGCCGCGCGCGATCGTGGCGGGCCAGTTGCGCACGGCCACCCACCTGGAGGCCACCGGCCCGGCCGGCATGGTCGCTGCGCGCTTCGAACCCTGGGGCGCCGCGGCCTTCGTCGGTGACACGCTCACGGCGCTGACCGATCGCGTGCTCGACCTGGGGGAGCTCTGGTCGGACGACGGCCCTCACCTCGCCGAGCAGATGCAGGACGCCGGTGGTGACAGGGAGCGCCTGGCGTTGTTCGTCGACCTGCTGCAGCGGCGCCTGCCCGCGCGCAACGACGACGTCGACTGCATGCGCGCAGCCGCGGCCCGCATCGCGGCGGCCCGCGGCAACCTCGCCGTCGATCACCTGGCCCGGGACCTCGGCTGGAGCCGACGACACCTCGAACGTCTGTTCCACGAGCACGTGGGCCTGACGGCCAAGACGCTGTGCCGCATCGAACGCTTCGGTCACGTGGTGGAGGCGCTGGGACAGGACGCGACGCCGCGACTGGCCGACCTGGCGCTCTCGCTCGGTTACGCCGATCAGCCGCACCTGGCCCGGGACTTCCGCTCGCTGGCCGGCGTGCCCATCTCGACCTATCGCCGCGAACAGCACGCACTGTCAGACCACCTCACCGCGGGGCGAAGCCGGCGCGAGCCCGACCACAGAACGGGCGTGTCGGCCGCCCACCGATCGGTGGGAAGCGGATAATCTGAGCGCTCCGTCTTCCCGATCCGTCCGGAGCGTCACCACGATGTCCGCACTCACTCAGCCGTCGTGCACCATTCGCGCAGCAGCCGCCACGCGGCGGCGCGCGCCCTGGCCCGCCGTGCTCGTGGCCTTGCTGGTCACCTGTCCCCCGGCGCTGGCCGACACCGTGCACGTCGACGGCAGCAACCCGGGCTGCCCCGGGACGGGGACACTGGTGGACCCGTTCTGCTCGATCCAGGACGCCGTCGACGCGGCGCTGCCCGGTGACACCGTGCTCGTGGCGGCCGGGACCTACGCCGAGCTGCTCGACTTCGGCGGCAAGGCGATCGCGCTGCGCAGCGCCGACGGCCCCGCCACGACGATCGTGGCGCCCACCTTCCCTCTGGAGGGCAGCGTGGTCAGCTTCGCCAACGGCGAGGGGCCGGGCAGCGTGCTGGAAGGCTTCACCCTGCGCGGCGGCGACGGCACGGTGGTCAACGTGCTCCCCGGCTTCGACGAGACTGCCGGCGGCGGCGTGTTCTGCGACGGCAGCTCCCCGCGCATCCTCGGCAACGTGATCGAGAACAACTCCGCCACCTTCGGCGGCGGCGTGTTCTGTGACGGCGCCTCGCCGCTGATCCGCGGCAACACGATCCGCAGCAACAGTGGGGAGATCGGTGCCGGCATCCACTGTCGCAACGGCGCCGCACCGACCATCTCGCTCAACACGATCAGCGACCACCTGTTCGTGAGCTGCTGCGGCGCGGGCATCTCGATCGAGTCCGGTTCGGCGCCGATCATCGACGGCAACGAGATCAGCGGCAACTCGGCGTCGACCGGGGCCGGCATCTCGATCGAGGACTCGACGGCGACCATCACGCACAACCTGATCGCCAACAACTTCACCGACGAAGACCTGGGCGGCGGGATCTCCTGCTTCACGTCCGACCCGGTGATCACCGACAACGTGTTCGACTCGAACAACGCCCAGGCCGAGGGAGGTGCCATCGGCTGCGGTCTCTCGTCCGCGTTCATCGCGCGCAACGAGTTCACCAACAACCGCGGTGACCTCGGCGGCGGCTACGGGACGTTCATCGGCTCGGCCGACCTGCTCGACGGCAACACCTTCATCGACAACACGGCGGACTTCGTCGGTTCGGCGATCGCGATGTCCGGCACCGTGGAGGCGCGCCGCAACACCGTGCGCGGCGGCAATCCCACCTCGGCGATCCGCGCATCGAGTGGCCTGATCGCCGACTGCCTCGTGCTCGACAGCGGCGGCGTGGAACTCGAAGGCACCGCGCGCATGCTGCGCACGACCGTCAGCGGCAGCTTCTTCGCCGGGGTCGCCATCCTCAACGGCAGCCCCAGCGTGGAGAGCTGCATCCTGTGGGGCAACGGCGGCCTGTCGGACATCTTCCTGCTGGCCGGGACTCCCAGCGTGACCTGGTCGGACGTGGGCGGCGGCTTCGCCGGGACCGGGAACATCGACGTCGATCCGCTGTTCACGGACCCCGTCGGCGGCAACTACTCCTTGCTGACCGGTTCGCCCTGCATCGACGCCGGCGATCCCGCCGACCTGGTGTGCGACGTGGACCTGCTCGGCGCGCCCCGCCGCCTGGACGGCCTGCTGGACGTGGGCTCGCAGGTGGACATGGGCGCCATCGAGTTCAGCAACATCGAGCTGCTCGCCACGGCGCCGGCCATGGCGGGCGATCCGTTGGGCATCGACACCGACGGCACGGCCGGGCTCTCCACCTGGATCTTCGCCGCCGCGGTGCCCGACACGTTGTGCCTGCCCAAGTACGGCACCTTCCTGTTCGACCTGGGCACGCCGTTCGTGCTGGCCTCCGTCGGTGCCAACCCGGTGAGCTTCGTCGCCTCGCCACCCGAGGCGTCGGGCATCACGCTGATCCTGCAGGCCGTGGGTGTCGCGCCCGGCGGCCTCACGGCGAACACCTCGAACGCCGAGTACGTGCTGCTGCCGTAGCCGCGCCGACTTCGGGATCCGCGCACGCAGAGCGCGGTCGCACGCCGAAGCGCGTCCGGGTCAGCTCGCGGCGGACTCGCGCAACAGCTCTTGTTCGGGCTCCGGCGTCGAGGCCGAAACGGGAGCGGGCACCTCCCGACCGCGCTCGGCCTTGCGCCAGCGATCGTGGATCCACAACCACTGCTCGGGCTGCGCCAGGACGTGCTTCTCGAGCGACGACGACAAGCGCTGCACCACCTCGATCTCGGCCTCGGCCTCCGCGAGGGCGGGGTCCGCCTCGATCGGCGGCTCGATGACCACGCGGTAGGGCAACCCCTCGGCCTGGCGCAAGGCGTAGATCGGCAGGCAGACGGCGCCGAAGCGGCGCGCCAGCATGCCCGTGACCCGGTGCTGCGAGGCGAGCTGGCCGAGGAACGGCAACTGGACCCCGTGCGCTCGGGCACGTTGATCGGTCAGGATCGCGAGCAGTTCGCCGCCGCGCATCGCCTTGGCCAGTCCGCGCGCGTCCTCCTTGGCGATGACGGCGCGAGCGACCGAACCACGCATCCTGAGCAGGCGCTCGCCGATCAGCGGGTTCGCGTTCGACTTGGCCATGATCAGGATCGGCCGGGCCAGGTGGCTGAGCACGACGGGGATCAGCTCCCACGCGCCGATGTGAGCGCTGCACAGGAGCACGCCGCGCCCGGACTCCAGCGCCCGTTGCAGGTGTTCGACGCCCTCCACATCGGCCAGCGAGCTGATGTCTCCCCTGCGTCGCACCTCCCGAGCGGCCCAGTAGCCCTCGAGCACGTTGAGGCAGATGCCTTGGTAGGAACGACGCACGATCTGCTTTGCCCGTGCACGCGGGACGGCCAGGCGCGCGCAGACCACGTCGATCGCGTGACGACGCCGGCCGGGCGTGAGCAGGCAGGTCAGCGAGCCCACGCCCCGCAGGAGTGGCTGCGCGAGCGGGCGGGGCAGAGCCTTCAACCCGCCGAGCAGGAAGCCGGCCAGCAGGTCCTCGCATCGGTTGCGCAGCCGTGAGCGCTCTGCGGTCACTGTGCTCGCCTCGTTTGTAGCCGTGGGTCGCGGCAGATGCTCGCCGACCCGGCCAGGCCGTCGATCCAGCCGCGTGCGCGCAGGTGTGAGCCTGGGGACGCAGCGGCGAGAATATCACGCTGAGCGCTCTCTTCGAGGGACGCTGCCGGCCACAGGGGGCTCGTTCCAGGCCGTGCCGGAGCCCGAGGACGACGCGACAGGCAGCACCCCGAACCGTATGCTCCCCCCTCCCAACCGCCGGCCACGGCGCCCCCCCGGCACCTCACCGCCCTGTGCGGCGCGATTCTCGCGCGTAGGTGCCTCGACCCAGAGGAGTCGTCCTTGCAGATCGCCCAACACACCGTCGCCACCCTCGAGTACACGCTCACCGACGATTCAGGCCAGGTCCTCGACACATCGGAGGGACGCGCCCCGTTGGCCTACGTGCACGGCACCGGCTCGCTGATCCCCGGCCTGGAGAAGGAGCTCGAGGGCAAGGCGAGCGGCGACGCCTTCCAGATCCGTGTGCCGCCGGACATGGCCTACGGCGAACGGGACGAGGCGATCATCCAGACCGTGCCGCGCTCTCAACTGCCGGCCGAGGTCGAGATCGAGGTGGGCATGCAGTTCCAGGCCGAGAGCGAGCACGGCATGCACGTGCTCACAGTGATGGAGGTCCAGGGCGAGACGGTGCGCATGGACCCCAATCACCCGCTGGCGGGCGTGTCCCTGAACTTCGACGTGAAGATCGTCGAGGTGCGCGCAGCTACCTCCGAAGAGATCGAACACCGGCACGTCCACGGCCCCGAAGGCCACGACCACTGAGCCGCTTGCGCCGCGCGACGGGCCTGCGCACGACCCTGCGCCGCGCGGGCCTGGTGTTCGTGCTGGCGAGCGGCGCCTGCGCCGCGACCGACGGGGAGTCGTCGGCGGCGCGAGCCTCGTCTGCCGACGCGCTGAACGAGGGCGGTGGACACACCGACGCTGCGGCGGCGCCCACAGGGTCCGCAGCCGTCCGCAGTGACGGCCGGGTCATCCCGCGCTCGATCATCGATCTCGCCTCCAGCCGACCCGGGATCGAGATCAC
The DNA here is from genome assembly GCA_029259695.1 of Planctomycetota bacterium. Lineage (GTDB taxonomy): Bacteria > Planctomycetota > B15-G4 > B15-G4 > B15-G4 > OFTM49. The sequence continues at coordinate 19,428 of JAJDEQ010000170.1, forward strand.
CACGCCCCTGGGGTTCCCCGGTCGCAACGAGCACGCCGCAGACGCCGCGGCGTGGGAAGCCGACGTCCTCGCGGCCGCGTGGCGCGCGCACGAGGCCGCGCCGCACAGCGCCACACCGATCGTGGAACTGGGCCGTGCCCTCGAGTCGCGCCAGCTCTACCGCGCGGCCGTCGCCGTCTATGACGCGGGACTGGAGCGCCACCCCGACAACGTGCGCATGCTGCGGCACCGGGGCCACCGGCGCATCTCGCTGTTCGACTTCGACGGCGCCGGGCGCGACCTGGGCCGAGCCGCCGAACTGATCGAGATCCACGGAGCCGACGCAGCGCCCGGCGTGGTCGACACCGACCCCGACGCCCTGGCCTTCGAGGTCTTCTACCACCTGGGCCACGCCCACGTGTTCCGCGGCCGGTTCGAAGGGGCCCTGGCGGCCTACGAGCGAGCGCACGCCTTCGTCGGCAGCGACGACATGCTGGTGGACGTCACCCAGTGGCACTACGTCACGCTCCGCCGTCTCGGCCGCATGCAACGCGCCCGGGAGGTGCTCGCGCCGATCCACGAAGGACAGCTGATCGATCATCTGCAGGACTACCACGAGGCGCTGCTGATGGCCAAGGGGCTGCGCCGGCCGGAGCAGGTGCTCGCCGGCGCCGAGCGCGGCAGCATCCCCTGGGCCACGCGCGCCTTCGCCGTGTCCCAGTGGCGCCTGACGCAGGGGGACGTCGACGGTGCGCACGCGCTGTACGCCGACATCCTCGCCACCCGGACCTGGCCGGCGTTCGGGTTCATCGGCACTGAAGCGGAACTGCTGCGCTGGCCCGCCGACGAACGTGCCGGACTGCTGCGCTCGATCCCCGCCTACCAGTAACGCTCCACGTGGACCTGCCCGGCCGCGCGGCGCGAGTGTTCGCGGAAGCCCTCCGCGCTCAACGCCTCCACCGCCGCATCGACCATGGAGGGATTGCCGCACAGGAACACGTGCGTGTCGGCCGGCGTCGGCCGGAAGCCCCAGGCCTGCTCGAGCAGTCCGCTGGTCCACAGGTCCTGCACGTAGCCCGACTCCCCGTGCCAGGGCGCGTGCTCTTCCGCAGGCCGGCTGATGCTGGGGACGTAGGTGAAGTTCGAGCACATGCGCTGCAGCGTCATCAGCTCGGAGCGATAGCCGAGGTCCCACGAGTGGCGTGCGCCGTGCAGCACCGCGAGCTGCTCACTGCTGCCGCAGGTCAGGTTGGTGCGCAGCATGCTCATGTAGGGCGCCAGCCCGGTTCCCGTCCCGATGAAGACCACGTTCTGACCGGCGGGGACGTCGTCGAGGGTGAACATGCCCGTCGCCCGCTGCGACAGCCACACCCGGTCGCCCGGGGCCAGGTGGAACAGCCGCGGCGTGAGTTCACCCGAGGGCACGAGCGCCACGTAGAACTCCATGTACTCCTTGGCCACCGATGAGGACGCGATCGAGTAGGCGCGCTTGATCAGCTTCGCGCCCTGCGGCGCCGTCTCCTCGGGATCGGAGATGGGGTGGCGCGGCGCGCTCCCCGGCAGGCCCAGCACGGCGAACTGCCCGGGGGTGAAGTCCGGCAGCTCCCACCCGTCGGGCACGACGCGCAGGATCATGAGCCCGGGACTGACCTCGACGTGCTGGGTCACGACGGCATTGGTGTCCACGCAGCGGGCCTCCTCGAGCAGAGCGCGAACCGGCTTGGATGCCGGTCTCACGCCCACGGGTTCGCCCATGGTCGCGCGCGCGAGCGGCCGGTACCACTGTGGGCGGCCGGTACCACTGCGGGCAGCCGGTACCACCGCGTGGCGGCCGGCACCACGGCGGGCGGCGCGGTGGCGGCGCCATGGCCGATCGGGACGGACGCCGCGGCGCGCTCCCGGCCCGAGGAAGACCGGGCCCGGTGCAGCATGGGACGCACCGGGCCCGATCCGACTCCCTGTTTCGGTCGCGAGACCGTTCAGTCGATCAGCGCGGCCAGCCGTGCGCGCAACTGGTCGCCCGGCACCAGGCCGATGACGCGGTCACGCTCTTCGCCGTTCTCGACGAAGACCAGTGTGGGGATCGACTGCACACCGAACTCGGCGGCCAGCTCGGGGTGTTCGTCGATGTTGACCTTGACCACCCTGGCCTGGCCGGCCACGTCCCGGGCCAGTTGGGCCACGGTCGGGCCGAGAGTCTGACACGGGCCGCACCACGGGGCCCAGAAGTCCACCAGGACCGGGATGTCGCTGTTGCGCACTTCGGTGTCAAAGCGCGCGGCGTCGATGTCGAGCGATGGCGATGCGGTGTTCATGGAGCTGCTTTCGTCGAGTGCTGGATGGTGGGGAGCCCGCTCGCAGGAGTGCGGTGGGCCGGTGCAGGGACCCGGCGAGCCCCCGGCCGCCCCGCGGGAGCGCGAGCGGCCGGGGCCGGGCGGAGCACGGAGGAGATCAGGCCACGGCGGCGACCGGGCGCGTCCAGGCGAAGGGCTGGAAGTTCTTGTCGAGCGGCGTCCGGGCCAGGTGGTTGGCGTAGTTGCTCAGCGTCTTGAACGCGACCCCGAGCACGACCTCCAGCACGTGCCGCTGCTCGTAGCCGGCGGCGAGGAAGGCCGACACGTCTTCGCCGGACACGTTGCCGCGCCGGCGCACCACCTGCAGCGTGAAGCTGCGCAGGGCCTCGAGCTTCTCGTTCGGCAGGGGCGTCCCGTTGCGCAGCGCGGTGACCACGTCCTCGGGCACCTTCTGCATGCCCGAGATGGCCGTGTGCGCGGCGACGCAGTAGGTGCACTCGTTCTCGAAGCTGGTCGAGATCAGCACGACCTGACGCTCGGCGGCATCGAACGCCGTGAGTTCGTCGAAGGTCCGGCCCAGCTCCAGGTACGCCTTCGCGGCGGCGGGCGACGCGCCCAGCACGCCGATCAGGTTGGGGATCCCGCCGAAGGCCTGCTTGGCGGCCTGCAGGCTGTCGCGGGAGGCTTGGGGGGCGGTGTCGAGGTCGTGAATCGGGAAGGGGGCCATGGGTTCTGCTCCGTATCGCAGCGTGGTGCCGCGGGGTCTCGGCGAGTCATGAGCGGTGCGGAGAGCGGTCGGCCCACGGGCTTCCCGGCGCCTCGCACCGCGTTTCGTGCCTCTTGGACGCCCGATTCGCGATTAGGGAACGGTCGGTTCCTAATTTCTGCGGAGCGCGGCCGGGAGCATCGAGCGGTCGCGCTTCCCCCATCAGCGACGAACAGCCGACCCGGTCCGGGGTGCCCCGTGAGCTCCAGGTCAGTCCAGGGTCGCGATCGCGAGCTGCAACACGCGCCTCACCTGGGCGCGTCCCATCGGCTCACGCCCGCGCACGTTCAGACCACACACGAGCGCCACGAGGAACGCCGCCGCATCCCGGGGCTCGACGTCGGCACCGACCTCCCCCCGCTGCTGCGCGGCCTGGATCGTCCGGGCGAGCAGTTGCTCTTCGCGCTGCAGCTGACCGGTGGCCAGGGCGGCCACCTCGTCGTCGTGTGGTGCGAGCTCCACGATCGAGTTGATCGCAAAGCAACCACGGTCAGCTTCGCCCCCGCAGCACGCATCCCCCACCGACTTCAACCAGCTCTCGATCGCCGCGCGCGGCGATGCGCCACGCGTCAGCTTCCGTTCCAGATCCGCGAGGGAGCGCTCCTCGTAACGCCGCAGGGCGTGCAGGAACAGGTCCCGCTTGTCGCTCCAGGCCTTGTAGATGCTGCCCTTGGGCAAGCCCGTGGCCGCCACCAGATCGGCGACCGAGGTGGCGGCGAAGCCGTGACTCCAGAAGACATCCAAGGCCGCATCGAGTGCCTGATCGACGTCGAACTCTCGAGGTCTGGCCATGGCTCACCGCGTCGGAGGAACACCGGGCTCGCGAGCCGGCGGCGCATCGCGGCAGCCTAGCATCCGCGCGCCGGAGGACTCTTGGCACGGCCCGCTAGCGCAGCAGCGCCGCGATCCCCGGGTGGTCCGCGCTCAGACGGGTCGCGCGGAAGATCGCGAGGGGCGGGGCTCGCCCGGCGTGCTCGGGCGGTTCGATCTCGCCGCCATGGGGATTCCGGTAGTCCCAGACCACGCGACCGTCGCGCGTCACCTCGAAGATGCGGCCGGGTGCGCCCGACGCGATCAGCGTGTTGCCGTTGGGCAGACGCTGCGCACCGGAGATGAACGCCGAGTAGAAGTCGTCGCCGGCCGAGTAGCTCCAGGCGGGTGCGGCCGGGCCGAAGGCGCCGTCATCGGGGCGACGGAAACCCGATTCGGGATCGAAGGGCAGGATCAGTTCGTCGACGGACGAGTAGTCGCCGTCGGTGCGGCCGCGGCCGTTGTTGAACACGAGCAGCCGCAGCTCACCGGGCACCTCGCCGGCCACCCACGACGGATCGTGCTGGTAGAAGAGGCGACGATCGGCGTCGCCGCCGGCGCCGTACATGCGTGGGTTGCCCCAGCGCCAGAGCAGGTCGCCACCGCGGCCGCGGCGTCCGCCCGTGTGGCCGGCCGCCTCCTCGGTCGTCGTGCCGTGGTCGATGACCCAGACCTCGCTCATGTGCGGCGTGCTCAGCGCGATCAGGTCGTGGGTCGGCTCGTAGGCCACCGCGTTGGTGTGCAGCCAGTCACCGGGGAGCTTCTCGGGCGGGCCGTCGGCCTCACCGTCCTCCTCGTCCTCGCCGCCGACGTAGCCCAGCGCGGCCATCTGCTCCTCGAGCTCCTCCTGTTCGCGCCGCTCGTCCTCGGTGAGCACCGGCGCGTCGCGATGGTCGGCGTTGACGTCGATCAACTCGGGGTGATCGGCCACCGCGCCGTAGGCCGACGCCCGTTCGTCGAAGTCCTGCACCACGTGATCCCACGCGTGCCACTCCCACACGACCTCGGCGTCGTCACGGCCGACCGGGCGGATCTCCAGCACTACATCCGGCCAGAGCCCGCGCTCGCGATCCACCTGCCGCGGATCCCGTCCGCGGCGCAGGGCGTCGCGCGCAGCGACCCGGTTCCAGGTGATGAGCAGGATGTTCCCGTTCGGCAGGGGCTCGATGTCGTGGTGCTGCTGGCGTTGTCCGTCGGCCAGGTCCCATTGCCACAGGACCGTGCCGTCGGGTGCGAGCCGCCGCAGCTGTCCGCCGATGCCGCCGCCGGCGAACTGCGTCTCGTCCTCCCGGCCGCAGCGCAACAGCGAGCCGTCGTCGAGCAGGTAGCACCACGCGCCGGGCGCCACGTCGGTGTCCCACTGGTGCACGACGTCACCCGCCATGTCGATCAGGTAGATCGTGGTGCTGTTGAGCGGACCGTAGAGCGTGTAGCCGGCGTAGGCCTCGGGTGCGTTGACGCGCACGCCGCGCGGGCCGTCCACGTCGGCCTCCGACAGCGACATGAACCGGGAGAGGTCGACTTCTTCGGGTTCGTCTTCGTCAGCGGCGACCGCGGCGGCGTCACTGTCGACCGACTGCTCGTCGGTCGCCCCCGCCGGGGGCCCACGGTCCTGGGCAACGGCCGGCGCCGTCAGGGCCAGCAGCAGGACGAGCAACAGCGGCGAGCCGAGCGGCAGCCCGGCGCGTGACGAACGGTCTTCGCGGGAGTGGGTCATGGGCCAGATGCTGGCACGAACCGTCGTCCGCCGCCAGCACCCGGGCCCGGCGCCCCCTGTTGAGCGGCTGGGCCCGTTCGCTCAGGATGATGGCGCGCCTCGGGCGCAACCCGACGAACCGGCCACGACGGAGACGAGCCGATGCGACAGATCCTGATGGCGCTGCTGGTCTCGCTGGCCGGCAACACACAGCCGCTCGCCGACGAAGAACTCGCCGCGGCCGTGGCCGCCGACTACGACCAGCACCTCGCCGCGCTGTTCGAGCACTTCCACCGCAACCCCGAGTTGTCATTCCGCGAAGAGCGCACGGCGGCCCGCCTGGCGCAGGAGCTGCGCGCGCTCGGCGTGGACGTGACCGAAGGCGTGGGCGGCACGGGGATCGTGGGCATGCTGCGCAACGGCGAGGGCCCGACGGTGCTGGTGCGCGCGGACATGGACGGCTTGCCGGTGGCCGAGCAGAGCGGCCTGCCCTACGCCTCCACCGTTCGGCAGGTCGACATCACGGGCGAGGAGGTGCCGGTGATGCACGCCTGCGGTCACGACGTGCACATGACCGCCCTGGTGGGTACGACCAGGCGCCTGCTGGCGACGCGCGATCGTTGGTCGGGCACCGTGATGTTGATCGGGCAACCGGCCGAGGAACGCATCGGCGGCGCCCGCGCCATGCTGGAAGACCGCCTCTACGAGCGCTTCGGCGTCCCCGACTTCGCCCTCGCCTTCCACGTGTCGGCGGGTGACCCGGCGGGCAAGGTCGCCCTGCGCGGCGGCCTGGTGTATTCGTCGTCGGACAGTGTCGACATCACCGTGCGCGGCGTGGGCGCCCACGGCGCGGCGCCGCACAAAGGCAAGGACCCGATCTACATCGGCGCCCAGATCGTGGTGGCGCTGCAGGGTCTGGTGAGCCGCGAACTCGCGCCGATGGAACCGGGCGTGGTGACCGTCGGCGCCTTCCACTCGGGCTTCAAGCACAACATCATCCCGGACGCAGCGCACCTGCAGCTCACCGTGCGCTCGGACAGCGAGGAGACCCGCAAGACGCTGCTCGACGGCATCCGACGCATCGCCGAGGGCGTGGCCCGCACCAACGGCGTCCCCGAGCACCTGCTCCCGGTGGTGACCCAGTCCAACGAGTCCACCCCGACCACGGTGAACGACCCGGGCCTGGCCAGCCGCGTGCAGCGGGCGTTCATCCGCGAACTCGGCGCCGACGCGCTGTACGAAGACGTCCGCGAGGGCATGGGTGCCGAGGACTTCGCCTACTTCGTCCAGACCGAACACGCCGTCCCCGGCGCGTACTTCAACGTGGGCGGGACGAGCCAGGCCGACCTGGATGCCGAACAGGCCGGCGGCCCCGCCGTGCCATCGCACCACTCACCGTTCTTCAGGATCGAACCCGAGCCGTCGATCCAGGCCGGCGTGCAGGCCATGACCGTGGCCGTGCTGGAGTTGCTCGGGAAGGACTGACGCCACGTGGGCGGCGACGGGGCCGGGGCGCGCGTTCAGCCCTCGTCGCAGTCCGAGCTGCCGACATCCAGGCTCATGGCGATCTCGTCCAGGCGCACGCCGTCCACGCGCCAACGATCGACGCTGACGCCCCGACGCTGGAAGCCGGCCCGGTCGAACAGGGCCTGCGCCCCCGTGTTGTCGGCAAAGACCCCCAGGTCGAGCCATGCGATCGACGGCTGCACTCGACACCAGCGGATGATCTCGGCCAGCAGGCGCCCGCCGTGCCCGCCGCGCCGATGACGGCGCAAGACCGCGATGCCCAGGTCGACCCGGTGCAGATCCGCCGCGATGTCGCCGCCCGCCACGTCGCCGCAGCCGATCATCACATCGTCGGCGAATGCACCCCAGGCGCGACGCCAGCCGGGCACGTCCAATGACTTGCTCCAGCGCTCCCGCGTGCGTTCGCGCATGCTGTCCACCAGGAACGGTTCGGCTCGCCCGTACGGACCGTGGTAGCCGTCGCCGTCTCTGCCCGACTCGGCGCCGGTCTGCGCGCAGAGGTCGAGGTACTGCTCCAGGTCGTCGAGCGTGAGCAGGCGGATCACTGTCCTCAGACCCGGTCGAACGCATTCTCACCCGGGAGGGCCGTCCCGCAGTAGAGGCACTTGTTTCGCCGTCGACTGTTGGCGCGCTGACACGCCAGGCAGGTCTTGCTCGTGTTGGTGCCGAGTTCGATCGCCTCGAGGCGCTCCAGCTCCGCGCGCAGGTCTTCCTCCGCCAGACCGCTCGTGCGCTGCAACAGGTTCCACATCCCGCGACAGATCAGCGAGAGCTGGTCGAGCGATTCCTCGAGTTCGGACACCCGCTCGTCGACTCGCTCCGCCTTGCCGATCGCATCGTGCGACTGGCGCCTTGCTTCGACGTCACGCCGTCCCTGCTCGAAGTTCCAGAAGATCATCACGCACACCTCCCTTGCCTCGTGAGTGTAGCCGAAGCGCGGTGCATTCGCGGACGTCGACAGCATCCCGCACGGACGGCGGTCAGGAGGACGGTTTGCGATGCTCCCAGCTCAGCACGTCGCCCTCGGGCAGATCGCGCAGGCCGAGGCGCCGCAGCATGTCGAGCAGTTGGGCGCGGTGGTGCATGCTGTGGGTGATCACGTGGGCGATGGCGCCACCGTAGGTCTTCTCGGCGGGCGGGTCGTCGAGCGTGTCCACCCAGAGTTCGTCCCAGCCGTCCCGGTCGGCCACCTCGCGCGCGACACGCGCCAGATCGGCGGCAGCGCGTTGCAGGCGGCCGTTCAACGCCGCGACCGAGCGATCGTCGCCTTCAGCTCGCGCCGGGCGCCCAGCCATGAGGTCGGACCAGACCTCCATGTTGCGGATGACGTGCCGCAGCGTTCGGCGCAACGTGCGCGGACCGAAGTCGAATTCGTGGTCGAGCTGCTCGTCGGTGAGTTCCCGACAGCGCTCCACGATCCGGGTCGTGGTCCACGCGTCGTGAGCCAGCAGTCGGTCAAGCAGGTCCATGGCGTCTCCCCACGAAGGCCTCGATCGACAGCTCGGGCTCGTCCGGCAGGGCAAGCGGGTGCGTGCTCGCCGCGAAGCCCGCTTCGGTCAGCAAGCGCAGCCACTCGTCGCGCGCGAACAGGCCCTCGACGTGACGGTCCTGCTCGCCACGCACCGAGCCATCGGCGTCGCGCAGCAGGAAGGCGTAGTCGACGAGGAAGGTCGTGTCGCCGGGATCGGGGTCCCAGCTCCACTCCAGATAACGCAGACCGCGGCGACCGTCGTCGTGACCCCCGTGACTGGTGGACGGCTGGAAGCCCTCGCGCACGTGGTCGGGCACGAAGAGCGCCGCGCCTCCCGGCCGGCAGTGGGTGAATGCAGTCGTCATGGCCTGGCGCAGGTCGTCGAGCGTCGTCATGTACATGATCGCGTCGTGGACGAAGACCGTATCGAACACGCGCTCCAGACGCAGCGTGCGCATGTCGCCCTCGATGTGCGTGCACTCGGGATTGAGCGCGCGACTCACGGCGAGCATCCCCGGCGACGGATCGACCAACGTCAACTCGAAGTCCTGCTTCAGGTGACTCGCGGTGTTCCCGCCGCCGCTGCCCAGCTCGAGCAGCGTCCGGGGCGGCTCCACGCAGGCTCCGCGCAGGAGGTCGCCATACAGCACGGCCTCTCCGGCATAGTCCGCGGGCGCGGAGAGCAGCGGCCACCACGACGCGAGTTCGTCGTACAGGCGCGGTTCGTCTGACGACCGGACGACCCGCTCCCAGCCCGTCATGGCGTCTTCGAGCTGGGCCCGGAGGCGACACCCGCCTCGCGCGCCAGCAGTGCCGCCTTGCGACCGACGCCCCAGCGGTAGCCCCCCGACCGGCCGTCCTTGCGCACCACGCGGTGGCAGGGCACGAGCACCGCGATGGCGTTGTGAGCACACGCGCTGCCCACGGCCCGCACGGCACGGGGCGACCCCACCGCCTCGGCCAGCTCCGCGTAGCTGCGGGTCTCACCGGCGGGGATCTCGCGCAGCGCCTTCCAGACGCGCACCTGGAACGGCGTGCCGCGATGGTCGAGCGGCACGCCGAGGGGCATGCTCACGTCGTCGAGGTGCTGCACGACCGCGGCGACCCACGCTTCGCGGGCCGGCGGGTCCGGCGTGAGCGGTGCGTTGGGGAACTCGCGACGGAGGTCGCCGAGCAGTTCGTCGTCGTCGTCGCCGAGGAGCACGGCACAGACGCCGTCGTCGGTGGTCGCCACGAGCACGCGGCCCAGCTCACAACTCGTGCAGTGCCAGCCGATGGCCAGTCCGTCACCGCCCCGTGCGTAGGTCGACGGCGTCATGCCCAGGTCGGTGCGCGCGTTCTGGTACAGGCCGCGGGACGAGCCGAAGCCGGCGGCATAGGTGGCCCGGGTCACGTCGTCGCCCGCCTTGACCCGGGCGCGGAAGCGGGCCGCCCGCAGTGACGCCAGGTAGCGCTTGGGTGACAAGCCGGTGCGCTCGACGCACAGGCGTTGCAGGCGCGACGGGCTCGCGCCGACCTCACGGGCGAGCTCGGCCAGGCCGACGTTCTCGTCGAAGCGCTCGTCGAGTTCGGCGAAAGCTGCGAGCACCACGTCGTCCGAAGCCCGGGCGTCGCCGCCCACACCGTCCGGGCGACAGCGGAGACAGGGTCGGAAGCCCGCCGCGCGCGCCTCCGTCCCGCCGGGGAAGAAGCGCACGTTGCGGCGCAACGGCCGGCGCGCCCCGCAGCCGGGTCGGCAGTAGACGCCCGTCGTGGCGACCGCGTACACGAAGCGCCCGTCGTGGGTTCCGTCACGCGCGACGACGGCTTCCCATGCACGCGCGTCCGTCAACATCCTGTTCATCTTCACAACCTATCACGCCTTGATCGCACTCACCGGCACCGCATCCCGGTCGCCGACCCGACGCCGGACGACCCGCGCGATGCCACGAGGGTCCAACATGCCGCCGGTCGCGGGAGGACCTCCATCCGCTTCTTGCCGCCGAACTCCGCCCGGTGCTGCCTGCCCGCTGCCTGCCCGCTGCCTGCCTGCTGCCTGCCCGCTGTGTGCCCAGAGCCTGCCCGGCAGAAATGCCCTGTAACGGTGCGCTCCGTTCCCGGATGAGGTCTCCCGAGGGACACACCCCTCACGGAGATCACCATGCACACCGCTTCCCACCCGTTCCCCGCGCTGACGTCGATCCTGGTGGCCGCGCTCGCCGCGCTCACCCCGCTCCACGCCGCCGACCCCGTGTGGGTGCCGATCACGCCCGGCGCAGCCGAGGCCACCGAGGCCGAGGTCGTGGCCCTGCCCGCCGGCTCGGATGAGCAACGCACCCAGGTCCAGGTCACGATCCACGGCTTCTGGCAGGAGGACGTGCTCGGAGACGACGGCAACACGTATCAACGCATCACGGTCCCCGGCCTGCCCTCGATGGGCATCCCCGGCGCTCCCGAACTCCCCGTCGCGCGCTTCGTGCTCGCGGTGCCCACCGACGCGTTCGAGGCGCGACTGATCGGCTTCGACGAACTCGCGGTGCACAGCTACCCCGGCGTGATCGTCGCGCCCCAGCCGCAACGCGGTTCGGACGAGGAGTACGACCCGACGGAGGATCCGGGGCCCGGGGACACCCAGGGCTTCGACGACGTCTGGACCAAGGACGCGGCCCTCTACGCGCTGCAGTCCGCCTGGCCCGCGACGGCGGATGACGGTCCGTTCGCCGTGAGCCCGGTGTTCGGAGCGTTCGACGGCGCCGCGTGCCAGAGCCACCCCATGAGCTGGAACCCCGACACCAAGGACCTGCGCGTCGTCTCGCAGATGCTGTTCACGTACAGCCACTCGGGCCTCGTCGCCGTGACGCCGGACATCACCAAGAAGAAGATGAAGATCGGCTCCAAGGTGTTCGTGAACTGGCCCTACGTGAGCGGCGGCTTCCTGCCCAACCTGTTCAGCTACCACTCGCGCTACCTGATCGTGACCAGTTCGGCCTACGCCGGCGCACTGGACCCGTTCGTGTTGCACAAGAGGATCCTCGGGTACGACACCGAGGTCGTCACCCCGACCCTGACGTCGGCCTCGATCCAGAACGCGATCGACACCTGGTACGCCGCCGGCTCACCGGAAGAGGACCACTACTGCCTGCTCGTCGGCGACACGAACGTGATCCCGCTCGTCTCGGTGTCCGGTGCCGGCGCCAGCGACGACCCCTACGGCTCGGTGAACGGCGACTTCTTCAAGGAGGTCTTCGTCGGCCGCCTGTCGGTGGACAACGTGGCCGACCTGATGGTGCAGACCCAGAAGATCATCGACTACGAGATCAACCCGGTCTCGGGCGGGTCGTACGACGAGGTGGTCATGGTCGCCCACGACCAGGACGCGCCCTTCAAGTACACCCAGGCGCACGTCAGCGTCATCGGCGGCAGCTATGCCACGCCGCCCACCTTCCTGCTCCACCTGGGCTTCACCGGCGCCACCGATGCCGGCGTGCGGGCCGCGATCAACGCCGACGTGGGCCTCGTGTGCTACCGCGGCCACGGCTCCACCAACGCCTGGACCGACTGGAACCCGTCGGCCGAGGACTTCCACAAGAACGACATCCTGGCCCTGAACAACGCGAACGGCATCCAGCCCGTGGTCTGGTCGATCGCCTGCACCAACAGCAACATCGCCTTCGACAGCCCCGGCCTCGATGACTGCTTCGGAGAGACCTGGCTGGAGGCCACCAACGGCGGCGGCGTGGCGCACTACGGCGCGACGGCCTCGACCCACACGTCGTTCAATCACGTGCTCGATCGCAGGCTGTTCCGCACGGTCTACGACGACGGCGTGACGGCGCACGGCCAGGCCACCGACGTCAGCGAGTTCATCATGTGGATCGCCGGCTGGAGCGGGAAGAACAACTGGCTCTATCACCTGCTGGGCGACCCGTCGATGAACATCCGCCGGGAACGCGCCGAGGAGTACACCGTCACGTACAACTTCCCCGCCGCCGCCAACGAGGAGCCGGGCGACACGGTCGACGTGGCGATCAACGTGTTCGACAGCAGCGGCCAACCCGCCGAGGGCGTGCAGGTCTCCCTGTACAAGGCGTCGATGATCTCGAGCAACGGGGACGAGGTCTTCACCAACGTCTACGCCGACTCGTCCGGCGTGGCGAACTTCGTGATCGCGCCCGACACCCCCGGCAGCCTGTACTGGTCGGTGCAGTCGGAGTTCGGTGACGCCGTCGTGGGCCAGGTCGCGGTGACCATGAGCGAGGCGTGGTCCGATCTCGGTGGCGGCGTGAGCGGCGCGCACGGCAGGCCGACGCTGGCCGGCATCGGCTCGTTGCAGGGCGGCAAGCCCATGTCACTCGTCCTGCGCGACGCCGCACCGAACGCGGCCGCCACGCTCGTCGTGGGCTTCAACGCAGTCAACGCGCCGTTCAAGGCGGGTGTCCTCGTGCCGGACACCGACCTGCTGATCCCGGGCCTGCTCACCAACGTGGACGGCGAGATCGTGATCCCCGCCGAGTGGCCCCATGGCGCACCGGCCGGCTTCAGCTTCTTCACCCAGTTCTGGATCGTGGACGGAGCCGCACCCGTCGGACTGGCCGGCAGCAACGGGCTGCAGGGCACGACCCCCTGACCCGACGGGGTGAGCGCTCGATCCGCCACCGCCGCGCGACGCCGGTGCTCGGGGTGCCGTTCAGGCCCCGGCGCCCGCGTCGCCGTCGAGCGCCGTTGCCAACCGCGCCAGGGCGCGGTGCAACGCCACGCGCACAGCGCCCTCGCTCTTGCCCGTCAGCTCGGCGATCTCGCGATGACTCGCCCCCAACAACCGCGACTGCACCACGATCTCGCGCTGTTCGTCGTTGAGCACGTCGAACGCCGCCTCGATGCGGGCCGCCTCTTCCCGCGCGATGGCCGCCGCGCTCGGCGTGCCCAACGACACGGCGTAGGCCGCAAGGTCCGGCAGTGTGGACGCTCCTGCGGACACGGCCGGCGGCGCAACCTCACGGGCCACGTCGCGTTTCCGGGCGCGATGGAACTCGTGCTTGTTGAGGATGCGCCGCAGCGCGGTCGCATACAGCCAGCGCCGAAAGCCGGCCTCACCGCCCCAGCGGAAGCGCTCGAGGTTCTCGAGCACTTCCCGGCACGTCGACTGCACCAGGTCGGAGACCGACTCGCGCGCGCGCACCGACGGGCCCGCGCGCAGGCGCACGTAGGCGCGCAATCCCGGCAAGTACCGTTCGAGCAACTCGTCCACGGCCGGCATGCTGCCGGTCGAAGCGTCGCGCACCAATGCCTCTGTCTCGTCTGCCTCCGTCTCGTCCATGCGGTCCGCGATTCTACCGCGCACCCGACGCCCTCGTTCGCCTGCACCGCGACGGGCACTTGCCCGATCGGTCCGGCGGGAGTGACGATGGCCGCATGAGCCGGGAGAACCGCCCACCCGCCGGTCCGCACGCCCGCCCCTCCGAAGCCCCCGAGGGCCCCGGCGGACGCCCGGCCCAGGATCCGGTCGAGCGGTTGCTGGAGCAACTCCTCGCACGGGCCGAACACGACCTCGAAGGCGCGTTGGACCGCGCGTGCAGCGAGCACCCCGAACACGCGGCGACGTTGCGGCGGCGCGTCGGCCTGCTGGGTGAGCTGGGCGTGCTCACGCCACCCGCCCCCGGCTCGGGCACAGGGACCGACGGGACGCCCACGATGCCCGATCGGCTGGGTCCGTTCCGCTTGCTGCGGCCCCTCGGTACGGGCGGCATGGGCGTGGTCTACCTCGCCGAACAGGAGGACCTCCACCGGCAGGTCGCGCTGAAGGTCGTGCGCCCGGAGCAGCTCTACTTCCCCGGCGCCCGCGAGCGCTTCCGTCGCGAGGTCGAGACGGTGGCGCGACTGCAGCACCCGGGCATCGTGCCCGTGTACACCGTCGGCGACGAGGGCGGCGTGCCGTACTTCGCCATGGAACTCGTGGAGGGCTGCTCCCTCGCCGAGGCCCTCGACGCCGTCCGGGCCACCGACGCCCGGCCCGACACGCTCACCGGACGGGACCTGGCCTGGGCCGTCGCGCAACGCGCCGGTGGCCCGCCCGATACGGAAGGCTGGCTCTTCTCGGGGACCTGGGAGCAGACCTGCGTGCGGATCGTGCGCCAGCTCGCTGACGCCCTCGAGCACGCGCACCAGCGCGGCGTGGTGCACCGCGACCTCAAACCCAGCAACGTCATGCTCACCCACGGCGTGGCCGGAGGGCAGGTCAAGCTGCTCGACTTCGGCCTGGCCAGTGCCACGGGCGACGCCAGCATGACGCGCTCGGGTTCCCGGGTCGGCTCGCTGCCGTACATGGCGCCCGAGCAGACCCGCGGCCAGGCCGACGCCGTCGGCCCTCGAACGGACGTCTACGCCCTGGGCGTGACCCTGTACGAGTTGATCACGCTGTCCAAGCCCTTCGCCGAGACAGGCGAGGCCGAGCTCCTCGCGGCCATCCAACGCGGCAGCGCCCGGCCCATGCGCACCCACAATCCGGCCGTGTCGTGGGAAGCCGAGACCGTGTGCCTGACCGCGATGGAGATCGATCCGGCGCGGCGCTACGCGACCGCGGTCGACCTGGCCCGCGACCTGGGCAACGTGCTCGAACACCGTCCGATCGAGGCACGTCGCGCGAGCCCGACGCGCCGACTGAGCCGTTGGGTCCAACGCAACCCGATGGCCGCGCTGGCGAGTGCGCTCGCCTTCCTGCTCGTGGTCGCCGCCCCGCTGTTCTTCGTCTGGCGCGAGCGGCTGGCGTCGGAGGCAATCCGCGGCGAACTGCGCCGGGCCGACGCACACTTCGCCCGCTCGCTCGACGCCATCGACCGCATGTTGCGCCGACTCGGCGAAGAGGAGCTGCGCTTCGTGCCTCAGATGGAGCTCGTGCGCACCGCGGTCCTGCGCGACGCGATCGAGCTGACCGAGTCACTCCTGGCCGACGAACCGAACGACCCGCTCGCCCTGGCCCGCGCCGCCCAGAGCCAGAAGCGGCTGGGGCAACTGCTGGTCCAGCTCGGGCGTTATGACGACGCCCTGGTCGCACTGGAACGCTGCCTGGCGCTCCAGGATCGGCTGCTCGCCGAAGGACCCGACGACCCCGGCCTGCGCGCGGGCCGCGCCAGCGCCCTGGGCGTGCTGGCCGAGGCGCTGACCGCCGCCGGCCGTCCGGACGAAGCGGAGTCGCTGTACACCGAGGCCGACGAGGAGTTCGCCGCCGTCCTCGCTGGGGCGGACGGTGCCGATTCGGCCACGCAGGCTGCCGCCGAGTTCATCGCAGCGCGCCGCCCGGGTGGACACGCGAGCGACCCACTGACCTGGCGCCGCCGTCGAGCGGAGAACCTCACCGCGCTGGCCACGCTGCGCGGCAAGCGCTACTCACGCGAAGACGCCGACGCCTTCGACGTGACGACAAGCGTCTTCGAACAAGCCCTCGCCATCACCGAGGAGCTGGTCGAACGAGCACCGGACGACGACCGCGCCCAGGCTCAGCTGGGCCAGTCGTGCAGCGGGCTCGCGCGACACCTGCTGCGCCGACCGAGCACGGCGCCGGGTCCGGAACCCCGCGCGCATGCGCTCATCGACCGGGCCGGCGCGGCGTTCGACCGGGCCATGGAGCTCGCGCCCGACGAACCGAGCCACCGCTTCGAGCACCTGCTCGTGGGCATCAACCGCGCCAACGCCTTCACGCGCGAGGGGGACTACCAGGCCGCCGCCCGGGAGAGCCTGGCGACCTTCACGCCGTTCGAGGAACTGGTACGCGACTTCCCACACACACCGAGCTACGCGATCGAACTCGCCACCGCCTACAACCAGCTCGGCAACCTGTTCGACTGGGCCGGCGGCGACGCCGAAGCGGCGACGTGGTACGCCAAGTCGGTCGAGCTGATGCACACGCTCGTGGCACGCTACCCGCACCTGCCCGAGCTGCAGAGCCGGCTGGGCATCGGCGAGATGAACCTCGGTGCGAAGCGGGGCCGGCTGGGCGAGCACGAGCAGGCGTGCACCCACTTCGAGCAGGCCATCGTGCACCAGACGCGGGCGACCGAGCTGGCCCCGGAGCGGGGCGACTACGCGGCCAGCCTGCGCTGGCACTACCAGGCCCATGCCGACGGTCTGCTCGATCTGGGCGACGGGGCGGCGGCGGCGGAAGCCAGCGAGGGCATGATCGTCGCCATGCCCGACGACTGGGAGAGCTACACCCGCGTGGGCTCACAGATGGCCCGTTGCGTGGCCTCGCTGCGGGCGGCCGGCGCCAACCCGGCACAGGTGGGCGCCCTGGTGGAACGCGCGGTCGCGCACTTGCGCGAGGCGCTGGCACGAGGCTTCCCGCACCCCGAGGAACTGTGGACGATTCCCGTGCTCGACCCGTTGCGCGGCAGCCCGTCGTTCGACGCCTTGTTGTCCGAGCTGGGGGCGCCCTAGCCTGGACTTCTCACCAGCTTCGTCGCGAGGTTGCGCCTGAGTCTTCAGGGCTGCATCGAACGGCCGCGCGACGGCGCCCGTCAGTCGCGCTCGATCTCCAGCACCGTCCCGTCCGGCGCCACTTCGATCTCGAGCGTCTCGCCGTCCAGGGAGCCGATCAACTCGAACACCGGCCCGCCGGCCTCGAGTTCCATCAGCGCCGCGGTGAGCACCACGCCCGGTGCGGCCGCCTCGGCAGCGTGGCGCACCAGATCGGGGACGCGTTCCAACGGGATCACCAGCTCCTGGTCGTCATCCTCGACGAGGTCGTCGTCGTCATCACCGTCGTCATCACCGTCGTCGTCACCGTCATCATCGTCGTCGTCATGGAGGTTACCCATGACGGCGCCGGTGGGACGGATGCGCACCGATCGGCGTTGTTCACCGACCCCGCCGACCGCCTCGTACACCACCACGAGCTTGCGCTCGTAGCGAATCTCGCCCTGACCCAGCAGGCCCTCGGCCGTCCCGCGAACCGCCCGGGACACGGCCGCCGGCGCCAGGTCTTGTTCCAGACCGATGAGGTCGCCGGCTTCGGTGAAGCTCGCCTCGTGCTCGAGGCCCTCCACGTCCCACTCGGCCTCGTAGACCACGTAACCGTTCTCGGTTTCGCGCTCCAGCTCGGTCAGCTCGTAACCGTCGCGCTGTGCGTCGATCGCCCGCCGCACCACGTCGGGCACCCCGTCAGCGTTCGCCCCGTCGATCGAGACCAGGCCGACCAGCGCCGCCCCGAGAACCACCAAGACACCGATTGCTCGCATCGTCCGTCTCCTCGTTCCTGTCCCGTGGGCGGGTCGCCGTGGGCGGGTAGAGCCTACAGTCCGCCGCCTTCGACCGATTCCTCGATCAAGCTGGTGGCGATGAGCTGGCCGCGTGAATCGGAGGCCTTCTCCTTCACGGCACCGACGCCGGGCACGACCCAGACGAACTCGGGTCCGTCGTCGTCGTCCTCCTCGTCGTCATCGCTCTCTTCGCGGATCTTGATCGCCTGGCTGAACTTGCCGGCCGGCACGCGGACCTTGAGGTCCGCCGCCACGACGGTCAGCAGCTCGCTGTTCTCGGGGATCTGCTGTTGATCGAAGACGTCTCCGAGCTGCGGTTCGACGGGCATGTACATCGCCGGGCTGTCAGCCGCCAGGATCTCCTGGGGGTCGCTGGGTTCGGTGGGACCGCCCACGAGCCAGCTGTCGCTCTCGACGCTGACCGGCGCTCCCTCTTCGTACTCGGTGGAGACTTCGCCGAAGTAGCGCACGTTGCCCGCATCGTCCTGGGCCACGTAGTGGGTCGAGATCTCCACCAGCGTGCCGCGCACGAAGTCCTTCTCCTCGAGCACGCAGCACTCGACCGGCTGGCCGTCGTAGATGAACACGCGCGTCTGCTCGAGGTGCGTCTCGACGGTCGCGGTGCGCGCGCCTTTGGCACGCCCGCGGAAGATCTTCACCGCGCCCGTCCGGAACGGCGCGAATCGGTTCGTGATGCTGGTCGGATCGCTGAAGCTCATCTCCGGGTCCGGCGGCGCAGGCACGGCACCCATGAGCAGACATGCGGCAAGGGTCGACACGACGATCTGATTCGACATCACTAGGCCTCCTCCAATTGGATACCAGAGCCTACCCCGGTGTCCTGACCCCAAGATTACCGCGAGGTGACGCGGCCGGCAGGAACAGCGCTCCGCTGCCCGTTTCCGGCGCGAACAGGCGTCTCCGTCATCGCGTCGGGGATCATGATCGAGGCCACGAACTCCCGTCCTTCGAGGGCGAAAGCGGCCCGATAGCCGAGCACCTCGGCCATCGAGGCCACGAGCGTGAGCCCCAGCCCGCTGTGCTCGGCGTCGCTGCGGGCGGTGTCCTTGCGCCAGAACGGCTCGCTCACGTGGGCCATGTCCTGGGCGGTCAGATCGTCGGTGCCGTTGCGTACACACAGCGTCACACGGTCGTCGTCGCGGATCAGCTCCACCTGGATCGCGCCCGGTGCCGCGAAGCTCGCCGCGTTGCCCAGCAGGTTGCGCACGATGATCTCGAGCAGCCCGCGGTCCGACTCGAGCACGGCGTCGTCGGGGACCGTATCGATGAGCTCGACACCTCGCTGTGCCGCGCGTTTCTCATAGGGTTTCCACTGCTCGGCGATCACGGACGCCAGCCGGACCGGCTCGATCTCCGGCTCGGCCTGTCCGGCTTCCAGCCGGCAGTAGCGCGTCACGGCTTCCACGGCCTTGCTCATGCGCACGGCCACGTCATTGGCCGTCGCCACGACCTCGTCGACCAGTTCGCCATCCTCGGGCCAGCGGCGCGCGATGTCGGACGCGCTGCGCAGCTCGGCGATGGGCGTGCGCAACTCGTGAGCCATGGCCGCCGTCATGCGCCGTTCCTTGGCGAACGAAGCCTCGAGGCGCGTCAGCAACGCGTTGAGCTTGGCGCTCACGGGCTGCAGTTCCGCGGGCACGTCGTCGCTCACCCGGCGCGAGAGCGACGCGGCGTCGATGCGCCCGACATCGTCCGTCAGGCGAGCCAGCGGCCCCAGCCCGCGACGCACGCTGAAGGTCACGCTCCAGCCGATGAGCAGCAGCGCCACCACCCCGGCAAACGCCAGGCCGGTTCCGAGCGCCGCCAGGCGCGCATCGAGGTCCGCACGGGATGTCGCCACCACGACGGTGATCAACAGGGCATCGCTGGTCACCGCGAGCGTCTCGTCGTCGGGGCCGTCCTCGTCGTCCTCCGGTTCGTCGTTCAGGACGGGCATGATCACACCGACGGCGCGGCCGGGGCGACCATCGGCCAGCGGCATGTCCCACGCCTCGGGGTCGTCCATCGGTCCCGCGCGACGCGGGAGCAGCGCCTCACCGAGGCTGGGCGAGCGGGCGCTCTCGGGCAGGTCCCCCAGCCACAGGGTGAAGTACTGGGCGTCCTCGCCGCCCTCGAACTCGGGCATCGCCTCGGCCGGGTAGTCGAACTCGACGTAGATGCCCTCGCGCTCCACGAGCCCGCCGAGCACGCGTGCCTTCGCACCCAGGCCGGCGTCGAACTGCGATACGAGCGCATCGCTCACGCTCGCGTGCAGGATGAACGCGGCCACCGCGAAGGCCAGGCCGCTTCCGGTGAGCAGCGACAACGTGAGGCGACGGCGGATCGAGGTCACGAGAGTGCCTCCGCCAGCACGTAGCCCAGTCCGCGGCGGGTATGGATCAGTCTCGACTCGCCCTCGCTCTCGAGCTTGTCGCGCAGGGCGCAGATGGTGGAGGCCACCACGTTGCTGAGCGGCAACGTCTCCTCGTCGTACAGGTGATCCTCGATCTCGATGCGTGAGACGATCTCTCCGCGACGCGACGCGAGGTACTTGAGCAGGGAATACTCGCGGCGCGAGAGATCGAGGCCGCGTTCGCCGCGACGTACGAGCCGCGCGGCTGTGTCGATCTCCAGGTCACCCACGCACACGACGGGCGTGGCCTGCCCGCGCACGCGACGGCCCAGGGCGTCGACCCGGGCAGCGAGTTCCTCGAACGCGAAGGGCTTCACCAGGTAGTCGTCGGCCCCGCGCTGCAGACCACCCACGCGGTCTTCCACCGCATCCTTCGCCGTGAGCAGCAGCACGTGCGTGTCGTCGCCGTCCGCGCGCAACTCACCCAGGATCGAGAGCCCGTCCATGCCCGGCAACATGATGTCCAGGATGAGCAGGTCGTAGGGATTGAGTCTCGCGTAGGACAGACCCTTGAGGCCTTCGTGCACCACGTCCACGGCGTGGCCCAGCTTGCGCAAGCCGGTACGTACCGACTGCGCCAGGCGGATGCTGTCTTCGACAAGGAGGATGCGCATGGCCACTCCGTTCACACTGGAAACTACGCGTCAATCGGCCATGTCGCAACGTGTGGTCCACCCGCAACACGGCCCCATCACCCTCGCGTAATGTCACCTGTGCCCCCCCCTGTGAAGTGAATGCGCCGCCAGGCACGGGTTTCGGGCCTCGACCGCGATCATGGGGGAGGCCCCGTGACAGGGTCAGGAAGAGGAGCTGGTGCTCGTGGCAGGCTCGCTCGTCGTGGACTACCCCCCGGGCACGAACGCCGACACGGCGTCGATCACCATGATCGCGCTCTGCGTGCGCGGATGGTCGGGTCCGAACTGGGCCGCCAGCCGCGCACGAGCCTCGCGCGCCTGGGTCAGGGCTTCGGCGAAGCGGCCCGCGCCGACCAGCGCATGGGCCCACGACGCGCGCGTCTGGGCGGTGAGCCAGTGGCTCTCGCCCAGCGTGACCGACATGTCGTCCACGAGTTGCTCGAAGCCGGCGCAGGCCTCGTCGTAGCGCTTGCCCTCGCGCAGCGCAGCCCAGTAGCCCATGCGCGCGGTGAGCGTGTCCAGGGCTTCGGGCCCGAACAGCTCGGTGCGCCGGAGCGTCAGCGCACGGTAGCGCTCGGCGGCCGCAAGCGGTTCCCCGAGCGCGACCTCCAACCCGGCCAGGTTGCTCTCGATCGTGAGCGTGGCCGGGTGCGACGGTCCGAGCCATTCGTCGGCGATCGTGGCCGCCCGACGCAGGTAGGGCACGGCCTCGGCGTCGCGGTTCAGGTCCTGGTAGCTGACGGCGAGGTTGTTGTTGAGCTCGAGCAGGATCATGTGCGGCGGTTCATCGGCAGCGTCGGCGATGGCCAGGCCCCGGCGCAGCATGTCCATCGCCAGCTCGAACTCGCCGCGCTGCTCGTGGGCCGTCGAGAGGTGGCTGAGCGTGCCGGCGATCACGGGGTCGTTGCCTTCGAGCAATCGGCGCTGCCCTTCGAGCGCCTCGTTCAGCGCGGCGATCGCGTCGTCGTTGCGATCGAGTTCGATCAGCGCCACGCCGTACTCGGCGAGGGCGGTGTAGAGATCGAAGTCGGCCGCTCCGAGGACCCCCCGCGCCCGGGGGATGAGCTGCTCCCAGACCTCGACGGCGTCGGCCGATCGCTGCCGTCGCACCAACACGCTGGCCGCGGCGATCTCGGAGCGGATCGTGTCGGCCGCGTCCGGTCCGGCCTCCGCCCGGCGCAGGGCCACCGCGGCGGTGAGGTGCTCGTCGGCCCGGTCCCAGGCGCCCAGTTCGGTGTAGGCCCGCCCGAGCGCGTGGTGCACCGCCGCGGCGATCTGCGGTCGTTCGGCGAAGCGCTGGTCGACCCGTGCGCTCGCCTGATCGAGCAGGTCCAGGGCGGTCACGTCCACGCCGTTGTGGAACGGTGATGCGGCCGCCAGCAGGTCGTCGGTGAGGAAGCGGTTGATCTCCGCCTGCGCCTCTCGTTGCAGGTCCGCTTCCCGCTGTTGATGCTCCGCTTCCCGCGTCTGCATCCGGGCCTGCTCCTGTCCCGCGAGCGCAGCCTGCTGACCGAGGCGCGCTTCACGCAGCCCGAAGGCGAGGCCGGCCAGACCGAGCACGAGGCCCAGCAACAGCAAGCCCATGCCGCTCGCCAGCGCCCGGTGCCTGCGCACGAAGCGCGACGTGCGGTAGGCCATGGTGGCCGGCCGGGCCAGCACCGGTTCGCTGCGCAACAGGCGGCGCAGGTCATCCGCGAAGGCGGCGGCCGTGGGGTAGCGACGCTCGGGCGACTTCTCCAGCGCCTTGCCCAGGATGCTGTCGAGATCGGTCAGCAGGGCCCGCGGTGCAGCGAGGTGCCCACTGCGGCTGGCCGGCGCCGGGACGTCTTCGCGCACGCGCATGATGCACTCGAGCGGATCGGCGCCCATCTCCAGCGGCGGGCGACCGGCGACCAGTTCGTACAGCAGCGCACCGAGCGCGTACACGTCGGCGCGCGTGTCGACGTCGCGCCCACCGGTCTGCTCCGGGGCCATGTAGGCGGGCGTCCCCAGCACCAGTCCGGGCGCCGTCAGCGCGGGTGTGCCCTCGTTCGACACCGCGCGCGAGATGCCGAAGTCGAGCACGCGCGGCGCGGGCCGGCCGTCCACCTCGGCCACCAGCACGTTCGACGGCTTCAGGTCCCGATGGATCACGCCACGCTGGTGCACGTGTTGCACCGCTTCGGCCACGTCGATCACCAGGTGCACGCGCTCGCGCAGCGCGACCGCTCGCTGCTCGCACCAGGCGGTGAGCGGTACGCCCTCCACGTAGTCCATCACGAGGTAAGGAAGGCCGTCCGGGGTGCGCCCGGCGTCCAGCACGCGGGCGACGTTGGGGTGATCGACGAGTTCGAGCGCCGCACGCTCCACTTCGAACCGCGCTGCGAGCTCGGGGCTCACGGCGGCCTGGGGCACGACCTTGACGGCGACCCGGCGGCGCACCGGTTCGTCCTGCTCGGCCAGGAACACCTGCCCGCTGCCACCCCGACCGATGCACTCGATGATGCGGTACGGGCCGATGCGCTCCCGTGTGACCACAGGGGCCTCGTCGTGGGCCAGCAGCGAAGCGACCTCGTCGCGCAGGGCGGTGTCGTCCAGGGCGGCGAGCGCGGCGGCCCGCTCGTCACGGTCTCGCTCGCGCAGGTCGAGGAAGAGCTCGCTCGCCCGGGCGTGGAGCTCGGCGCCGCTCACGCGGCGAGTTCGCGCCGCAGCCAGGCGCGCGCCACGGTCCAGTCGCCCTCCACCGTGCGTTTCGACACGCCCAGGGCGTCGGCCACCTGGCTCATGCTCAGGCCGCCGAAGATGCGCAGGGTGACGACCTCGGCCTGCCGTTCGTGCAACGCGCGCAGGCGTTCGAGCGCCGCGTGCACGGCGTCGAAGTCCACCAGCGTCTCGGTGGGTGAGAGCAGGTCGGGAGCGAGCTCGAGCCGCACCGCGTTCCCGCCCCGCTTGGCCGCCCGTTTGCGCCGATGGTGATCGACCAGCACCTGACGCAGGACGCGCGCACCGAGCGCCAGTCGATCGGGCGCCGGCGTGTCCGGCAAGGGCGACGTCGTCATCAACCGCAGGCACGCCTCGTTCACCAACGCGGTCGGCTGCAGCGTGTGGTCGGAGCGCTCCGACGCGAACATGCGTGCGGCGACATCGCGCAGCTCGCCGTAGAAACGCTCGGTCAGGGCGGAATCGTCGTCCACGAACGGCATCGTACGCGACCCCGATCGACAGCGCGATCGGACGCGCCATCGGAGGACGCGCCATCGGAGAGAGGCCGCGTCGGAGACCCCGCGCCGGACGCCCTCACCGGGGCGCTTGCTTCACGAAGACGTAGGGACCGGCCTCGGCGCCTCAGACCTGTTTGCCGTTCGCATCGAAGCTCGCCGGGCGACGGCGGGCGACGGCGGGCGACGGCGAAATCGAGCGGGTCGCCGGGCAGTTCGAACACGTCGCTGCGCGGCCCGGTGCCCGTGTCCACGAGGTGGTCGACGCGCTGGCGGTAGGGGCGTTCGAGCGCACTCGCAGCAGCCTGTTCGACGGAGAGCCAGCACCCGTCGGCGCGCTCGGTCCAGATCGGCTGCATGAACAAGCGGATGTCGAAGTCGTCGTCCGGCTCCGCGGCTGCCTGGGTTGCGCTCGAGAAGGAGCCGGTCATCCACACGGCGAGCCGCGACGCCTGCGAACGCCGGCGCGCGCGCCTCCCGGTGCTCAACCCCGTGCCCGTTGCCGTGCGCGATGGACAAGCGAGACGCGACCGCCCCGTGCCGTCGTCTCGATGCCGGCGCAGGGCGCACATGGCTGGCGTCGCGGAACGCACGACGGCTCGCCCGCGAGTCCGCCGTCGTTCTCCACACACCGCAAACAACACCACCGTCACGCGCCGACTTCCTGTTTGGAAGACGCGCTCACGCGCCTGTGGAGAACTCACAGAGCGGCAGAACGAACCATTCTGGAACGGTGGTCGAAGACAACCGGCTACGCACATTTCCACCTGCAATCGGACTGAAGAGTTCGTTGCCGATTTGCGGGGCCACGCTTACCTTGCGACCTGTTCAGGAAAGGTCCGGGGAAGGTTCCCCACGTGCGGTGTTGTCGGGCAACACGTGCCACCCAGCTGCCGGGTGCGCATGTGGACAACGACGAAGTGCGTGGGGGCATTGTCGGGCACCCCTGGAGGACTCGTCTGGTCGATCCTCCGTCTCCCCCACGTTCCGAGGTCCTCCTCGGGCGGGGAGTGGTGGAACCAGGCGGAAACAACTGGGTAAGGAGATACCAATTGAATAACGCACAGTTTTCGGCCCCCCGGGGCCGCTCGCTCTGGGGCACTGCGGTGGCCTCGATCGCCTTGGCGGTCGCTCTGTCCCCCGCGCTCACAGCGCAACAAGTGATGCAGCAGTCCGGCTCGCAGAGCCCGTCGACGGTCGACGGCTCGGTCGCCGCGCAACTGAAGCTCACGAACGTCAACTCCATGCGTCTCGCCATCTGGTCGCCGGAAGGCGTCCTGGTCCCCGGCGCTCGCGTGTCCGTGGTGTCGCCCGGCGGCATCACCGGCAAGTCAGAAGAGCTGGTCGACGGCACGTACGTGCTCGAAGGCCTCGGCGAGAAGGCCCGGATCGAGATCGAGCACTTCGACTACGGCAGCGCCGCGTTCGAAGTGCTGGTCCCGAATCGTGGTGAGATGATCAACGTCTTCTTCCACGGTCTCGACCACGCCGAGATCGATGCGGACACGAACGGCACCGTCGCCGACGATCGCGGCGTCGCCCCTCCGGGCCCGCCGGCCAACGACGACTGCTCGAGCGCCACGCCGCTCTCCATGCCGTCGCTCACCAACGGCAGCACGCTGGGTGGAACCATCGACGTCGCTCCGTTCTGCGGCACGGGGATCACGGCTCCAGGCGTGTGGTACTCGGTCATCGGTAACGGCAACCAGTTCTTCGCCCAGACCTGTGGCCCGCTCTTCGGCTACGACACCAAGCTCAGCGTCTACACCGACGGCTGCGGCACGCTGACCTGCGTCACCGGCAACGACGACAACTGCGCCGGCGGTGCCAGCACCCTGCTCAGCACGGCCGAGTGGACCTCGGATCCGGGCGTCGAGTACCTGATCCTGGTGCACGGTTTCGGCTCCGCGGCGGGCGACTTCCTGCTCACCCTCTCGCAGGCCGTTCCGCCGGCAGGTGACACGTGCGACGACGCCACGCCGCTCAACGTTCCGGACTTCACGACCGGCACGACCGTCGGCGCCGGCGTCGACAGCGACTTCGACACCTGCGGCACGCCGATCTCGGCTCCTGGTGTCTGGTACTCGATCACGGGCACGGGCTCGACGATCACCGTCAGCACCTGCAACGCTTCCACGGACTACGACAGCAAGATCAGTGTCTACTGCGCGAGCTGCGACGAGCCCACCTGTGTCGGCGGCAACGACGACAACTGCGACCCCATGTTCGGCAGCCTGCTGAGCACGTTCAGTTTCTGCAGTGAAGCCGGTGCTCAGTACTTCATCCTGGTGCACGGTTTCAGTACCGCTTCGGGCAACTTCGGCCTGACCATCACGGACGATGGTGTTCCCTGCGACGGCGCGGTGGCCTGCACCCCAACGGGTGCCTGCTGCCTGCCTGGTGACCAGTGCGTCGACGGCCTGACGGCCGACGAGTGCGCTGCCGCCGGCGGTGTCTACCAGGGTGACGGCTCGGCGTGTGCGGGTGACTTCGTCGGTTACGACATCGCCCTCTCGGGCAACGGGTTCGAGGACATCTCGGGTTCGGGTGCTGCGGGTCCGGCCGGCGACGATGCGTCGCTCACGGTTCCGCTCGGTTTCGCCTTCAGCTTCTTCGGCGATTCCAAGACCGAGATCACCATGAGCACCAACGGTTACCTGACGTTCGACCCGCTCGCCGGGACGGACTTCAGCAATGACCCGTGCCCGGATTCGTTCGCGCCGAACGATGCCATCTTCCCGCTCTGGGACGACTTCAACCTGAACGATGGCGGCTCGACGTCCTTCGAGACGCAGGGCGCAGCGCCCAACCGCCGCTTCATCGCTCAGTGGACTGACGCCGCAGAGTTCGGGTCCGCTGGTTCGGACACGGCCACGTTCCAGGCAGTGCTCAACGAGGACGGCTCGATCGAGTTCCGGTACGACACGCTGGTCCGTGTGCCCACGGGTCCCGGTGATGCGACGATCGGTCTCGAGAACGCCGACGGTAGCATCGGCTCCTGCATCCCCGATTCGCTCGCGAAGAACGGCTCCGCCTACGTGTGGACGCCGGAGTTCGTGAACCCGGTGGATTGCTGCGAGACGTTGGACTTCGAGACGGACGACGGCGGCAACGCCCTGTCCAACGGCCAGGACATCAACGTCGGCGACGAGTTCGGCAACCTGGTCAACATCTCGGGTGAAGGTGGAGCCAACAACGGCGCCGCCATCTACGACTCCGACACGGGTGGTGGTAACGACCCGGGCGGTGCCGACCCGAACCTGATCATCGATCAGGGCAACGTGCTCATCCTGCAGGACGTCGACAGCGCCCTGCAGACCGTCCCCGGTACGTTCGACACGCCGAACGATGCTGGTGGCGGCGGCACGCTGGTGTTCGATTTCCTGGTGCCGGTCTACGCCTCCTCGGTTGACCTGATCGACATCGATCCGGGTTACCAGGATGCTTCGGTCACGTTGATCGACGGCAGCGGCAACGAGCGCTTCTACGACGTGCCGAACGGCTGGACCGCCGATCAGGACGTCGGGACGCTCGACCTCACCACGCTCGCCGCCCAGGCGGGTGTGTCGTCGGTCGCCACGGCCAGCGAAGACGCTGGCTTCGACGACCTCGACGTGGTGCGCATCGAGATCTTCATGCGCTCCTCGGGTGCCGTGGACAACCTGCGCATCTGCCCGTAACGGCAGCAGCCAAGGTTGAGTGAGCGCGGGTCCGCCCCGCGCAAACGGGGGCCGGGATCGTTCGCGATCCCGGCCCCTTCTTCGTTGACGCGTCGGGCCGGCCCCGTGCGCGCCAGCGCGCGCGACAGCTGCGGCCGTGCAGACGGTCTCTCCGCAGAACCCGCCTCGAACGAAGCGCCTCGCCCCCCACCGTGCTGGTCAGGCCGAAGGGCTCGTCGTAGGCTGGCTCATCGAGGGGAAGGAGGACGCCATGCACATGCTCTCTCCGGGGATCGGGGCGTCGGTGTTGATCGCCGCGGTGCTGTCCACGACAGCCACCGGTCAAGCCGCGGGCGCACAGCGGGAATGGGACGCGCACGGGGCCGACACGAGCGCGCTCACGGAAGCCGAGGTTCGTGAACTCGAGGACCTCACGCTGCGAGTCATGAAGGCGTTCCAGGAGGGTCACCCGCGGGATGCGCTCGAACTCATGGACGTCGAGTCCATGACCGACGACGGCGGTGCGTTGGAGGGGATGACGCCCTTCGGATTCAAGCTGGGTCTCCGCGTCGCCGACTGGCTGGGCATGCTCGACGAAGAAGGGGACGTGCCGGCCGGAGAACGCATCGATCACGTCACCCTGCGCATCGCCGACATGCATCCGCAGGAGGGCACGGCACGGGCCCTGGTCGAAGTCAGGAGCGCCACGGACGAACTGAGTTGGGTCGACGTGTCGTTCGTACGACGCGACGAGCGCTGGCTCGTGCAGGACTACGCCGAGCCCTTCGGGGTCTCGGTGCTCGACGCCTTCGTCGCGTACGACGCGGCTGAGGGCGCACGCGTCGAGCGCTGGTTCACCCAGTTCGACGCGGCGGTGATGGCCCTGGCAGCGGGGGACCTGGAGCGCGCGGGAGTGTCGTTCGAGAACCTGCCACGTCTCGGCCCGCCGAACTTCGACGCACTGCAACTCGCCTGGCTGGGCCTCGTCCGCCAGGCCGAACCCCGGCTCGACGATGCCATGCGGCTTGCGGATCGCGCCGACGCGGTCCGCACCGGCCAGCCCGTCACGACCTACGTGCGCATGCTCGTCTGGCAGCAGGGGGAGCAGTGGGAGCAGACCCTCGGTGCCGCCGATGCCCTGCGCCGGTACGCACCCGTATTCCCCGCGATCAACACCGCGCGGGGAGACGCCCTGAGCGGCCTGGGCCGACGCGAGGAGGCGCTCGACGCATACCGTGCCGCGCTCGACGCCGAACCCGATGCAGCCGAGGCACTCGCCGGATTGGCACACCTGCTCCCCCCGGGCGGGCAGGACGAAGTCATGCGTCGCCTCGAGCAGACCTCGCACCGGGGCATCGCCTTCGACGCAGTCGCGTCCGGCCTCGTCGCCGAGGAGCAGTTCGAGCTCGTCGAGGCGCTCTGCGACCTGTTGCGCGAGCTCGACCCGAGCGACGCCAACGCCGAGTACTACGGAGCGCAGGTGCTGTGGAGCCGCGGCGACCCTTCGGCGGCCGCGCGGCTCGTCGGTGACGCCCTTCCGCGCGCGCCCGCCGACGAGCGGAACTGGTACGAGGCGGCGTTCCTGCAATACGCCTTCGAGGCGGGTCTGCTCGAGGAGGCATTCGCCCGGATCGAGGATCCCGACACCGTGCTCGTCTGGTTCGCCGACGAGCACTGGGTTGCGGAGGACGCCGATGGCATGGAACACGTGCTCGAGCTCTACCTCGAGCGGTCCGAGGAGAGCTTGTCCAGTCACTACTGCCGCGCGTACCTGCTGGTCCTGCGGCAATCGATGGAGCAGGCACACGCAGAGTTCGGCCTCGCCCTGGCCGCCGCCGACGACGACGCGACGCGAGCTGACCTGACGAGCGGTTGGATCGCGGACCTGTACCTGCTCGGACTCGACGAAGAAGCGTATGACCACGCACGCGCGCCGCGCGCCGCGCTCGCCCTGCTGACCGCCTGGTACGTGGACTTTGCCGAGGCCGACGAGTTGGAGGCGATGGTCGAGCGCCATGCGCTGGAAGACGCCGACGACCCGGCGCTCCCGCTGTACCGGGCGTGGATCCAACTCGAACGCCATGGCCCGGAAGCAGCGCTGGAAGCGTTGGAAGGCCAGCGTGAGACCGAAGGCGAACTCGCCTGGCTGCGCACGAGCACGAAGGTGCGCGCCCTCGTGCGGCTGCAACGGTGGCGCGAAGCCATGACCGTTGCGGCCCTGGCGTACCAGGCGGACCACGATCCGTTCTACCTCGCGCTGGTCCACGCTTGTGCGGGAGAGCCCGCGAGCGCGATCGATCGCATGGAGCAGTACATGGAAACGGTCGAGTACGCTCCTCTGAAGTTCATGTACGACCTCGACATGGAGCCTGCGCTGCTGGGTCCGGAGTATGCCGACTTCCGCCGGCGACACGACGTGGACGGCTCCGTCGTCGACCCGGTCGAAGACGCCGCAGACCCGTGGCCCGACGAGCTGTGAAGGCCCACGGGAGACGCTGACGGCCATGCCACCGACGCCGCGGAGCCCGCCGCGCGCGGGGATCTACTCGGGCAACTCGATGCCCAACGCGTCCAGCGGCACACACACGATGTCGGTGTCGGCCGAGTACTCGTCGGTCGTGTAGCAGAGCTGGCCGTCGGGTGCGACGGTCGCGCTCCATCCGTAGGCCAGGGGCAGCTTGCGCGGTGTGCTCCAACCATCGGGCCGGCGTTCGCTGACGAAGAGGCCCGAGCGTTGCTCGTCGTCTTCCACGCTCCGGGTGAAGATCAACAACCGCTCGCTCGGGTCGATCCAGGCTCCGAACTCGACACCGTCGTCGGTGTTGATCGCTGCACCGAGCGTCACGGGCCGTTCGAAGCGATCGTCCGATCGTGCCGCGCGATACAGCTCACCGTCGCGATGGAAGTAGAGCGCGCCCGGCACGAGGCAGAAGTAGTTGCCGCGGATGCCGAAGGCCTGCTCCAGATCGGTTGGCGCTGCCCAGCCGTCGCCACGAGGCTCGACACGGTAGCTGCGCATCACGTCGTCGCCACTGCGGGTGGCGTAGAACACGCACCCGTCCTCGCCGAAGTGCGCGTTGTAGACGACGTCGGCGAACCCCGCCGGGCGCGGGGCGCTCCAGGTGCCGTCTGCGAACGAGGAGACCAGTGGAGTCTGGTCGATCCAGTCATCGGTGCGTGAGAAGAGCACGGTGTTCCCGTCGGGTGAGAAGCTCAGGGTGTTCTCGATGCTGCCGGTGACCGAGACCGCGCCCGATGCGAAGACCTCGGGCTCGACCCGCGCGCGTCGCGCCCTGCCACTCTCGTCCGGCGCAGGCGCCACGCCGTACTCGATCTCCCGCGCGTGCAGTTCGACGGGGACGTCGTCGCGCACGAGGACCCGGCGGGTCCAGCTCCCCCGGTCGTCGTAGACCAGGTACTCCCAGCTGTTGACGACGGTCTGGGTACCGCTGGTACGCGTGAACGTCCAGCCACGGGAGTCGCCGTTCGCGTCGTAGGACTCGACGTCCCGCCCGTACACCGACCGGTCCGGGCGCATGTAGATGCGCTCGGTGCTCAGGCCCCGATCGTCGAGCACGTACTCACCGTAGTCGCTCACGCTCCCGTCGGGGTTGATGTACTCGATGAAGCGCCGGCGACCCGTTCCGTCGTAGGTGAAGCGTTCCACGCTGGGCCGGGTCTCGTCGCCGGCGTAGTCGCGCGCGCTCTCCGGCCGCCCCTGCTCGTCGTGGGACAGGACGAAGGTGGACAGCAGCGCGTCGTCGGGGTCGCGGGCCTCGGTGCGCAGGCGACGTCCGTCGGCCGCGAACGACTCGCGCTCGGTGCGCAGCAGCTCCCCGACCGCCGGCCCTGCGTCCGACACGCCGAGCCGGAAGATGCGCGTGGTGGTGGTCGCCATCACGGGCACCGCGCGATCCGGGACCTGCTCACTCAGCCACGCGAGGGCTGCGCGGACGACCGGGTCGGTCTGCGGCTCGGGAACCGAGACGAGCTCTCCCTCCACGAGCTGGTCCGGGACGACCTCCTGGCCGTACAGCGTGCCGCGGCGATCGGCGTCCGTGGCCACGGTGAGGAACAGCAACGAGCCGTCACCGAGCCAGATCGTGTTGTTGGCGGTGGAGACACCCGCGGTGGGCTGGCCGAAGCTGCGCGAGCACGGACGCCCCCGGAAGGCGATCGCGACGGCCTCCCCGGAGCTGGCGGTCTGATCGCCAGTGAGGACGGCCACGACCGGGTCGGGCTGCGCGAGCTGCACGCCGTCGTCTCCGAGATCGAGGAACGGGCTACCGTTCACCCCGACGGCGCTGCCCTGCACGTACCACTCCGACCGACCGCCGTCGGCGTTCACGAACGCTCCGCACGGGCCGTCACCCAGGATCGGCGCGAGGCCGGCGAGCATGGGCCACATGTTCCCGCCCGTGTCGTAGCGCAGGTCCACGATCCAACCGCGCGGACGGCGGGCGTCCAGGTCGGCGACGACGCGTAGCAGATCGCGCGCATAGGCGAGGTTGCTCGCCTCGTCCTGACCCAGGTAGCCGGGTACCACGACGTAGGCGAAGCCACCCTCCAGCAACTCGCCCAACGGCTGCTTGGGGAGGTCGTCGGGCTCGAGCGCCCACGAGCTGTCGCCGTCGGGCGTGATCAGGAAGCTGTGCCCGTCGCCCAACTCGCCGATGGCGAAGATCAGCGCGTCGTAGGTGTTCTGGGTCGTCTGCGCACCCGACGCGCGCTGCAACGTCCGGGCCCGCAGCTCGGTCCAGTCGACCTCGTTGGTCATGACCGACTGCGCTTCCATGGTGGCCAGCGCCTTGTCCAGGAAGGCACGGGCCGACTCGGAGAGTTCGGCGGACTGGGGCGGGCCGGCGACCAAGGCTGCCGCCAGGGCCGGGACGAGAGCCAGGGAATGGACCAGCGAACGAACCGACATGCGCACCTCCTCCGGCGACGAACAGGTCCCCGGGGGAATTCGCCGTAGCTGCCCGCGGGGATGCAATTTTCTCCCGGAGCGGGCCTGGCGCCCGGGGACCGCGCAGGCCGTGATCGAGAGGCCCGCCTACGACCCCGGGCGTAGACGGCCTGGGAATGCTGCGTATGCAGCCCGTACGCCATCGGCAGCCGATCAGGGATCAGGTAGGGTTCGGTGGGCGCGAGTGCACACACCCTTCTGCGCCCCGAGGTGTCGTTTCCCTCTGCGGGCGGAACCGCCTCACCCGACCATCCTGGCCCGCCCCGGATCCAAGCACTGCCATGACGAATCCCGCTCGCCCTGCGATCGCACCACTGCGCGGATGGTTGGCGCGCCTCGTTCGGGGAGCGAAGCAGCACGACGGGGACACGGGGGCGCGCATGTCATCCAGCCCCACCGCGCCGGAACACGAACGCACCGGGCCCGGGAGCCTGTCGGGGCTGCCGCGCGTGCTCGGCAAGGTGGGTCGCGCGAACGGCGGCGCCACCCTGTTGTGCGTGGGCGGCCTGCACGGCAACGAACCGGTGGGCGTGCTGGCGCTGCGCAACGTGCTGGCGCGGCTGGAGCAGGACGCCGGCGGGGTGCGCGGCTGCTTCGTCGCGCTCACCGGCAATCGCAAGGCACTCGCACGGGACCAGCGCTTCCTGCAGGAAGACCTCAATCGCATCTGGCACGCCGAACGCCTGGAGCGCGTGCACGCCGAACCGCACGCGCTCGGTCACGAGGACGAAGAGCTCCACCAACTCTCACAGGCGCTCGACGAGGTGCTCGCCGCGGCGACCGGGTCCGTCGCCTTCCTCGATCTGCACTCGACATCCGGCAAGCGCGGGGTGTTCACCACCCTGGACGACACGCTCGCCAACCGGGAGCTGGCCTTCGCCCTGCCCGTCACCCATGTGCTGGGTCTGGAAGAGGAGCTGGGCGGCACCCTGCTCGGGCACCTCAACGAGCGCGGCGTGACCGGCATCGGCTTCGAGGCCGGACAACACGAGAACCCCGTCTCGGTCGATCGCGCCGAAGCCGCCCTGTGGATCACGCTCGAATCGACCGGCGTGCTCGAGCGCGGTTCGCGTCCGGAGGTCACCGCGGCGAGGGCCTTCCTGGACCGCGAGTGCGCGGACCGACCGGGCGTCGTCGAGGTCCGCTACCGCCACTCCGTGGGACCCGACGACGGCTTCCGCATGCAGCCCGGATTCAGCAACTTCCAGCCCATCCGTGCCGGGGAGCCCCTGGCCCGATCGCACGCGGGCGAGGTCCGGGCCCCGATCCACGGCGTGATGCTCATGCCCCTGTACCAGGGCCAGGGCGAGGACGGCTTCTTCATCGTGCGCCGCGTGCACCCGTTCTGGCTGGCGCTGTCGGCCTGGATGCGCCGGACCCGCTGCGGCCGCCTGGCGCACTGGCTGCCCGGCGTGGCACGCGACCCCGACGACCGGGACGTGCTCGTCGTGGACACCTCGCGCGCCCTGTGGCTCGCGCTGCCGATCTTCCACCTGCTCGGCTACAAGCGCCGGCCCTCCAGCGGGACCTTGCTGCGCTTCGTCCGACGGGACGAACCCGGAGCCGGACGCCATGCACGCTGACTCCGCCCCGGCTCCCGGCAGCGACCAGGAACTGGGCGCGTTCGCCGAACTCCAGCAGCGACTGCGGCCGCTGTTCGAACGCGTGTTCCCCGACCCCCTCGAACCACGCACGGTGGTCGTCGTCCCCGCCCTGAGCCTGGACGCCGACGTGATCTCGAAGATCACCGGAGTCCAGCACTACGAGGAGCGGCTGCTGTGCATGTTGCTCCTGTTGCGCCTGCCGCGCACCAAGGTGATCTACATCACGAGCACGCCGCTCGAGCCGGCCATCGTCGACTACTACCTCGGCCTGCTGCCCGGTGTCCCGGGACTGCACGCGCGCAAGCGGCTCACGTTGATGAGCTGCAACGACAACTCGGCCGCGACGGTGACCGAGAAGCTGCTCGAACGCCCGCGGCTGCTGGAGCGTCTGAGCGAGGCCATCGGCGACCCCTCGGCCGCCCACATGAGCTGCTTCAACGTCACCGAGCAGGAGCGGACCCTCGCCGTACGCCTGGGGATCCCGGTCTTCGGTTGTGACCCGGAACTGGCCCACCTCGGCAGCAAGAGCGGCAGCCGCCGCGTCTTCCGCGCCGCGGGCATCGACATGCCCGACGGGCACGAGGGCCTGCGCGACGAGCACGACATGGTCGCGGCGCTCACCGACCTCAAACGGCGGCATGCCGGTCTGGTGCGAGCGGCCGTGAAGCTCGAACAGGGCACGTCGGGTGAGGGCAACGCCGTGTTCACCTTCGACGATGCGCCCGAGGGCTCCCGCCTGGAGGACTGGATCCGGGGCGAGCTGCCGGCGCGCCTGCGCATGGAGGACCAGAACGCGACCTGGGACGAATACCGCGCCAAGTTCGCGCAGATGGGCGGCGTGGTCGAGTGCTGGATCGAGGGCGAGCACAAGCGCTCGCCGTCGGTGCAGTGCCGCATCGATGCGCTCGACCGCGTGGAGCTCATCTCGACCCACGACCAGGTGCTGGGCGGACCGTCGGGGCAGATCTTCCTCGGCTCCACCTTCCCCGCCGACGAGGCCTATCGGCTCGAGATCCAGGACGCGGGCATGGCCGTCGGCGAGGTGCTGCGTTCCCATGCCGCGCTCGGTCGCTACGGCGTGGACTTCGTCTCGGTGCGCGAAGGCGATCGCTGGAAGAACTACGCCATCGAGATCAACCTGCGCAAGGGCGGCACGACCCACACCTTCCTGATCCTCAAGCTGCTCACCGACGGACACTACGAGGCGGAGACGGGCCTGTTCCGCACGGCGCAGGGCGCTGCGCGCTTCTACTACGCCACCGACAACCTCAAGAACGCCAACTACCGGCGCATGACGGCCGAGGACCTGATGGACATCACGGTCGAACACGGCCTGGCCTTCCACGCCGCGACCCAGCAGGGTGTCTTCTTCCACCTGATCGGAGCCCTCTCGGGCTACGGCAAGCTCGGCCTGGTGTGCGTGGCCCGGGACATCGACGCGGCGCGCAAGCTCTACCGCGAGACGGTGGACGTGCTCGACGCCGAGGCGCTCAAGCCCGGTCGCTAGCAGCGCCCTCGTCGAACACGTGGGTCAGCTCGTGCATGACGGTCAGCATGATCTGCTGGACCGTGCGCTCCTTGTCGTCGTTGGCGATGATCGGGATTCCGGCCCGGTCTGCCTCGGACAACAGGTAGGACTGCAGGCGCCAGATCATGTCGAAGGCGTCGAGGTAGCGCTTGGCCCGGCGCTCGGGGACCTCCCGGCCGCGTCCGCCGATGCGGCGCTTCAACTCGGCCGGCTTCAGCACCGCGAGCATGATCGGCACGACGATCGCCTCGCCCGGCGCGCTGCTCAGCACCTCGAGCATGGACGGGTGCACGTGGACCCCCTCGACGACCACCGAGATGCGCTCGGACAGGGCGCGCTGGAACACGGCCTCGCAGGCCACCGACAGCAGCTCCGTCTGCATCAGGTAGCCGGCGATCATGCGGTCGTCGGGCGGCTGCTCGTGCACCACCGGCATCTGTTCCCACGCGTTGAAGCTCGAGCTGTGCAGCACGGGCAACAGACGCCGCGGCACCATGGTGCGCATGACCTCGCGCAGCATGTCCGTGGACTGGCTGCGCGGGATCTCGAGCATGTGCGCCAACTGGCTGGCGATGGTGCTCTTGCCCGAACCGGGCGCGCCGCCCACGAGCAGGATCAGCGGACGGTCGCTGGCGCGGTAGGCGTTCCAGACGTCGTAGCGGCGAGCGGCCTGGGAGTCCAGGTCCGCGGCGAGGCGCTCGTGGGTCAGGCGCCGGAGTTCGTCCCAGCTCACCTCGGCGACGCCGCGACCCACGAGCTCCTCGTGGAACGCGGTGATGACCCGCGTCGCGTCGTCGGGGCTCACGCCGCTGGCCTGCAGTTCGGCCCGGTGCCGCCCGCGTGAGTAGGGGCTGGTGTGACCGTCGTCCCAGCGGATCAGGATCGTGCCGCCCGCCGGTCGGTGCGTGTAGCGCTCGACGTACTCGGGCCCGAAGGGCGCCAGCTCCTCCACCACGCGCTCGACGAGCTGGTCGGTGGTGACCTCGGAGGAGTCCTCGTCGGCATCGCTCAGCAGCGCCTCACGCACACGCGAAGCGACCTGGTAGGCGTCGTCGAACGACAACCCTGCATCGAGCAGGCAGCGCGTCAGGATCCCGCGCAGGAACGGAACGCGGGTCCCCTCGACACGAGAGACGATCTGGAGCTTGGACATGGTGAACGAGCCTCGGCAGGCCCGGTGGTCGGTGCTGGAGGGCTTACTCTCGCCAGGGCACATGTTAGGACCACGGGCGACACAACACCACCGCCGACACGAGCCGGCCCCCGCGATCCAGCAGCCCGTGCGAAGCGTCATCCGCGCCGACGAACGAACCAGACGCACCAGCTCGGCGTTGCCAAACCTCGACGAATCCTCCGATTCGCCTGCGGTTCGGCGCCTTGACCCGGCACGCCTGGGCCGCCCGCGGCACCGGAGCACTCTCCGCACAGGCTGCTAGCCGTAGCGACCCTCGATGTAGTTGGCCGTCTCCTGCTGCTCCGGTGTCACGAACACTTCGTCGGTGGCCCCGTGCTCGATCACCTTGCCCATCAGCATGAAGATGCACTCGTCGCTGGCGCGCCGGGCCTGGGCCATGTTGTGCGTCACGATCAGGATCGTGTAGCGACCGCGCAGCTCCCAGATCAGCTCCTCCACGGCCGAGGTGGCCTGCGGGTCGAGCGCCGAGCAGGGTTCGTCCATGAGCAGCACCGAGGGCTTGAGCGGCAGCAGGCGGGCGATGCAGAGTTTCTGCTGTTGTTCGAGCGACAGCCGCAGCGCCGGTTCGCCCAGCTGATCCTTCACGGTGTCCCAGAGCAAGACCTGCTCCAGCGCCTCCTGCACGATCTGGCCCTGCCGCTCCCGGTCGAGCCGCTGCTCACCGTCGGCATGCACGCGCAGGCCGAAGAGGATGTTCTCACGCACCGAGAGCGGCAGCGGGTTGGGGCGCTGGAAGACCATGCCCACGTGCTTGCGGACCTGCACGAGCTCGACCGACGGAGCGTAGATGTCGTGCCCCAGCACGTCCACGCGCCCGGTCGTGCGCACGTACCCCAGACGTTCGTTGATGCGGTTCACGCTGCGCAGGAAGGTCGACTTGCCGCAGCCCGAGGGGCCGATCAGCGACGTGATGATGCCCTGCTTGACGTCCAGGTCGACGTCGAAGAGCGCCTGGAACGTGTCGTACCAGAGGTTGAGCGCCTGCGTGCGAATCGCGAGCTTCGAGCCGCTCGCGGCTGCCGACGGTTGTGCGGCCTGGGCTGGACTATCCAAAACGCCCCTCCACGTAGTCGGTCGTGCGACGGTCGCGGACCTCGCCGCTGAACAGCTGTTCGGTCGGCGCCAGCTCGACGCACTCGCCCGACAGGAAGAACGCCGTGCGATCGGCCAGCCGCCGCGCCTGCTGAACGAGATTGGTCACCAGCACGATCGTGATCTCCTCCCGCAGTTCCTTGAGCACGTCCTCGATGCGCATCGTCGTGACCGGGTCGACGGCGATGGAGAACTCGTCGAGCAGCAGCAACTCGGGGTCCTGTGAGAGGGCCCGCGCGATGGTCAGGCGCTGCTGCTGTCCGCCCGAGAGCAGGCTGCCCAGCGAATCGAGCCGGTCGCGCACCTCGTCCCACAACGCCGCGCGCCGCAGACAACGTTCGACGATCTCGTCGAGGTCGTCCTTGTGTCTCACGCCGGCCAGGCGCGGCGCCAGGGCCACGTTGTCGTAGACGCTCAGGGGCAGACCCACGGGCAGCGGGAAGACCACGCCGATGCGTCGACGCAGTGCGTACACGTTGCGCCAGCTCGAGACGTCGCGGCCGCCGAAGACGACGCTTCCCTCGATGTGCATCGACGGCGTGAACTCGTCCATGCGGTTGAGCGCCCGCAGGAACGACGTCTTGCCGGCGTTGGCCGGACCGATGATGCCGAAGATCTCGTGTCGGCGGATGTCGAGCGTCACATCGCGCAGGGCCCACTCGCTGCCGTAGCGGATGCCCAGACCCTCCACGGAGACCAGCGTGTCGACGGGGGTGTCGAGGGCGGTGCCGTCGGGCGTGTCGTCGGCGGGCATCACCACTTCCTCCGTTGGCGGAGATAGGTGCGGAAGGCGATCGACGCGGCGTTCATCACGAGCACCATGCCGATCAGCGTGAGCGCGACGCCGTAGGGCAAGTGCTCGGGCACGTCCGGCACCTGAGTGGAGACCACGAACAGGTGCAGCGACATGGCCATGGTCTGATCGAAGACGCTCTGGGGCAGGAACGGCAGGAAGAACGCGGCGCCCGTGAACATGATCGGCGCCGTCTCGCCAGCCGTGCGCGACACCTCCAGGATCACACCGGTGAGGATGCCGCTCACCGAGTTGGGCAGGACCACACGCCGGATCGTCTGCCAGCGCGTGGCGCCCATGTTCCAACAGGCCTCGCGGAAGGCGAGCGGGACGGCCTGGAGCGACTCGCGGGTGGACACGATCACGACCGGGAGCGTCATCACCGCCAAGGTCAGGCTGGCCGAGAGGATGCTGGTCCCGAACCCGAAGAACAGCACGAACGCACCCAGGCCGAAGAGCGCGTGCACGATCGAGGGCACGCCCGCCAGGTTGATGATGGCCAGGTTGATGATGCGGGTGAGCCAGTTGTCCGACGCGTACTCACTCAGGTAGAGCGCCGCCGCGACGCCCACGGGCACCGAGGCGAGCAGGGCCACCGTCACCAGCCAGACCGTGCCGATCAGCGCCGGGAGGATGCCCCCCTCGGTCATCCCGTTGCGCGGGTCGGTGAACAGGAAGTCGATCGACAGCGCCGGACCGCCCTTCCAGATCAGCACGCCGAGGATCAACACCACGGGCACGATCAGCACCACCGTCATGAGCCCGAACAGCAGGCGGAAGGCGTGCTGCACCCGCTCATTGCGTCGATTGAGAGCTGTGGTCTCGAACAAGGGGCCTATCTCCGACGGACGCCGCGCACGATCAGGTCCGCGCTGAGGTTGATCACGAACGTCACCAGGAAGAGCAGGCAACCGAGCGTGAACAACGCCTGGTAGTGCTCGGAGCCGACAGCCGTCTCCCCCAGCTCCGCAGCGATGGTGGCGGTGAGCGCACGCACCGAGTCGAACGGGCTGGTCGGCAGGTTGATCGAGTGGCCGCTCGCCATGAGCACGGCCATGGTCTCTCCGAAGCCACGCCCGATGCCGAGCAGCACGGCGGCCACGAGGCCGTTGCGCGCGGCGGGCAAAACGACCCGGAACACGATCTGCCAGCGCGTGGCCCCGAGGGCCTCGGCCGCCTCGCGATAACCATCGGGGACGGCCTTGAGCGCGTCCTCGGCAATGGTGGTCATGATCGGCGCGGCCATCAGGCCCAGGATGATCCCCGCGTTGAGCACGTTGAGCCCGACGGGGACGTCGAACGCGTGGATGATCAGCGGGTTCATGATGCTGAGCCCGATGAAGCCCCACACGACGGACGGGATCGCGGCCAACAGCTCCACCAGGATCTTCAGCGCCTCACGCGTTCGGCCCGTGGCGAACTCGGCGATGTAGATCGCGGCTCCGAGCGAGAACGGGACGGCGACGAGCATGGCCAGGCCGGTGACGCTGGCCGTTCCGGCGATCAGCGCCAGCGCGCCGTAGGTCGTGTTGTGATCGGAGGTGGGCGCCCAGCGCGGTGAACCGAAGAACTCGCGCAGATCGAACGCCGAGGCGAGGAACCCCACACCCTGGATCAGGATGAAGGCGAAGATCCCGATGATCAGGATGATCGCCGAGATGCCGCCCACGAAGACGAGCACCTGCACCGCCTTGTCCACATACCAGGCAGCATCGCGCCGGTCGGAGCTCAGAGGATCGCTGGCGCTCTTCGGGCCGGCTTGCATCTCAGTCGGCGTCCTCGCCGCGCAGCATCTGCGTCAGGTCGCCCACGCGGGACGAGAGTTCGCCGTGCAGGGCCTCGAGACGGGTCTCACCCTCGCCGTCCGTGCCGACGTCCGAGAGGTCCCATGCGAGCATGATGCTGTGGAACGGCACCTCGGGCAGGCGCTGCCGTGCCTCGCCGCCCAGGTCGACGATCACGTGGTAGTCGATCAGCTCGTCGTGGATCGCATCCAGGCGGCGCGGGCGCACATCACCCAGCTCGAAACCATGCGCATCCATGAAGTCCCGGTAGACCGGGTCGAGTTCCTCGGCCGGCTCCCAGCCCGCACTCGCCGCATCGGTCGTGTTGGGGAAGGCCTTGCGCGTCAACAGCTCGGCCAGCTGGCTCAGGCCGTCGTTGCGCTCGTCCAGGAAGAGCACCCGGTAGCGCTTGGGCTCCTTGGTCTCACCGGTCTTGGCGAAGACGATCCGCTCGCAGATGTTCTTGGACTGGTCGCTGACGCGTTCCAGGCGATTGAACACGACGAGCAGGGCGAACAGGTCACGCACCGGCCGCGAGCCCGCCTCGCCCTCATGGATCAGGTCGTCGAAGATCTTGTCGAACGTGCGGGCGAGTTGAGCGGCCATGTCCCGGGCGCCGCGCGCCAGATCCGGGCTGCCCTCCTTGAAGGCCTTGATCGCCTGACGGAACAGACGGCGCGCCTGGTCTGCCATCATCTCGATGTCACGCGCCACCGTGACGGGTGGCTCGGTCGAGATCTGCACCGCCTCGCGGCAGATCGTGACCGCGTAATCACCGATGCGTTCGAGCGCCACGCTGATCCGCAGGACGGCCGAGATGAAGCGCAGATGGCCGGCGCTGGGCAGGTGCCGAGCCACGTAGGCGTGGCACAGGACGTCGAGCCGGCGGGTGGCCCGGTTGATGGCCAGGTCCTGCAGGATCGTCTGCGACGCCAGCGCGCGGTCGACCGTGAGCAACGCGCGCACGGCATCATCGAGGGCACGCTCGACCAGCGCCCCCACCTCGAGGACGAGGCCGGAGATCTGATCGGTGTCGTGCTGCAGGCGCTCTTCGTAACGTGCCATGGGTCATCCCCGCTTCCTGCTTCGTGCGCACGAATCGTGCAGCGGACCACCGGCCCGCGTGCAGGTCCTGCGCGCAACTCCCACACCCGCTGCCGTCAGGCAGGCGAGTCACCGCCCGGCCCGCCTCGACGGCTCGTCGCGGCGGGAACTCTCAGCCCCGGGGCCGTCGTCTCAATCCCCTCGGGAGATACCCTTCACGGGCGCATAGCCCTTGTCGGACAGGATCTGCTGTCCGACATCACTGAGGATCCAGTCGAGGTACTCCTTCACCACACCGGTGGGCTCACCACGCGTGTACATGAACAGCGGCCGGGCGATGGGGTAGCTGCCGTCGCTCGCGGTCTCGACCGAAGGCGCGACGAACGGTCCGGCATCCGTCAGCCCGATGGAGGCGAGCTTGACCTCGTCCGTGGCGTAGGCGAGCCCGCTGTAACCGATCGCGCAAGCCGTGTGGCCGACGAGGTCCACGACGTCCTTCGAGCCGTGCATGTCGCGTGAACCCATCTTGTAGTCGCGTCCCTTGCCCAGCACGGCCTGCTTGAAGTAGGCGTAGGTCCCGGAGTTGTTCTGGCGGCTCACGCGGACGATCTCGGCGCTCGAGCAGCCCGGCACGTCCACGCCGAGGTCGGACCAGCTCTCGAAGCTGCCGCCCTCGCCGTACACCGCGGCGAGTTCCTCGAGGGTGAACTCGTCCTTCGGGTTGTCGGGGTGCACGTACACGGCCAGGGCGTCGTAGCCCACGATGAACTCGATCGGCTCGATGCCGTTGGCACGCGCCATCTCCAGCTCCTTGTCCTTGAGCCGTCGGCTCGCATTGGCGATGTCGACGGTCCCATTGATCAGGGAAGAGATGCCCGTTCCCGATCCCCCACCGGTGACCGCGATGGCCACGTCGGGGTTGACGACCTTGTACTCCTCGGCCCAGGCCTGGGCCACGTTGACCAGTGTGTCCGAGCCCTTGTTCTGGATGACGACGCGCTTGCCGCCCGGACCGTCCGAAGGGCGACCGCAGGCCGCGACGGCGATCAGGATCAACGCGACAGACCACTTGCTCATCACTCACTCCAGTCCGAGGGACACCGTCTGAGGGCGATGCCTCCGCATCGACTCAACCGACGGTGCAGCGCGGCGCAGGCTCTGCGCCCACACCACACTCACCGTATGCACACCGGCGAAGGCGGCAAGCCGGACGACTGCGTAGCTGTACCGGGCCGGAGTGCGTAGGCCCTCTGTAGAGCATCATTTTGTGTGCGCTTGATGAGCTCACAATGTGTTCTCGATGTTAGGATTCTGGCGTATGGATCGACGCGCAAACGCAGCTCATCAGCGCGACGGAGACGGGCGCTCACGGAGCCCCGCGGCCCCTCATGGCGCAGCATCGATCTTCGAACTCGCCGAGTGCGGTCGTCGTGTGCGCAAGCGCCACGCCCAGCGGCGCCTGAAACAGCTGCGACGCGACCTGCTGGAGACCCAGGCACGACTGCGTGACGCGCCGTTCCCGACGCTGCTGGTCTTCGGCGGCGTCGACGGTGCGGGCAAGGGCGAGACGGCCCAGCTGCTCAACGAGTGGATGGACCCGCGCGACATCGCCAACCACGCTTACGGAGAGCCGACCCAGGAAGAGCAGGAGCGCCCGTCCCACTGGCGCTTCTGGCGCGACCTGCCGGCCCACGGCCGCATCGCGATCATCCTCGGCGGCTGGCACCACCGGCCACTGCTCGACCACGTGTACGGCAAGACGCCCGTCGAGACGTTCGACGTCGAGCTCGAGCGCATCAACCTCTTCGAGCGCATGCTGACCGACGACGGCGCGCTGATCCTCAAGTTCTGGATGCACCTCGGCCGCGATGAACAGGAGCAACGCTTCCGGCGCTTGGAGAGTGACCCGATGCAGAGCTGGCGGGTGACCGAACTCGAC
This sequence comes from Planctomycetota bacterium, assembly GCA_029259695.1. GTDB lineage: Bacteria > Planctomycetota > B15-G4 > B15-G4 > B15-G4 > OFTM49. The sequence continues at coordinate 63,050 of JAJDEQ010000170.1, forward strand.
TGGCAGCACTTCGGGATGTACGACCGCTTCGTCGAAGTCAGTGAGCACCTGCTGCGTCAGACGAGCACGGACGCGGCCCGCTGGACGATCGTCGAGGGGGAAGACGCCAACTACCGCAGCCTGGCGGTGGGCACGATCGTCCGCGATGCCATCAACGCGCGCCTCGACGGCCGCCCGTTCCAGGTGGAACTCGACGCGGCGCGGCACGTCATGGAGCCGGGGGCCGGCCATGACTGACGAGCCGACACACGAGGCCCAGGAGCACCCGCTCACGGGGCTCGACATGGCCCGGCGACTCGCCAAGCCCTGCTACAACGTCGCCCTGCGGACGAGCCAGGCGCGCCTCAACAACCTGGTGCGCCAGGCCCGGCAGCGCGGGATTTCGTGCGTGGCCCTGTTCGAGGGCTGGGACGCGTCCGGTAAAGGCGGCGCGATCCGCCGTCTCGTGGCTCCGCTCGACCCGCGCGCCTACCGCATCGTGGCCATCGGCCCTCCCAACGACGAGGAGCGCGTGCGCCATTACCTCTGGCGCTTCTGGCGCCAACTCCCTCGCGCGGGGCACTGGACCGTCTTCGACCGCAGCTGGTACGGACGCGTGCTGGTGGAACGGGTCGAGGACTTCGCCAGCGAGGCCGCCTGGGGTCGTGCCTACGAGGAGATCCGGCAGTTCGAGGCCGAGCTCGTCGATCACGGCATGCTCGTGCTGAAGTACTGGCTGCACATCGCGCGCGCGGAGCAGGGACGCCGCTTCGAGGCGCGCATGCAGAAACCGCACAAGAGCTGGAAGCTCACGAGCGAGGACCTGCGCAACCGCGAGCGCTGGGGCGACTACGAGGCGGCCGTGACCGACATGGTGCGCCGGACCAGTACGCCCCAGGCGCCGTGGCACCTGATCGCGGGCGACGACAAGCGTCACGCGCGGGTCGAGGTCATCCGCCGGGCCTGCGACGCCCTCGCCACCGCTCTGGGTCACCCCCCCGAAACCCCAGCCGACCCCGCACAGCCCATGCTCGAAGACCCGGGGTCCGCCACCACCGCACCCGACGACTGAAGCCGCCGGCCCGTCGACACGGGGCGGACCGCGCGCTGCGGCTCAGGCCTCCCCCCGGGGCCCGCTCGGCGTGATGATGCGCGCCATGCGCTTGGCGAAGTAGAAGACGCGCCGAAGGTTCTCGAGCAGATCGGTCTCGAGCCTGTAGGTCGCCAGTCGCTGCGACTCATCCGCGATCAACCGCCGGGCTTCGTGCACCGCGGCCTTCTCGGCCAACCGGTTGATGGTCTCCTTCATCTCCACCACCAGGCGCGCCGCCTGTTCGTTCTTCTGGGACACGGCGGTCAGCGCAGCGTCCAGCGCACGCACGACCTCGCGATGGAAGTCCCGGATCAGGTCCTGCGTACCTGCGCTGATGGTCACGTCATGCTCGAGACGGGTGAAGCCCTGCTGGGCCAGATTCGTCTCGATCAGGTCGCCGATGCTCTCGAGGTCGTTGGCTGCCTCCAGCAGCTTGATCAGTTCGGTCGTCTGGGCGGCGGTGAGTTCGGTCTGACTGATCTGGCCCAGGTAGGTCACGATCTGTCCGTGCAACGTGTCGACGATGTCGTCCTTGGCGACCACGGCCGCGATCTGCTCGCGCGTGCCCGACAGGACCGCCGGCATGATCTCCTCCAACATCTCCTTGACGCGCTCACCGAGGTGCAGCAGCTCGAGCCGAGCGCGATCGATGGCCAGGAACGGCGTCTCGAGCAACTCGAGGTCGAGGTAGCGAGCCCGCACGATCTGCTCCTCCGCCAGCGGCCGGTCGGGCACGAGGCGCTGGACGACCCGGGCGAAGACCGGTACGAAACCCACGAAGATGAGCGTGTTCGCCAGGTTGAACACCGTGTGCGCGTTGGCGATCTGGCGCGGCGTCTCCGCAGCCAGCTTGTCCACGGCCGACAGACCCGCGGGTGCCGAGGGCGACACGAGCATCACGACCTCGGCCAGCCGGTCGATGAACGCCACCCAGATCGCGACCCCCAGGACGTTGAACAACACGTGCACCACGGCGGCCCGCAGCCCTTCGCGAGGCTTGCCGATTGCGGCCAGCAAGGCCGTCACGCACGTGCCGATGTTGGCCCCGAACGAGATGGCGATGCCCGCCGGAAGCGAGATCAGCCCCTCGCCCGCCATGACGATGACCACGCCGGTCGTGGCCGACGACGACTGCACCAGCGCCGTGAACGCGGCGCCGGCCAGGATGCCCATCAGCGGCGCCTCCATCTGCACCATCCAGTCGAGGAATGGTGGGTACGAGCGCAGCGGTTCCATCGCCTCGCCCATGATCGACATGCCCAGGAACACGAGGCCGAGGCCCATGACCCCGGCGCCGTGATGGCGGATCTGCTCCCGCTTGCCGACGAAGAGCATGGCGAAGCCGATCGCCACCATGGCGAGGGCGTACTTGGTCACCTTGAAGGCGACGATCTGGGCCGTGATCGTCGTGCCCACGTTGGCACCCATGATCACGCCGACCGCCTGCGCCATGGACATCAGCCCGGCGGAGATGAAGCCCACCACCAGCACCGTGGTCACCGACGACGACTGGATCACGGCGGTCACCGCGGCTCCCGTGGCGACGCCCATGAAGCGATTGGAGGTCAGCCGACCGAGGATGTACTTGAGTCGCTCGCCGGCGACGGCCTTGAGCGCGTCGGCCATCTGGTCCATGCCGAACAAGAACAGCGCCAGTCCGCCGAAGAGCCCCATGACGAGGGCGCCCATGGCGATCTCCTCGGAGGCCGCCGCGTCGACGGGCAGGCGTGTCAGAGCGAGGCCGACGTTCATCAGGAGTCCGGCTCGGGATCGCCGAGCGCCTTGACGATCGTCACCGGCACGTGTGCGAGCTGCAGCACCCGCTGGGCCTTGGAGCCGAGCAGGAACCGCCGCAGCCCCGAACGTCCGCAACTGCCCATGACGATCATGCGCGCCCCGACGGCCTCGGCGACCTCCAGGATGCGCGTGACCGGCAGGCCGACGACGAGCTCCGGCTCGAGTGTCACACCATCGAACGGGCCGTGGCGTTCGCGCATCCGCGCCATGAACTCGTCGAGCATCTCCCGCCCGGCCTCGTCCATGTGCAGCAGGTTCCCCGACTCGTCCACGCGCACGTACGACCCCGGAGCGTTCTGGGGATCGTGGACGACGTGCAGCACGACGATCGACGCACCGAAACCGCGCGCCGCATCGATGGCCCACAGCAGCGCCGCCTCGGCCGACTCGGAGAAGTCCACCGGGACGAGGATGGGCCCGCTGTCCGGCCCGGCATTCGTGTTCATGAGCGTTCTCGCCTGTCGGGGCTGCCCTCGGGACGGAACACTCTACTCGCTTCCCGTCCCCGGCCACCAGCGGACCCGCCGCGCGCGGGGCGGCAGGCCGGGGTGCGCCGACACGAGGGCACCGGGGCGGAGGGGGGCTTGCCTCGCTCGCCCCATCCTGTACGTTGCGACGTTCCTCGCCGGCGCCGCCCGAACCGCACGGCGCCCCTCACCCCCGAACCTCCCGAGTCGAGTTCATGAGCGCGAAGAAGTACGACGTCTACGGCGTGGGCAACGCCCTGGTCGACACCGAGATCGAGACCACCGACGACCAACTGCGAGCACTCGGCATCGAGAAGGGCCTGATGACGCTGGTGGATGCCGACCGCCAACAGGAGCTGATCTCGGCACTGACCGGCGTGCGCCACCGCCTCACCGGCGGCGGTTCAGCAGCCAACACGATCAACGCCCTCGCGAACCTCGGCGGCCGCTGTTACTACTCGTGCCGCATCGCCGACGACGAGAACGGCCACTTCTTCGCCGACGACATGCGCACGGCGGGCGTGAACACCAACATCCACGCCGACAAGGGCACCGACGGCCCCACCGGCACCTGCCTGGTGATGGTCACGCCGGACGCCGAACGCACGATGAACACCAACCTCGGGATCAGCGCCACCCTCGCGCCCGACCAGGTCATCGAGGAAGAGCTCGCCGCCGCGGAGTACCTCTACATCGAGGGCTACCTGGTGAGCACACCCAACTCGCTGGCCACCGCCATGCACGCCCGCGAATTGGCCGCCAAGCACGGCGTGAAGGTCGCCTTCACCTTCAGTGACCCGGCGATGGTCCAGTACTGCAAGGACGGCCTCGACCAGGTCCTCGGCGACGGCGTCGACGTGCTGCTCTGCAACGAGACCGAGGCCACGGGCTTCGCAGGCGCCGAGAGCGTCGAGGAGGCCGGCGACATCCTGTCCCAGCGCGCCGGCGTGCTGGCCATCACCCGCGGGCCCCACGGCTCGCGCATCTGGGACGGAGACCAGTGGATCGACATCGCCCCCCACCCGGTCGAGGCGATCGACACCAACGGCGCCGGCGACCTGTTCGCAGGCGCGTTCCTGTACGGGCTCACCCAGGACCTGGGCTGCGAGCAGGCCGGCAAGCTGGCCAGCCTGGGTTCGGCGACCCTGGTCACGCACTTCGGCGCGCGCCTGCACCCCGCGGGCATCGCCGAGGTGAAGCGAGCCGTCCTGGGCTGAGGCTGTAGAGAACAACCCGTTCCCAGAGCAGCCGCCGGACGCGTATCCTCGACGCGTGATGAAGGGGATCCACACCAAGAACGACTCGCTGCTGACCTATGCCGTGTCGAGCAACCCGGATCCGATTCCGGTGGGCGGCAGCGTCAGCCTGACGGTCGTGGCGTCGAACAACCGGGCCCGGCTGATCGACTGTTCGAGCATCGTGTTCAGCTTCCCCGTCGGAAAACTGGCTCGGGACTTCACCAACTCGACGCTGGGTATCGGCACCGCGGCACCCGCGGGCTGGACCATCGCGCAGGACGAGGGCAGCTTCACGGCCACGCCGGTTGGCGGCGGCTCGGTTCCGATCGGTGCGCAGGGGCTCTCCTTCGTCCTGACCGGGATCGCGGTCAACAGCGAGCCGGGGACCGCCTACCTCGAGATCCAGGAGCAGGCCCAGGCGCCGAAGGTGGCGCGGCCCCCGCAGCCCCCGCTGGCCGACGAGCCGGCCGGGCAGCGGACCTGGTGGACGCCCCTGGCGAAGTTCCCGCCGGGCTTCTCCATGAGCAGCTTCGACGCCAAGCCTCGCGTCGTCGCATCAGGCGGCACGACGACCCTGGCCTGGCAGGGCTCCCTGCCCGCCTCGAAGAACCCGAAGAAGCACGCGGGCACCGCGAGCTACGTGCTGCAGTACGGGAACACGGAGATCACGCACCCGCTCGGCGATCCCAGCGATCCGTTGCCGGCCAAGGGCAGCTACACGATCGATCCCTTCGATCACCAGACGACCTTCTACATGATCGCCAGCGCACACCTTCCCGGGGACAGCACGCCGCGCGTCCTGGTGAGGGAGTGCACGGTCACCATCAAACCGCCCGAGATCACGTGCTTCCACATCGTCGGCCCCCCGGTGCAGGCGCGGTCGAAGGGAGCGGGCCCGGCGGGTTACGAGATCCAGCTCGAATGGACGCTCAACGAGCCGGTGCCCACGCTCTACCTGACACGCCGCGACGCGAGCGGCGCAGGCGACACGGCGCTGCCGGTCAACGCGAGCCTGACGGATTACCGGGACACGCCGCCGACACGGTGCACGACGTACGAGTTGACGATCTGGAGGAACGACATGAGCGACAGCAAGATCCTGGAGGTCAACATGGCTCTCCCCGTGCCGGTGGGCACCGTCTCGGCGTGGTTCGGCAAGGACGCAGCGAAGCTGCCTCAGGGTTGGCTGGTTTGCGATGGTTCCGTCTTCGACCAGGCCAGCTATCCCGCGCTCGAACCCGTGCTCGGCTCGGCCAACGTCCCGGACCTGCGCGGGTACTTCCTGCGCGGTCTGGATCCCGCCGGGACCGTCGATCCCGACGGCAAGGGGCGCAAGCTGGGTGGCAAACAGGCCGCGGCCTTCGAGAGCCATGCTCACGACGTCCGGATGTGGCCCTGGTTCTGGAACGAGTTGGGCAAGGGCGGTAGCAGTTACCTCGAGCCGGCGAACAACAGGACGGCCCTGACCACCTCCAACTTCCGGCACGTGCAGGGCTCTAAGGTGACGGGCGGTAACGAGACCCGGCCGGTGAACGTCGCCACCCACTACATCATCTTCGCCGGCATCCCCAAGTGACGCACGCCACCGGTTGCGGCGACTCGAACGGCGACCAGGTGGGCCGTTCGTCGGCGCGGACGACTCTTCGCACGGGCTGCTAGACCAAATGGGTGGACCAGCGCTCCTGAGGTCCGCGGATTACGGCACCGTGGATCTCGGTAGCAAGTTCCCCGCGGCCGCAGAGCCGCATCAGGAGGCTGGTCCATGCATGAGTTTACTCACTTCGTCGGGCTCGACG
>JAJDEQ010000018.1 GCA_029259695.1 Planctomycetota bacterium
CCGAAGATCTTCTCGCAGAACAGGCCGTCCTTCTCGGGCCTGTACGTGCGGTAGTTGATCGTCTCGGGCTTGCGCACCTCACCGAAGGACCAATTGCGGATGTCTTCGTGGGACGCCAGCCGGATCGTCACGTAGGACGAATCGGTTGCGTTGTTCCTGAGCACGTGGGTGCTGGTCGTCATGTCTTTCGTCCTCCGGTGCGCGCCGCTCAACGACTGCGGTGCAGCTCCATGTTCAGGCACAGGCCGCGAATCTCATTGGTCAACACGTCGAAGGAGATCGGCGTGCCCGGTTCGAGGACGTTGGTCCCCTTCACCATGGATTCGTAGATGCGCGTGCGTCCCTCGACGTCGTCGCTCTTCACGGTGAGCAGCTCCTGCAGGATGGAAGCGGCGCCGTATGCCTCGAGCGCCCACACCTCCATCTCACCGAAACGCTGACCGCCGAAGCGCGCCTTGCCGCCGAGCGGCTGCTGCGTGATGAGTGAATACGGTCCCGTCGCCCGGGCGTGCACCTTGTCTGCCACGAGGTGGTGCAGCTTGAGCATGTACAGGTAGCCGACCGTGACCTCCTGATCGAAGGGGTCACCGGTGCGGCCGTCGTAGAGGGTCACCTTGCCGTCGCGCGGCAGGCCGGCCTCCACGAGCGCTTCGTTGATCTGCTTCTCCGAGGCACCGTCGAACACCGGGGTGATGGCCTGGAAACCCAGGTTCTTGGCAGCCCAGCCCAGGTGCGTCTCCAGGATCTGCCCCACGTTCATACGTGACGGCACGCCCAGGGGGTTCAGCAGGATCTCGAGGCCAGTGCCGTCGGCAAGGAAGGGCATGTCCTGCTCGGGCAGGATGACCGAGATGACGCCCTTGTTGCCGTGACGACCGGCCATCTTGTCACCCACCGACAGCGTGCGCTTGGTGGCCACGAAGCACTTGACCAGCTCGAGCACACCGGTGGGCAGCTCGTCGCCGCGCGACAGGCGGTTGACGATCTTGTTCTTCTCGTTCTCGCGCTCTTCGATCTTGTCGGCGAACTCGCGGAACGTGAGGTACATCTTCTCGCCGGTGCCCTTGCGGTAGCTCTCCATGCAGCGCTTGCGCACCACTTCGAAGATCCGGCGCAGCTCCTGAGCGTCGTTCTCATCGGTGATCTTGGCGACCTTGTTGGTCACGTCGTCCTTCACCGACTCGTTCGAGATCTCCTTGATCACGTCGAGCAGCTGCCCGACCTTGATGCGCAGGTGCTCCGTGAACTCCTTCTCCGCCTTGCGGATGGCGCGCAGGTTCTTGGCCGACTGTTCCTCGGAGGTGTCCACGTTGCGGGTGAAGCGACGCGTGCCGATCACCGTGCCGTAGACGCCCGGGGGCACCTCCAGCGAGTCGTTCTTCACGTCCTCGCCGGCGCGACCGAAGATCGCGTGCAACAGCTTCTCTTCCGGCGTCAGCTCCGACTTGCTCTTGGGGCTGACCTTGCCCACCAGGATGTCGCTGGGCCCCACCTTGGTGCCGACCATGACCACCCCGGTCTCGTCCAGGCGCGCCAGAGCGGCCTCCGAGACGTTGGGGATGTCACGGGTGAACTCCTCGCGACCCAGCTTCGTCTCGCGGATCTCCACGTCGAAGTGCTGGATGTGGATCGAGGTGAAGACGTCCTCGCGGATCAGCTTCTCGGACACGATGATCGCGTCCTCGAAGTTGTAGCCGTCCCAGACCATGAACCCGACCAGGATGTTCCGGCCCAGGGCCAGCTCACCGTCCTTGGTCGACGCCCCGTCCGCGATCAGGTCTCCGGCCTTGACCTTGTCGCCCTTGGCCACGACCGGGCGCTGGTTGAGACAGGTCTTCTCGTTCAGGCCGACGAACTTGCGCAGGTTGTACTCGTCCTCGCCGATGATCACGGTGTCGGCGTCGACGTACTTGACCGTGCCGCCCTTGCCCGCCCGGATCACCATGCCCGAGTTCTTGGCGACCTCCCGCTCCATGCCCGTGGCCACCAGCGGCGGATCGGTCTGGAGCAGAGGCACGGCCTGGCGCTGCATGTTGCTGCCCATCAGCGCGCGGTTGGCGTCGTCGTGCTCGAGGAACGGGATCAGGGCGGCGCTCACCCCCACCAGCTGCATCGGGCTGATGTCGATGTACTGGACGTCCTTGGTCTCGACCTGGCTGAACTCACCGCTCACGCGGCTGAGCGTGTCGCTGCCCTCGATCTTGCCGTCGGCGGCGAGGATCGTGTCGGCCGGCGCCAGGACGGCGTCGTACTCCTCGTCGGCGCGCAGGTTGACGACGTCGTCCGTGACCTTGCCCTTGGACACCTTGCGGTAGGGCGTGACCAGGAAGCCGTACTCGTCGAGCCGGGCGTACAACGACAGCGACGCGATCAGGCCGATGTTGCTGCCTTCCGGCGTCTCGATCGGGCAGATGCGCCCGTAGTGACTGAGGTGCACGTCACGCACGTCGAAACCGGCGCGCTTGCGGTTGAGTCCCCCGGGGCCCAGGGCCGACAGTCGCCGCTCGTGGGTGAGCTGCGACAGCGGGTTGCTCTGGTCGACCACCTGGCTCAGCTCGCCGCGGCCGAAGAAGTACTCGATCGCAGAGGAGATCGTCTTGCTGTTGATCAACTGCCGCGGCGTCGCGGTCTGGATCGCCTCCTGGTTGTTCATGCGCTCCGACGCGGTGCGGCGCAGCTTGAGGAAGCCCTTGCGGAATTCGTCGCCGGCCAGCTCCGCGATCGTGCGCACACGCCGGTTGCCGAGGTGGTCGATGTCATCGACCTGGCCGCGCTGAGAGCGGAGGTCCATGATGTACTTGATCGAATCGATGATGTCTTCCGGCAGCAACGTCATGTCGTCGGCGCTGTTGGACGTGCGCGCGAACTTGCGGTTGATGCGGAAGCGACCCACCGGCCCGAGCCGATAACGCGTCGCGTCCTGGAAGCGTTCCCGGAACAGGCTGCGCGCCTTCTCGATGTTGGGCGGGTTGCCCGGGCGCAGCCGGGTGTAGATCTTCAGCAGCGCTTCCTCGTGGGAGCGCGCGTCGTCTTCCTGCAACGTGTACAGCAGCAGCGGGTCGTCGTTGGCATTGATGATCACCTCGACGTTCTTGAGCGAGCTCGCCAACAGCGCCTCGAGCGCCTCGGCCGTGATCGCCGCGCCACTCGGCAGCAGGACTTCGCCGGTCTGCTGATCGACGATGTCGCCGACCACGTGGCGACCGAGCAGGTCCTTGTCGCGGCTGCTCTTCAGGCCGATCTTCTTGGTCTCGTAGAACAGCGGGATCAGCTGCTCGTCGGTCCCGCACTCGTCGGACATGGCCCGCAGGAAGGTGGTCGCGGGGAACTTGCTCGACTGGTCGATCTTGATGTCGAGCACGTCCTTCTTCGTGACCGACAGTTCCACCCACGAACCGCGCTGGGGGATGATCCAGCACGAGTGCAGCTTCTTCTCGCTCGAGTGCAGCTCGACCGAGAAGTCGACGCCCGGCGAACGGTGCAGCTGGCTGACGATGACGCGCTCGCTGCCGTTGATGATGAACTCGCCGCCCCCGACCATGATCGGGATCTCGCCGAGATACACCCACTCCTCCACCGGCTCGGGCTTCTCGAGCCGTACGAGGATCTTGAACGGCATGCCGTAGGTGACGCCGAGGATGCGACACTCGTCGTCGGTGTAACGGGGCCGACCGAGCTCGTACCCCATGTACTCCAACGAGACGGTCTTGTCGTAGGAGTAGATCGGGTAGGTCTCGCGCAGGATCGCTTCGAGACCGTGATCGGAGCGCCGGTTGAAGGGCACGTTCTCCTGCAGGAATTCAGCCCAACTCTCGGTCTGGATGTCAGTCAGGCTGGGAACGGCAAGCGGCGAGCGGAAGCGACCGAAGTGGCGGATCTTCATCGGGCGGGGCGCCTCAAGAGAGCGGCGAAACGAGCAGCGGGTGTGCGGGCAATGGCGTAAAGGCAGGTGCGCGCGGAGTTCTCCGCACGACCCGCTTCGAAATACCGGAGCAACCACCGCCCGCGCCCGCGCACGGTCCGGCGGTCATGTTCCGATCAGAGGAGCAGGTGACCACGGGATCCCGGGTCACTTGATCTCCACGGTCGCGCCGGACTCTTCCAGCTCGCCCTTGATCTTCTCGGCCTCGTCCTTCGGCAGGCCTTCCTTCACGGCCTTCGGTGCGCCTTCGACGAGCTCCTTGGCCTCCTTGAGGCCCAGGCCCGTGATGGCGCGGACGGCCTTGATGACCTGGATCTTCTTGTCGCCGATGGTGGCCAGCACGACGTCGAACGAGGTCTTCTCTTCGGCTTCACCGCCATCACCGGCACCGGGGGCCGCCGCCATCATGACGCCGCCACCTGCAGCCGGCTCGATGCCGTGCTCGTCCTTCAGATAGTCGGACAGTTCCTGCGCCTCGAGCAGGGTCAGCCCAACGATCTTCTCGCCGAGGTCCTTGGTGCTGTCCTTCCACTCCCTCGTCGCTGTCTCGGTCATCACTCTCTCTCTTGTGTTCGGCGGGCGGTCACGACTCCGACCTCCCGCTGCGTGGGTATTTGTTCTTGTTCGGTTGGAGGGTGGCCGGTCAGCCGGCCTTCTCCTGATTGTCGATGTGGGTCTCGATCGCCCCGGCGATCTTGCCGGCCGGTGCAATGAGCTGGGCCGCCAGACGGCGCCCCGGTCCGAGGATCTGGCCCACGAGCATGGAGCGCAGTTCCGTCTTGCCCGGCAGCTTCTGCAGCGCCGAGGCGCCGTTGACATCGAGCACGGCGCCTTCCATGACGCCGCCCTTGATGGCGGGCAGCTCACTGCCCGTCGCCTTCCTCCAGGCCCCGACGACCTTGGCCGCCGTGACGGCCGGCGCGTCGGCGTCGGCCTCGTCGACAGGCACGATCACCGCCGCCGGGCCGGAGAAGATCTCGTCGAAGCCGCTGAGCCCATGGGACTCGAGCACCCGGCGCGCCAGGGAGGCCTTGAGCAGGTGCATGCTCAGGTTCGCTTCGGACAGCTTCTCGCGGAACGCGTTGCTGTCGGCGACGGCCATGCCCACGGGCTGGACGAACAGCAGATCCGTCTCACTGTCCAGCAGCGAGGCGTATTCGCGTTCGATGGCGACGTTGATCATGTTCGGCATGCGTCTGTCCTCAGCTCGCTGCCGTCGACGTATCGACCAGGACACCCGGGCCCATGGTCGTCGACAGGAAGACCTTCTTGACGTAATGGCCCTTGGAGGCCGTCGGCTTGAGTGCGATCAGCGCCCTGATGAACGCGTGCACGTTCTCCTCGAGCTTCGCGGGCTCGAACGAGCGCTTGCCCACCGGCGCGTGCACCGTGCCCCCCGCATCCGCGCGGAACTCGATCTTGCCGGCGGCGAACTCGCGCACGGCGTTGGCCACGTCGGGCGTAACCGTGCCGGCCTTCGGCGTGGGCATCTTGCCCTGCGGGCCGAGCACCTTACCGAGCTTGCCGACCTTGCCCATCATGTCCGGTGCGGCGATGGCCACGTCGAACCCGGTCCAGCCGTCGGCCACCTTCTGCACCAGCTCGTCCGCGCCGGCCTCCATGGCCCCCGCATCCCGCGCCGCCTGCTGCTTCTCGGGGTCCTTCACGAAGGCGATCACCGAACGCGAGCGTCCAGTGCCGTTGGGCAGCGCCACCGCGCCGCGCACCGACTGGTCCGACTTCTTCGGATCGATCCCGAGGTTGACCGCGATCTCGACGGTCTCGTCGAACTTCGGGGCCTTGGCGGAGAACAGGGCGCTGATGCCGTCGGTCAGGGTGTAGACCTTCAGCCGCTCACGCACGGTCTCGTTGTTCTTGGTTCGTTTGCTCAGCTTCTGAGTCACCGCGTTCGCTCCTGCTCTCACTGCTCGTTTCGGTTGTGGTCGCTCGTCGGGGGACTCGGCGGCTACGAAGGCCGCTCACCCTTCGGGACGAATCCGCCCTCGACCTCGATGCCCATGGAACGCGCCGTCCCGGCGATCATGCGGGTCGCCGCGTCCAGGTCGCGCGCGTTCAGGTCGGTCATCTTCGACTCGGCGATCTCCCGCACCTGGTCCGGTGTCACCCGACCCACGTGCTCGGAGTAGCCGGCGCCCTTGACGATGCCCGCGGCGCGCTTCAGCAGCACGGC
>JAJDEQ010000171.1 GCA_029259695.1 Planctomycetota bacterium
CGTGCCGGCGGGCCCCGTGGGACCAGCAGGTCCGGTGGCACCGTCAGCGCCATCCGCACCATTGGTCCCGTTCGTGCCGGCAGGTCCGGTCGCGCCGTCAGCGCCGTCCGCACCATTGGTTCCGTTTGTGCCTGCAGGACCGGTGGGCCCAGCAGGTCCGGTGGCACCGTCGGCGCCATCCGCACCATTGGTCCCGTTCGTGCCGGCAGGACCGGTCGCGCCATCAGCGCCGTCCGCACCGTTGGTTCCGTTGGTGCCTGCAGGACCGGTCGCGCCATCAGCGCCGTCGGCACCGTTGGTTCCGTTCGTGCCGGCGGGCCCCGTGGGACCAGCAGGTCCGGTCGCGCCGTCAGCGCCGTCCGCACCGTTGGTTCCGTTCGTGCCAGCAGGACCGGTCGCGCCATCGGCGCCGTCGGCACCATTGGTTCCGTTGGTCCCGGCAGGACCCGTGGGGCCGGCAGGTCCGGTCGAGCCGTCAGCGCCGTCCGCACCATTGGTTCCGTTCGTGCCTGCAGGACCGGTGGGACCGGCAGGTCCGGTGGCGCCGTCAGCGCCGTCCGCACCGTTGGTTCCGGCAGGCCCGGTCGCACCATCGGCGCCGTCCGTTCCGTTGGTCCCGGCGGGACCGGTGGGACCAGCAGGCCCGGTCGCACCATCGGCGCCGTCCGTTCCGTTGGTTCCGGCAGGACCCGTCGCGCCGTCGGCGCCATCCGTTCCGTTGGTTCCGGCGGGACCCGTGGGACCAGCCGGACCCGTCGCGCCGTCGGCGCCATCCGCACCGTCGGTACCGGCAGGACCCGTGGGCCCAGTCGCGCCGTCGGCGCCATCCGCACCGTTGGTTCCGTCAGCACCGGCGGGGCCGGTGGGGCCGACAGCACCCGTCGCGCCCGCAGCGCCGTCGGCGCCATCGAGGCCGTCCGCGCCATCTGCGCCTGCCGGGCCCGTGGGACCCGCGGCACCCGTTGTTCCGGCAGGACCCGTGGGGCCCGTCGCGCCGTCCGCACCGTCCGCACCATCCGAACCGTTGGCACCGGCGGGGCCTGTCGGTCCCTGGAGCCCGGCCGTCGGGCCCACCCACTGACCGGCCGAGTTGATCACGAGTTGATTCGCGACTGAGACCGACAGCGGGTTGATGTTCTTGTTGAGCACATCGTCGGCGTTGCCAGCCGAGCCGGCGCGCCGAGCGTAGGGCACCGCCGTGATCCGCCGACGGGGCACCATCTCGGGGTCCGCACCGACCTTCACGCCGAGCCAGGCTTCACCGGACTCCACGAACAGCGTGCCCGGCGTGGGCGTGACCGAGCCCATCACGATGTTCACCACACCGTTGAGAGCGTTCGTGTTGTGGACTTCCTGGTAGCTCGGCGAACCCGAGAACTCGGTCGAGTAGACCGAGAGTTGGACGGTCACGGCTCCGTTCAGCGGGGTCCCGCCCGAGTCGGCAAGCCGGAACTGCATGTGATACAGGCGCGGCGAGGCTTGAGCCGTGACGGCTGCGACGCAGATGAGCCAGAACGCGAACGTGCGGATTGCGTGACCAAGTTGCATGGCGGACCCCATGTAGGATTCGCTGTGCGGTCGCGTGCGGTGACTTCCCACACGCAATCTGCCCTTGACCCCGCCGGCGATTCCTCTTGTGCGGCGGCTACCCTCGTTCGGTTTCGAGAATCCGTCAAGGTTCGGGCGACACTGCCGACGCGACGTTCCAGGGCGTCTCGGTGGCCATCAACGCGAGCGGGACGGCACCCGGAGGGGGCCGTCCCGCTGCGCCAAGCCGATGTGAGGGCGCCCCCAGGTGGGGAAACGCCTTTGAAATCAGCGTCCCTCGGCCTCCAGGGCCTGAATCCGGTCGATCAGGATCTGCAGCTTCTGCTCGAGGTCTTCGATCCGTTCGTCGCGCTCGGAGAGCTCCTGGTGGAGCCCCTGGATGGCGGCCAGGGCCACGCCGTCGGCATCCACCGTGGCGATGCCCTTGTCCGTGCCACCCAGGCCGAAGGCCGCCGCGAAGTCCTGGGCCATCGGGCCAAGGTGCGTCACGCCGTCGTCCTCCACCCGGTAGTTCCAGGTGCTGAGGGGCAGATCGAGGACCTGCTGCAGGATCTGCATCACGTCCACCCCGCCGAAGTTCTCCTTCAGCGACACGTCGGACGAGTTGGTCCAGGTACCGCCGGTGGTCAGGTGGGCGCCGGTGGACGTGTCGATGAAACGCCCGGCCGTGATCGCCGCACTCGAACCCGAGTCGCCGAGCCAGATGCCACCCGCGGCGCGCACGTTGAAGGTGTCCGCCGCTCCGGAGCTCAGCGTGGTGCCGGTGGAGTCGTTCCACACGAAGGCGCCGTTGTGCATCGCCTGGGCGCTGCGACCCGCTGCGAACGCGTAGTCGCCGTTGGCCCGGTTGCTCTCGCCGCCCGGGATCGTGGCGAAGTTGCCGCTGGCCTGGTTGGCGAAGCCGCCGCCGATGGCGCCGGAGACCCCGGTGCCGAAGAGCAGGTTGCCTGCACCGCCGCCGATCGTGCCGCCGCCGGCCGCCGGCACGATGACGTTCGCCGCGCCGCCGCCGATCGACGACGCCTCAGCGCCTGCGTTGTTGTCGTCGCCGCCGCCGACTGCCGACCACAAGCCGTTGGCCTCGTTCGATCGGCCGCCGGAAACGCTCGAGCCCGTCGCCGAGGAGATGTTGTTGAGGCCGGCCACGAAGGCGTGGATCCCGGCGTTGGTGTTGCCCACGCCGAGGTTGGCCTTGCCCATCGTGATCGTGGCGTTGTTGCTCGTGGTGATGGGGCCGCTCATGACTCCACCGGCCAGGGGCAGCAGGCCGCTCGTGTCGCCGGCGGGGCCCTGCGGACCTGCGGGACCCATGGAACCGGTCGGTCCCGTGGGACCGGCGGGGCCGGTCGCGCCGTCGGCACCTGCCGAGCCATCCGCACCCGGGGCGCCGTCAGCGCCGTCGTTGCCGGCCGGGCCTGTGGGGCCTGGGGCGCCCGCGCCCGTGGGACCGGCGGGTCCGGTCGCGCCATCGGCACCGGGAGCACCCGGGGTGCCGTCGGCACCGTCGTTGCCAGCGGGGCCTGCAGCGCCGGTGGGACCAGCGGGGCCCGTGGGGCCGGCAGGTCCGGTCGCGCCGTCGGCGCCATCAGCACCGGCTGCGCCATCGGCACCGGGAGCACCCGGGGCGCCGTCGGTACCGTCGTTGCCAGCGGGGCCTGCAGCGCCGGTGGGACCAGCGGGGCCCGTGGGGCCGGCGGGTCCGGTCGCACCGTCGGCGCCGTCAGCACCGGCCGCGCCATCGGCGCCATCAGTACCGGCTGCGCCATCGGCACCGGGAGCACCCGGGGCGCCGTCGGTACCGTCGTTGCCAGCGGGGCCCGTGGGGCCGGCGGGTCCGGTCGCACCGTCGGCGCCGTCAGCACCGGCCGCGCCATCGGCACCGGGAGCGCCCGGGGCGCCGTCTGCGCCATCAGCGCCAGCGGAGCCAGCGGAGCCGGTGGCGCCCGGCGGGCCGGTCGGACCCTGCGGGCCCGTGTCGCCATCGGTGCCGTTCGTTCCGTCGTTGCCATCGGCGCCGTTCGCGCCGGGAATGCCCTGAGGGCCGATGGGGCCCTGCGGTCCGGTGGGGCCGTCGGCTCCGTCAGCTCCGTCTGCACCGGCCGGGCCGGTCGCGCCCTGCGGTCCGGCGGGACCCTGCGAACCGGTCGGGCCCGGAGGACCTCCCGTGCCGCCCAGGCCGATCCAGATGCCGTTCTCGTCGATCACCGGCGTCCCGCCGACGCTGACGTCCTTGGGGTTGATGGACTGGCCGCCGGTCGCGCCTGCGATCCCGAGCGGCACGAAGGGCGACTCGGCGAACTCGGTCACCGTGCCGTTCTTCTTCGTGACCTCGACCTTGGTGGTGAACCACGCGTCGCGCAGGTAGAGGTCGTCGGGCAGGTCCTTGCTGTCACCGAGCACCAGGTCGACGAAGCCGTTGACCGGCTGGGTCTCGACCGGTTCGCCGGCGGCCTGCGCACCGTTCTTGTCGATGTCGAAGGTGATCGTCTCGTTCCACGGCACGCCGGGGGACTCTTCGATCGGGACGTACTCGACGCCGTCGAACTCGTAGAGGCAGACGGTCACGTCGAACGTGCCCTTGCTCTGCTTGAAGGGCTTGTAGGTCACGACTCCTTGCTTGTTCTCGGTCGTGCGGTTCACCGGCGCGTGGAGTCGAATCGAATCCGGAGCCTGGGCCGTCAACGGCGAGAGGAGGAAGGGAAGAACAAGGAGTGAAGAGAGGAGAGAGCGTGTCATGCGTATCTATCTGCAGCGCGACGCTTGCTGAGCGTCGACGTTTCTTGCGTCGGTCGAGCGCACGGGATGCCCTCCCCGCGAAGCCGATCTCCGGGGTCTGGGCGTGAGAGCCGAACGACATAAGATTTCCCCGCGATCGGGGCCAGGTCAAATCACGACCTGTTCAGGGCCTCGGGTGTCAGACGGATCGGCGTTTGTCGTCGCCGCAGCGTCGTTGTCGCTGAGCTAGCCCGTTCGGGCGCTCCGGGCGGCCAGGAGTTCGCCGTAGATGCGCTCCTGATCGCTGACCATGCGCTCCTGGCGGAATTCCTCGACGGCCTCCCGGCCCGCGGCGGCGAAGCGCTCTCGAAGCCCGGGATTCCCCAGCAACTCGACGAGCCGGCGCGCGGCGGTGCTCAGATTCCCCGGTTCGTACAGGTAGCCGTTGCGATCGTCGACCACCGCTTCGGGGACGCCGTCCACACGCGTTCCCACGATCGGCCGGCCGGCAGCCATGGCCTGGGGACAGACGCGGGGCAGTCCCTCCCAGCGTGACGTGAGCAGCAGCACGTCCAGCGCGCCGAGCAACTCGGGGATGTCGCGGCGCCAACCGAGCAGACGCAGACGGCGCCCCAGGCCGAGTTGGGCGCAGCGCAGCTCGACCGCCTGGCGCAACTCGCCGTCGCCGGCCAGGAAGAAATGGGCGTCGTCGCGCTCACGCAAGACACGCGCGGCGATCTCGACGAAGTCCACCGGCGCCTTCTGCGGCTTGAGGCAGGCGAGCATGCCGACCACCGGCGCCTCGGCGGGGAGCTCGAGGGCGACCCGCGCGGCGGTGCGCAGGGAGTCCGCACGAGCGAAGTCGTCCACGTCGATGCCGCTGCGGACGATGTGCACCGGCGCGTCGCCGAACAGACGGTCGCGTCGGCCCCGCTCGGCGTGGCAGCTTGCCACGGTGAGGAATGCGTCGGTGCCGGTCGCGGCGCGGCGCTCCACCGCGAGGGCGATGCGGCGCAGCAGCGGTTGGCGGATCGCGTCGTGGCCGAAGCCGTGGACGGTGTGCACGACCGGGCCGGCGCCCGCCCGGCGCGCGGCCTGGCGACCGAGGATGCCGGCCTTGCTCGAGTGCGTGTGCACGATCACCGGGCCGTCGTCGGCGAGAGGGCGCAGCAGCCGTGTGATGGCGCGGCGGGCTGCCCGATCCCGCAGGGGCCGGATCGGCCGTACCAGGTCCGGGACGAAGTGCACCGGGACGTCGGGCAGCGCCCGCGCGGCGTCGTCGAGCAGCCCTCCCGGGCCGCACACGAGCTGCGGCGCGAACCGCCGTCGATCCAGGTTCGCCACCGTGTGCAGCGTGTTCTGCTGCGCACCGCCGAGTTCGAGCATGGTGATGATGTGGACGACCGGAACGGTCAAGAGGTCGGCTCGCGGATCCAACCCGCCACGCTGCGTCCGTGGCGCAGGCTGTCCTCCATGGAGGTGTAGTCCCAGCTGCCGTAGCGCCCCATGGGGACGACCCGACGCTGCACGTACCAGCGGAAGAGCTCCGGCAGGGCGCGTCGCCGGGCGGAGTCGAAGACCACGTAGGCCTCGGGGATGTCGACCACGCGCGTGTGCACGATGTCGTCGGGCGAGCGCAGCAGGCCCAGTTCGAGCAGCCCGTCGATGGTCTGCTGGAGGTGGGCTTCGGCGCCCGGCTCGTCGTCCGGCAGGTAGGCGATCTCGGCGACCAGCGCGTGGTGGCCGGGCGGCGCCATCGCGGGTGTGAGCGCCGCGGGCAGGCCGACGCGGTGGAACGGCAGGCGCGGCTCGGGCACGTAGATCCACTGGGCGTCGGCGTGTGCTGCCTCGCCGCGGACACCGAGGTTCACCGCGCGGATCGACACGTGGCTGAGCTCCGCGGCGGTGTCGCGCAGGGCGTCGGGCAGGTCGGTCGTCATGCGGGCCAGCGTGGGGAGCGGGATGCTCGTGAGGATCGTCTCGGCGTCGTGCGTCTCGCCCCCGGCGAATGTCGCGCGTCGCGCACCCGCGTCGAGGCTGACGACCGAGGTGTCGAGCCGGATGCGATCGGCTGGGAGCGCCGCGGCGAGTGCGCGCGGCAGGTGATCGATGCCGCCGGCCGCGGGGTAGAGGAACTGCGGGTTGTAGCCGAAGGCCTTGTCGGAACCGGTGATCGCTCCGCGCAGGACGTCCGACAGTTCCGGACGGGGAATCGACCAGCTGACCCAGTCGCCGGTGACCTGCGCGAGGTCCCGGCGCCAGAGCTTGCCGTTGTAGGGCACGAAGAAGTGCTGCGCGAAGCCGGCGCCGAAGGAGTCGTGGATCCAGTCGAGGAAGTTGGGCTCGCCCTCGGCCGGGGGTGGCGCGACGGCCAGGTGCGGCAGGCCCGGCTCGACCGAGACGGCGTCGGGCACGGGGATCGCGCGGCGCTCGGGATGGCGCAGGGTCTCGATGAACCCGGTCAGGCACTCGAGGCGCACGGCGAGCGGCAGGTTCGAGGTGTTCACCTGGAACGGGTAGGGCGTCAGCACGTCGTGACTGTGGATCCAGGCGCTGCGCTCCAGGTGCGCGAACGCGCCGGGCATGAGGCCTTCGATCCACTGCCGGATGTCCGCGTCGCGCAGGTGCAACAGGTGCCCGGTGTAGTCGAACGTGAAGCCCTGCTCGCGGATCGAGCGGCACAGGCCGCCGACTTCGTTCTCGCGCTCGACGACGAGCACGTCCCGATCGTCGAGGTGAAATGCCGCCGAGAGGCCTGCGAGGCCGGCACCGAGGATCAGCACCATGTCAGGCGCCTCGAACGCCACGCCGCTCGGGCGGCGTGCGGGGCTCTGGTGACGGGTTGATCACGCGGCGTGGCAACACCGATGCGCTTCTCGGTCGTGCGTGGCTTCGGCTCGATCGGCCGGAGCGCTCAGGGGCGGTCGAGCGGGCAGGCTACCGCAGGAACACGGTGGGATCGACACCGAGCGCGATGCCGATCTCGTCCAGGACCCGCTGGGGGTAGGCTGCCGCCGGGAAGCGCTTGGCGAGCAGCACGAACTGATCGGCGGCCTTCATGTAGAGGCCCGAGTTCAGGTAGTAGTGTCCGCGCAGGAAGAGCTTGGCTTCGCGTGGTACGTGAGCGGTGAGGCGCACCGCGAGGGTGGTCTGGATCTCGCGGTGGCGCTCGCTCGAGAGCACCTCGAAGGAGGCGATGTCCCGGGTCCCGCCGGTCTTGCCGGGGATCGACCAGATCCCACTGCCGTCCGGCAACGAGGTCCAATCGTCGGGGTAGGGCAGCTTGGCGAGGGTCTCGTCGCGGTCCGCGGTGCGCGGCAGGGGCGTCGAGCGGCGCCGCGGGAGGTCGAGGTCGAGCGACCCGGAGCGGCTCCCGTCGTAGATGAACTCGGGTCGGCGCCGCAGGATCATGCCGCGCGGCAGCAGGGCCCCCGAGTCGGCGTCCTGGACCAGGGGTTCGAGCGGCAGGTCGACGGGGTGGAACGTGCCCAGCCAGCGCCCGTCGTCGCCCTCCTCGATCTCGCGCAGCGCGGCCAGGAAACGCCCCTCGCTCAACCAGGCGATGGCGACCCACATGCGCACCTCGGCCGAGTTGCCGGCTTGACGGAAGGCCGCACGGGCCTGGGTGGGCTCGCCGCGGCGCAGGAAGTTCTTGCCGCGCCACATCGGGTTCTTGTCGAGCACCGCGCCGTAGATCAGGAACGCCAGGGCGACGGTCCCCACGAGCAGCAGCACGCCCACGCCGATGCCGGGTCGCGCCTGCTCGGCCGTGGTCTCGTCCTCGTCGCGGACCAGTCGGGCGAGCAGCCGTGAGCGCACTTCGGGCGGGAAGTGTCGCGCCAGCTCGAGACCGTTCCAGGAGTCCTCACCCGCTTGCAGTCCTTCGCGGACGTCCGGGTGGGGATCGCGCATGAGCCCGGCGATGCCCGCCTCGAGGCGCGGGTCCCCGAGCGGGTGCTGCTCGTCGCGCAGGATCTGTTGGATGCGCCACGACACGACGGTGGGGTCGAGCTTGAGCGTGAACGAGACGCAGCCCAAGCTTAGGCCCAATCCGTGCACGAGGATGCAGATGCGTCGATCGACAGGATCCAGTTCGGCCAGTTTGCGCGCCGCTTCGGACGGGGACACGGGTTGGTCGTGAACGCCCGGGGCGAGCCAGGTGGGGTCGCGCCGGGGCAGCCCGGAGAGGACCGCGCGCAGGTCGTCCGCGCGGGGGGCCTGGTCGAGCGCGTCGCCGTTGGGGTCCGGTTGCCGGTCGACGGGTGTGGGGGTCATGCCGGCTGCCCCGGTGGAGGGTGGCGCGACAACCAGACGGCGGCGAGCAGCAGTCCGACGCCTACCGCGGCCAGGGCCCAGGGGACGAATGCGGCTTGTCCGAACACCACGACGAGCGCGAGCACGCCGAGCAACACGGCCACGCCGTAGGTGCGCAGCACAGTCTGGCGTCGTCCCCAGCCTGCGTGGGACAGCCGCAATGCGAAGTGATCGGGCGAGCCACGAAAGAAGGGGATGCCCTTGCGCGCGCGGTGCCAGGCGACGAAACCCGTGTCGAAGATCGGCACGGCCAGCAGCACGATCGGCGTCAACACCGCCAGCGGGTTGTGCACGGAGTAGGAGACCAGCATCGACAACGCGCCCATCATGAAGCCGATGAACAGGCTGCCGGTGTCGCCCAGGAAGATCCTGGCCGGGGCGAAGTTGAAGCGCAGGAATCCGAACAACGAACCTGCGAGCACGATCGCCATGAAGGGGACGGTCTTCGAGTCGCCGATCAGCAACGAGATGACGAACAGGAACAGCGCGCCGATCAGCGCGACGCCCGAGGCGAGGCCGTCCATCACGTCGATGATGTTGAACGCGTTGGTGATCCCGGTGACCCACAGCACGGTCACGGCGAGGTTCGCCGTTGGACCCAGGGCCGCGATCTCGATCCGCACGCCGGCCTTGTAGAGCACGACCGCGGCGAGCAGTTGGCCGAAGAACTTGACCGCCGGGCTGAGGTTGACGAGGTCGTCGTAGAGGCCGAGCAGCAGCATCATGGAGCCGCCCGCCATGAGCCCCATGGCCTGGGCGTTGGCGCTCAGCAACGCCTGCGTCGACAGCAGGCTGAAGGTGATGATGAACGCCGCGCCGATGGCCAGGCCGCCCAGGTAGGGCGTGGGCCGGGTGTGCTTCTTGAGCCGGCCGTCAGGCGTGTCGTGGATCTTGAACGTCGTCGCGACCCGGATCGTGAGCGGGGTCACGTACATCACCAGCGTCATGGCGATGATGAAGGCCAGCCCGTACCAGATGAGCTCGTTCGCAGTGGGTGAGTTCATCCGGGTCGGTCGTGCAGCTCGGCGATGGGCGCGGCGAGGGGCTCAGCGGTCGTTCAGACCGGATGCAGAGACAGAGTGCGTCCGGCAGGCCAGACGATACGTATCGGCGACCTGCCGCGCCCCCCCTTGAAGAGAGTACTCCCGCTCGACCGTCAGGCGACCCTCCGAGCCCATCCGGTGGCGTTCGGCGGGATCGTCGGCGAGCCGGAGCAGGGCGGCGTGCCACGCGGCGGCGTCGGCGGCCAGGAAACCGTTCTCGCCGTCCCGCACGATGTCGGCGTTGACGCCGACGGGGCTGGCGACGACCGGCAGTCCCGAGGCCATGTACTGCAGCAGCTTGAGCCCGCACTTCCCGCGAGCCCAGGCCGTGTCCGGCAGGGGCATCACCCCCACGTCGCAGGCGCTGATCTCGGAGACCTCGGTGGCTTCCGACCACGGGCGCAGGACCAGGTCGATCCCGGGAAAGGCGGTCGCATCGGGCAGCGCGCTGCTCACCACGTGCAAGGCGCAGGGCACACCGCCCGCCGCGAGGCGTGCCAGCGGCTCGGCCAGCACGTCGAGGTAGGCCAGGTTGTAGGGCAGTCCGATCCACGCGATGCGTAGCGGTGAACCGTCGTGCGCGGTACGCGCGGTGGGTGCGTAGCGCCGCGTGTCGATCGTCGTGGGGATGATCACCACGCGCGCCGCGTGGGCGTTGGCGAAGTCGGCCAGGAAGCGGTTGCCCACGATCACGACCGTGGCGAGCGAACACAGTCGGGCGAGCTTCGCTTCGTGCGCGAACGTGAGGTGGATCGCGTCGTCGAACTCGAGAATCGTGGCTTTGCCGCGCGGCCAGAGCAGCGCCTCGACCCAGCCGGGGAGGTAGGGGAAGAGCTGCTGTTCCACCAGGACCAGATCGGCGCGACCTGCGCGGGCCGCCAGCACCTGACCCACTCGCGCCAGGAGCCGCAGCGTGCTGTAGAGCGCCTTGCCCAGCACGCGCAGGGGGGCGAAGCGGACCGCCAGCAGCCCGAACCAGAGGGAGCCGAACAGGGGGCGGGTGATGATCTCGATGTCTTCGGCCGCGAGCGCGTCGCGGTACTGCTCGATGCGGTAACGCGTGGAGGGCCCGATGGAGGACGTGCGCGTGAGGGCGATGACCCGCAGCGGCCCGGCGGCGGTCGACTCGCTCGGGGCTGTCATGACCGCGTCCGGTTGCCGCGGGGCTGCGGCCCGGCGGCGATGGCGCGCTCGGCGGCTTGCGTGAAGGCGTCGATGTGCCGTGACCAGTCGAGCTGCGTCTCGGCATGCCGACGGGCCTCGGCGCCGGCTCGGGCGCGCAAGGCGTGATTGGCGAGGAGCGGAGCAAGTCCCGCTGCCAGGGCGTCTGGCGCCGCGGGTTCGACGAGTGTGGCGTGTTGGAGCGGTGCGAGGACCTGGATGCTGGCGCCCACGCGGGTGGCCACGACCGGGAGTCCGCTGGCGAGCGCTTCGGCGGTTGCCATGCCGAACCCCTCCAGTGATCGGGTGGGGAGCGCGAACACCGAGGCGGCGCGATAGAGCTGGGGCAACCGCTCGTCGGTGACACGGCCGAGCATGCGCACCTGGTCACCGAGTCCCCTGTCTCGGATGCGTTGTTCGAGTGTCGCCCGCTCCGGGCCGTCTCCCGCGATGGCGAGACACGCGGGCGTGCCGTCGGTCGCGAGGCGAGCGGTGGCGTCGACCAGATCCGAGAGGCCCATGCGGGGGACGAGGCGGCGCACGCTGAGGAGCAGCGGGACGTCTTCGGGCAGGTTGAACGCGGCCGCGCAGCGAGCGCGTTCGAACTCGTCGTGCGCGGGGCGGAAACGGCCCAGGTCGACACCAGGGGGGGCCAGCGTGATGCGTTCGAACGCCCGCCGGTCGAGTTCTCCGACCTGGCTGGCGGCGAAGTCGGAGAAGGCCAGGATCTCGTCGCTGCGACGGAGCACCCAGCGATCGCCGTGGCGCAGGAGCGCGGAGAGTGCCCGTGGCACGGTCGGGACCCGGCCGTCGGCTCGGCCGTCGCGCCAGCGTGCCAGGAACTCGAGGTGGTAGGGGGCGTGGAAGGTCAACACCGTCGGCTTGCGACGGGCACCGCGGGCGAGGGCGGCGAGGGCCGACAGCAGCTGGTGCAGGGCCCAGACGTCCGCGTCGGCGCCGATGCCGGCGGCGAGAGCGGTGCGCACCCCCTTGAAGACCGAGCGGTAGAAGCGGGTCGGTGTCGAGCGGTCGACGGGGTAACGGTGCAGCGTGACGCCGTCGATGTGTTCGTTGGTCGGCGCGGTGCCCGGGTTGCTCGTGAGCAGTTCGACCGAGTGCCCGCGCGCCGCGAGGCGGGTTGTCACGTCGTGGATCACACGCTCGGCGCCGCCGATGTGATCGGGGTAGCTGAACGTGGCGAGCACGAGGATCTTCACGGGCGGGTCCCGGCCCGTGGGGAGGCTGAGGCGTGGTGTGGGCTCACGCGGACATGCTCCGCGCGCGCTTCATGATCGCGCGGTTCTCATCGGCGGCGAGCATGAGCGCTTGCAGGCGACGGCAGGCATCGGCGGAGGTGGCGGGGGCCGCGCGCCGCCGACGCAGGGCCGCTGGAATCAGGGTGCAGCTCATCAGCAGGCCGGCCAGCGCCGCGATCGGGCGGCCGCGCACGGCGTAGAGCACGGTCGCGCGCAGCGGCGCCAGGGCCAGGGCCAGCGGGTGGCGGCGCAGGATGGGGCCGGGGACTGTCGCCACAAGGCACGGGACGTGGTTGCGCACCATGTAGAAGACGTTGCGGGTCGAGTGCTTGCCCACGGTGCCGCCGCCGGCGTGTTCCACCACGGCTTCGGGGGCGGTGCGGCAGCCGTAGCCCGCGTTGAGCACGCGCAGCGCGAGGTCCATGTCCTCCCAGTAGAGGAAGTAGTCCGCGCACCATCCGCCGACTTGCTGCAGGGCCGTGCGGCGCCAGAGCGAGGCGCCACCGAGCGGGCCGACGACGTCGTGGGGGACGCCGGGGGTGTTGGCCACCTGCTGATCGTGGTCCCAGTTGATCTGGCCGAGCAGTGAGGTCAGGCCGATGCCCGCGGCGTCCATTCGGGTGGGGTCCTGCAACTGCACCACCCGGGGAGCAACCGAGCCGAGCGAGGCGTCCTGCTGCAGGGCGCTTCCGGCGCAGGCGAGGCAGTCCGGTGCGAGGATCGTGTCCGGGTTGAGCAGCATCACGAAGGCGGCGCTCGTTGCTTCGATCCCGGCCTGGGCGGCGGCGCCGAAACCGGCGTTGTGGCCCGAACGCACCAGCGTCACGCCGTCGGGCAAATGGTCGGTCGAGCCGTCGGTGGACGCATTGTCGACCACGACGATCTCGGCCGGGGCAGGGTCCTGCTGACCGACCGAGGCGAGACAGCGGGTCAGCAGTCCTCCGCCGTTGTAGTTGACGATCACGACGGCGATGTCGGCCGCTTCGGCGCCCGGTGCGTGATCGGCCATGAGCGGGAGTCTAGCAACCCGGGCTGCCCGCCTCGGGGCTCGGCACCCCGGCGCCGGGGGGGGGCGCGGCGGTGGTCCCGTCGGCCTCGTCTGCCGTCCCGGGTGGGACGAACACGACGGACGGCGCTTTCTCGGCCTGCACGCAGGTGCCACGATGGTGTGTCGCCGGCGGGACGGCCGGCGGACGAGCCGCCGCCTGTAGGGATGCGATGATGCCCATGACCCGCCTCGTGCTGTTGGCCGTGCTGCTTGCCGGGACGAGCTGCGCTGGAATCACAGGTCGGCGCGATGTGTCGTCATGGCTTGAGGCCCGGGGCGCCGACACCATGGATCTGTTCGGCATCCGGATCGGGTTCGGCCCGGGGCTGGGTGTGCTGGTGCGGGCCACGGAGTACGTGCAGCTCGGCGCGATGTACCGGGGGCCGTCCGAGAGCCACCTCGCGGGGGCGACGGCTCCGTCGCGTCCGGACGGCTTCCGCCTGCGGGCCGTGCCCTGCGTGATGCTGGGGACCATCGGGCGCTATGGAGGCGTCTGGTACGACTCGACCGCCGAGATCGCGCTTCCCGGTTTCTCCACGCGGGATGGCCCGGTGCCGGTCATCTACCGCGAGATCATCGCCGGGGTGGTCCCGCTCGACGGGCGCGACGACGGTTGGCGTGGGTCGTTCGGGGTGGGCCTCCACGCGTTGCTGGTGGGGGGCGAGGTCGAGGTCCGGCCGTTCGAGTTGTTCGACCTCCTGGGTGGCCTGATCGGCTACGACCCCTCGGGTGACGACGTCCCGGTCGCCGATGGAATGTCGGGCGACGACGCGAGTTGATCGGCGAGTTCCTCGATCAGCGCCCGGCGCGCGGCATCGAGGTCGGGGTTGGCCAGGACCAATCGCAGGCTCGCCAGGGCCTCGGCGGGCGGCACGGCCTCGGGGTCCATCAGGGCGACGTTGGCCAGGTTGATGCGCGCCTCGACGAGCGCCGGCAGGGCGACCAGCGCCTGGCGGAAGTGGTCGGCGGCGGCCCGCGGGTTCGTGCTCATGGCAGCCACGCCGAGGATCTGATGGGCGAAGGCCGCGTCCGGGTGCTGGGGCTCGAGACGCAGGGATGCCGCGAGCTCGCTGTGACTGCCTGGCGAGTCGCGGTCGGCATCGAGGTGACGTCCGGCGGCATGCAGGAAGTAGCCGTGGTTGTAGCGGGCGTGGGCGTTGCGGGGGGCGACCTCGGCGGCATGGGCCCAGAGCGAGAGGTCCTGGTGGAACACCGAGACGGCGGCTCGGCTGGTCGGCACCGCGAGGACGAGCACGGCTGCAAGCAAGGCTGCGCTGCCCCCGACTCCGCGCCCCCCGTGCACTTCCGCTCGGAAGCGTCCAGCGAGCCAGGTCGCGATGGCCAGGCACGCGAACACGGACGGGAAGTAGAGGAAGCGCTCCGCGAACGTCTCGCCGATCGGCACCAGGTTCAGGACCGGTGCGAGGGCGAGCGGCAC
This sequence comes from Planctomycetota bacterium, assembly GCA_029259695.1. Classification (GTDB taxonomy): domain Bacteria; phylum Planctomycetota; class B15-G4; order B15-G4; family B15-G4; genus OFTM49. Next base: position 14,524 of record JAJDEQ010000171.1, read on the forward strand.
GAACAGGAGGCTCGCCCCCAGGAGGCGCTGACGTCTCCAGAGGAACCACGTGCAGGCCGCCGCGCCCAGGAGGGCGATGACGGCGGTGGGCTGCCAGAGCAGGAACTCGTCCCGGTGGTAGTGGATGCGCATCGGGTGGGGCCAGGCCAACAGGATGGCGGTCCGCCCGAGGATGTTGAGTGCAACGAGGCCGCGTTCGGCGAGGGGCAGGTCGCCGTACGGGGCGTCTCCCGGGAGGAATCGTCCCAGGATGGCACCGCGCGTGAACCAGAGCGCGGCCGCAACCCCGGCGAGCGTGGCGAGGCGCATCCAGGGCACTCGACGCGACGGCTGCCGGGTGGCGTCACCACCGGCGGGCGGGCGTCGGGCCGGCAGGAGCAAGTCGCCGACCAAGAACAGCACAGGTGCCACGAGGGCGTTTTCCTTCGACAGCGCCGCAGTCGCGAAGAGCGCCGGAGCGACCCATGCGGCGCGGGCGCCAGGCGATCGATGGGCCAGCCAGGCGGCCAGGACGAAAGCTGCCGCCAGGAGTTCTGCGCGCCCCGAGACCCACGCGACCGACTCGGCGTGAATCGGATGGACGGCGAACAGGACTCCGGCGACCACTGCCGCGCCACGACCCAACCCCAGCGAACGGCCGAACGCCGCCACGAGGAGCGCAACGAGTGCATGAATGGCCACGTTGAACCGTAAATAGGGTCCAGCTGGCGTGTCTTTGGTGTCGCTCAGGGCGAGTTCGTCGCTCCATTGGAGCCTGTAGCTGGCCACCGTGATCGGTCGCCACAAGCCCTGCTCCGGGCTGCCCAGGGGGCTGGTCCACGGGCTCGCATCGCCGCGTACAGCCTCGTTCTGCAGGACGTAGTACTCGTCGTCGTAGACGAAGTGCCCGTCCAGCGCGGGCCAGCAAGCGAGCAGGGTCGCGGCCAGGATCGCCACGCAGTCGCCCCACTCGAAGCGCCCCTTGGGGAGAGCCGAGTGATCGCCCTGAGGGCGTCGAGGGAGCGGATCGGGAGAAGTCGCCATTTCAGCTCGGGCGCAAGTCGACGTGGGTGCGGGCCGATACATCCTGTGATGGAGTCACGCGAGAGTTGGCAGCAACGAGGTCCCGATAGGCGTCAGCGGCCCACGCCGATGATGTCCCGCTACACCTTCTTCGGTGGCCAGCGGCGCACGGGGCGGCGGGTCGAAGAGCGCGAGAACGTCTATGTGGACGTCTACAGCCCCGCGCTCGTGATGTTGTTGCTGATCTTCTTCGCACTCACGGTAGTCGACTCGGTCTCGACCCTCGTCTACCTCGGAAAAGGGGGGCGGGAGCTCAATCCGATCGCCCAGTGGATGATCGACCAGGGAAGCACCTTCTTCGTGCTCCTGAAGGGCATCCTGTCGGGTGTCTGCCTGGTCTTCGTCATGCTCCACAAGAACTTCCGCCCGGCAAGAATGGCCTTGGGCGTCGGTTTCGCGTTCTACACGCTGCTCGGCCTCTACCACCTCGTGCTCCAGATCCGGGCCCTCTGAGGCCCTCCATGGGTCCCTGATCGGGCGGTGGGCTTGCGGGCTCGCGCGGTTCGCAGCGGGTCCTGACTCCGGGCTCGAACCCCGCCGAGCACCACCAGGCGGGCTGGGAGCGGTTGAATCGGTCCAAGGGCGCACGCCAACCGGCGGTGCGACAACCCTCGAGGCGACCGATCCTCGAATCCATTGGGTCGATCCGGTCGAAGCCTCGAGTGTCGGACCGAGGATCTGGTCGGCGCGTCACCCACGCATGTGGGTATGCATCCAAGCATGCGTCGCGGTGAGGCCGCGATTCGACGAGAAGACACAATATATTCACAAATAATAAGTTACGAGCTTCCGTCTTTAAGAACGGAAGTTCCAAAAAGACTCTGACGTGACGTCAGATTGCCCGCGAGAGACCCTCCAGGAGCCTGCTCATGACCCGCGCACGAACGGACGCGATGAGCATCGGGCACCTGGCCGATCGTCTGGGTGTGACCCCCAGGGCGCTGCGCTTCTGGGAGGAGCGAGGACTCCTGCCAAGGCCGCTCCGGACCCCCGGGAACGCCCGGCGGTACGACCGGAGCTTCCTCCGGGCTGCCCAGGGAATCGCCAGTCTGCGAGCAGCCGGGGTTGGCCTGGACGAGATCCTCCGCCTCCAGCGCACCCTCGGTGCTGGGTCTACGGCCCGGCTGGGGATGCGAGGCATCGGGCAGTCGTTGGAACAGGTGACGCGTCGACTCGAGGAGCACATCAGGCACTCGCAAGCCCTGCTTCACGAACTCCACACGGCCCGGCGTTGTGTGGCGGCTTGTACGGGCTGCGACGGCAAGGCCTTCGACCACGGCTGCATCACGTGCATGGCCGACCTCGCGACACCCGAGTTGCCCGACTCCCTCAGTTCCCTCCTCCGCGGTGCGACGCGCACCGAACTCGAATCCCACTGACCCGATCATGAAGAACGAGAAGACCCTGCCCTTCACCCCGTCCGAGCGGCGCGAGATCCTGAAGCTCGCTCGCGAGGCGGGCGAGATCAGTTACGACCGGCTGGACCGACTGGTTGTCGAGTCGGCCACCACGGCCCCGAAGATGCGCGGCCTGCTGCGGTCGCTGCACGGCGTTCGGGTCGCCATCTCTCGTGACCCCAACGACATCCTGCACGAACCGCTCGAGATCGACTTCGCGCTCGGATCAGGTTCGGACTCGAACCACTTCAACCGCTACGCCGAGCAGGTTCGCCGTCTCCCACGCCTGAACCGCAACCAGGAGCACCTGCTCGCGCGACGCTTGGAGTTCGCCCGGGAGCGCCTGCGCGACAGCATTCGCGACATGTCCATCTCGGAGGACCTGCGCGAAACGCTGCTGATGCACGGCGTGAACTGCGACGAAGACCTCGGCGAGACGAAGAGCGACACGCTTCCCTGCAGCCAGCTCAGTACCGAGACGCGCGAGGCAGCCGCCGAGTACGGACGACTGCGAGAGCACTTCGTGCAGCGCAACCTGTACTTGGTCGTGGGCATGGCCTCCGCGTACCGCACGTACGGGCTGCCCATGATGGACCTGATCCAGGAAGGCAATGCCTCTCTCATCCGCGCGGTCGAGAAGTACGACTGGCGCAAGGACGTCCGCTTCCAGACCTACGCCGCCTTCTGGATTCGTCAGGCGGTCGAGCGGCTGATCACGGCCAATCGGGGCATCGTGCGCGTGCCGAACTACGTTCAGCAGAAGATGCGCCGACTGCGTCGCGAGGGCAAGCTGCCTCGAAACCACAAGGACATGGACGCGCGCGACGTCTCGCAGCACTTCGACATGAACCTCAAGACGGCCGTCCACCTGATGGAGACCGACCGGTCGTGGTTCTCGCTCGATATGACCTTCCGCGATGACGACAACAACGGCACGCTCGGTTCGACACTCGCAGCAGACGAAGAGGACGAGACGATGTCGAGGGGCGAGTTCGAGTTGCTCGAACGGCGCCTCGAAGACGTCCTCAAGGAGTGCCTGACCGAGCAGGAGCAGGACATCATCACCATGCGATTCGGGCTCGGCGGGACCAAGCCGCGCACGCTCGATCAGATCGGCGCACTCATGAGCGTCTCGCGCGAGCGCATCCGCCAGATGCAGGTGAAGGCACTCGACAAGTTGCAGAAGCCTCGCCTCCTGGAGGCCCTCCGGGATTTCCTCTAAGATCCGTGACCGCTGATTCTGGGCAACACCGCCCGGTCGAGGAGATGTGGTGGCGCCCACGAGCACGATCCGACATGCGACACCGCCCGAGGGCCTGGGGGCGCCGCGCGAGATCAGCTACCTCCGCGTCTCCGTGACCGACCGGTGCAACCTCCGTTGCGCCTACTGCATGCCGGAAGACCAGGTCTTCTTCGATCGGAGCGACCTGCTCACGTTCGAGGAGATCGTGGCGACGGCGCGTGTGCTCGTCGAGCACGGTGTGCGCAAGATCCGCCTCACGGGCGGGGAACCCTTGGTGCGCCGGGATCTGTCCAAGCTGGTCGCCATGCTGAAACGGTTGCCGGGCCCGCCGCAGGTGGCGATGACGACGAACGCCATGCTCCTCGGGCGGCAGGCGGGTGCGCTGCGGGATGCGGGGCTCGATCGCCTCAATGTGAGTCTCGACACACTGGACCCGGAGCGCTTCGAGCGCATGGCGAGGCGGCCAGGGCTACCCGAGGCACTGGCGGGAATCGATGCTGCGCTCACCGCGGGGTTCGGTCGCACCAAGATCAACACCGTCGTGATGGGCGGCGTGAACGACGACGAGATCGGCGACCTGTTGGACTTTGGCGCTGAACGAGGCATCGAGTCACGCTTCATCGAGTTCATGCCGTTGACCTCGAACCAGTACGGGATCGACGCCGAACGGGTGCCGCTCGCTGAGATCCGACGGCGGGTCGAGGAGCACGTGGGAGGGCTGGTCGCGCGCCCGCGTGGCAGCGGCCCGGCGGAGACCTATTCGCGACGTGACACGGGGGGCAAGGTGGGCATCATCGCTGCCATCTCGCTCCCGTTCTGCGAGACCTGCAATCGGATCCGCCTCACGGCGACGGGCGTGCTGCGCTCGTGCCTGTTCGAGGGCGGCGAAGTCGTGATCCGCGACCTGGTCCGGTCCGGGAAGGGCATCGAACCGGGTCTGGTGGATGCTCTCGATTACCTGCGCCGCGTGAAGCCGCCGGTTCACGATGGTGTCGGGCACGTGCAGATGAACCAGGTGGGAGGCTGAGGGCCTTCCGCCCGAGAGCCGCCTCAGCAGGTGTCACCCGTCCGCCAGGGCGCGAAGCCGCTGTAGTTGAGCGCGCCATGATGGAGGTGGGTGGCTGAGGCCTTGCAGGCCCCGCTCGAGCACCATGACCGCGGAGCGATACTCGCCGATGCGTTCGCGACGCAGCGCCTTCGCCAGCACCGTCCCGGTGGGTAGCTGACGCGCGAAGGGGCGCGTCGCTCCGAAGAGCCCGGGAAGTGCGGTGAGGGGGCGGGGCCACTCAGCGAGGAGTTCGGTGATCGCAGGCCGGGAGACGCCGACGTGCGCATAACGCGAGAGTTCGAATCGAGCGATGTGTCGCACATCGCGGGGTGGGCGCCGGGCCGCCTTCACCACCTGGAGCACGAGCCAGGCTTCGACGCGCTGTGGATGAGCCGCCACGAGTGCCGAGGCGCTGCGCTCGGCGTCGTCGAGGGCAGCGCGGCGCGTTCGCCCGTCGGCGACCAGGCGCATGACTTCGAGGGTGCCCGTTTCCACGGGATCGCGCGGCATGACCTCGGGAAGAACGGCCTGACTGAAGAGCAATCCCGTCGCGAGACCGGGAGGAGGGGGCAGGCGATCCTCTTCGGTGGGTCCGTTGGAGCGGGGCATGTCACCCGTCAGCGGCGCCCATGACGAGTGGCTGGCGGCCAGCCCGTCGAGCCAGGTGACGAGGGCAGCCTGACGAGTTCGGCTCGCCGCGTTCGCGGGTGGTGTCTCGAGCACCGTACGCGCCAGCGCCTCGGCGGCCTCGTGCCCTTCAGCCAGGGCGCGCAACGCGGTCAGCTCGTGGCGCGCCTGGCGCTCCGCGTCCGAGCGAGCCGGGATCAGCGCGTCGTCACGGAGCACCGCCGTCCACAGCGTGCGAGCCAGGGCATCGTGACCGTAGTCGTCGAGGACATCGAGATCGTTGGTGAACAGGGGCATGGCCTCGAGCGCACGGAAAGCGGCCTGCAGGTCGAGCAGGCGGCGATCTCCGGATGCGCACCATGCGCGGCATCGCGCGGCCACCTGCATCAGTTCGGGGACCTCGATGCGGCCCGGCTTCCCGAGCGGCGCCGTTGCAAGCAGCAGGACCGCATCGGAGGAACGGACGGCTCGCTCGAGCGCGATCAGGTCGGCCTCGAACGCTGCAAGGTCCATGACCCGGCTCGTGCGGCTCACGATCGGGCTCGGCGGGGCGCCGGGTTCGATGCCACTCATGAGCGACAGGTCGCCGACGATGGCGATGACCGCACGCAGGTCGCGTCTCCCGCTCAGGCGTTGCGCGGCGCCCCCGATGCCCTCCGGGGGCGTGATGATCTCGAAGGTCGAGGGTCCGAAGATGCCGGTGCCCGACGCGACATCATCGAGCAGTTCCGCAGCTCTCGTGTTCTCGCCAAGTGTGTTCGCCGCGAGCAGGACGATCTTGTCGGCGTGCAACTCCCGGAACGGGATCAGCGCGAGCAGGATCGCGCAGGCCATGGATGCGCGACGGGACGGGACCGTCCGCGGCCCGGTGAACGAGCTCACCGTCCTTCGCGCCCCGCGCCCGGTCCTTCGTTGCCACCGGCGCGCTGCTCACGCAGTTGCTCCAGTGCGCCGCTCTTCAAGCGCTCCTGGTCGATCTCGATGCCTGCCTGCTGACCGAGGTCGACGAGTTCCCAGATACGCCAGCCGATCCGCGGCCACCACTGCTGGCCGTCTTCGCCTTGCGCGGTCAGCCAGGTCGTGTAGCGCAATCCTGCGTCCTCGAGGCGCTGCTTGAGGTCCTCGGGCGTCTTGCCGGCTCGGAGCGCGAGTCGGAGCTCGTGCACGTCGCCGTCGACTGCCCGGACCTCCGACATGTCCGGCGCGCGGTGCGGGTTGCGTAGGGCCTCGCGCATCGCCTTCGACATGCCGATGTACGACTGCTTGTCGCCGCTGGTCAGGTAGCCGAGTTGCGCGAGTTGCTGCTCGACGTGCGGATCGCGCGGCGGCGGCTCGGCGTCGACATCGAACAACTCGACGTAGATGTCGTTCGATCGCGCCTGTGCCTCGAGCAGGAAACCGCGCATGTTCTCGACGAGTTCGGGCTCCTGCTGCGAGAGATCGTTCTGTTCGAGGGGGTCGTTGGCGCGCAGGTAGAGCCGGTCGTGGTGCGGCAGGGCATCCTTCACGGCGAGCGGGTCGCCCTCGATGTCGTAGGTGAGTTCGATCTGGGGGCCATCCGGGTGGCCCAGTTTGTACGCCGTCCCGAACTCGGCGCGCTGCGGGTTGGGTGGCGACATGACGCCGAGGTGCGAACATGCGACGGCATCGGCGTGTCGCCCGAGAGGCGAGATGTACTTGTAGCCGTTGCGGACGAGGTAGTAGCTCTCCGTGTTGGTCGAGTACCCCAGCAGGTAGTTGCGCTGGCGCCGGCTGCCCCCGGCCAGCCCGAAGAGGCTCTCGCCCTGCATGTGCTGGTCCGGATCGATGTCGAAGACGTCCAGCACGGTGGGCGCCACGTCGAGCAGGTCGACCGTCGTGCCGATGCGACGGCTCCCGAACTCCCCGCTGGGGAAGCGAATCACCATCGGGATCGACACCTCATCGTTGGTCAACCCGATGCCGTGACCTACGTGCAGCCCACGATCGAACATCGACTCCCCGTGATCCGAGGTGATGATGATCAACGCGTCTTCGAGCCGCCCGGCATCCCGAAGCTGGTCGAGGATCTCGCCCACGCCCCGATCGGCCTCGTGCACGCCGGCGTCGTAGGCATTCAGCAGCTCGCCGATGCGATCGTACTTCGTGATCTCCATCTTCTTCTGTTGATGGAAGAAGTTGGCCCGGAACAGGAAGTGGTCGTCGGCGCCGGGGGAGACTCCACGTTCCCCGAAGCGCTCGATGATGTCCTCGTCGCCGTCGGTGAACGGTGCGTGGACGTCGAACGTGTGCACGAGCAGGAAGTAGTCCTCGTCCTCGTGTTCCTCCATCCAATCGGTCACCCGGGGCAGGATGCGGCGGAAGCCGTTGGGGCCGTCGATGTTGCGCTCGTCGTCGAACGTCTCGAAACCGTGTTCGAGGCCCCACGACCCGCGCATGAAGCCGCCGTCCGTGAAGGCCGCCGTACGGAAGCCGGCTTCCTGCATGTGCTCGGCCAGCGTCTTGACGTGCTTCGAGAGCGCGGCCGACTCACGCCTGACTCCGTGAGCGACCACGTCGAGGCCGGTGAGCAGCGACATGTGGCTGGGCAGCGTCCAGGGTGCCGGTGCCAGCACGTCTTCGAACACGACGGAGCTCAGCGCGAGTTCGTCGATCACCGGCGACACGTCCGGCGAGTTGCCGTAGACACCCAGTCGGTCGGGGCGAAGCGTGTCGAGGCTGATCAGGACGACGGTGCGCGGCCCGCTCCCGGACGTCGGGGGCGCCTCCGTGCCGCATCCGATCACCACCGTGAGGGCCGCGATCGCCGCGGCGAACATGGGGAGCGAGAGTCGAGGGTGGCGCATGGCGTGGATCGGTGGGGGCGACGGACCAACGCCCTAGCCTAGCCCGCCTCCGGCCGCGGTGCGACCCGCCCCACCCCCAGCGCCCCCGCCCCGCTGCGAAGCCCCTGCGACACGCAGTCGCTCAGATCCCCTTGCGCAACCAGCGGTCCACCGGCCGGAACCACCAGCGCAGGCTGAAGTTGGCGCCGAGGTACTGTGCCCAGTTCTCGTACAGGGCCAGCTTGTCGGCCCACTCCGCCCACAGCTGCCGTGTCGTGGCGTCCACGTCCGTCTTGGTCTCGACCAGGTGACCGTAGTGGGCTCGCGCCGCCTCCACGTTCTGCTGGATCAGCCGGCGATGAGGCACCATCTGCAGGTCGACGAGGCGCCGCAGGTTGCTGTGGTCGCAGTAGATCCGGCGACCCTCGTCCCAGGCGGCGCGACTGTGGCTGTGCTCGACGACCGCCGTGGGGACGAAGGCGATCTGCCCTCCGTTGCGGATGATGCGGGCCGCCCAGGCCACGTCCTCGCCGAACGGCAGTTTCTCGAAACGGTAGCGTTCCCAGGCCGAGCGACGCATGCACGCGATCACGTGGTCGTAGCGGATCAGCGCGAGGCGCTCGAGCGGTTCCATCTCGCTCCACGACGTGTCCTCGATGCGCTGCAGCGTGGGCTCGGTGCCGCCGGCCCAGTTCCCGATGCGTTCGGCCAGCACGGGGTGACAACCCGGGAGCGGTTGCTGCCGACCGTAGGTCGCCGCGACGTCGGGGTTCGCGTCCAGCGTCTCGCAGAGCTCGCGCGCCACGGTGGTCGACAGCGGGACGGCGTCCTGCACGCTGAGGATCACGTAGTCGGTCGTGGTGGCCGCGACGGCGCGGTTGCGTGTCTCACCGTGGTTGAAGTGCCGCGGTGCGATCGCGATCGTGCGTCCGCCCGCGCGGCGAATCGCGTCCAGCGTGCCGTCCTGGCTGCCCGAGTCGGGGCACATGATGTCGAGCGTGCCCACGTCGGTCTGGGCGCGCCACATCTCCAGGCACTCCTCGAAGCGCTCGCCGCCGTTCAGGGTCGGGATGACCAGCGACACGCGACCCTCGAGCGGGCTGTCGCTCAAAGGGCCGGCCCTCCGCCTCGTCCGTTCCCGCCTCCCGTGTCACCCGTTGGTGCGCCGAGCTCTCCGCCACCCTTGCCGAGCACGGGCGCGAGGCGCGCGTGCAGGTCGAGGCACTGGGCCAGGCACTGATCCGAGTTGTGGTACTCGTAGCGCCCGAAGCGGCCGAGCGCGTGGAATCCCTCGAGCCCATCGCAGGCCGCGAGGACGGCGTTGCGCTTCGTGTCGAACTCGAGGTCGTAGAAGATGTACGAGACCGGGTTCACGTGACCGTCCGAGACGATCACCTGGTCGGCATCGAGCAACCCGGCGTCGCCGAGTTGCCGCGCGAGTGCCTTCTGCCCCGCCTGGGTGACGTCGGGCGCCTCGCCTGCGTAGGTGACCTCGGCGAGGATCGAGCCCTTTCCGTCGGGCGCGTTGTTGGGGCTGTAGTTCGACAGGTAGGTCATGCGGTTGACCGGCCCCTGCCACGCGTGCGGCAGGTAGACCCAGCAATAGGGCCGCACCCACTCGCTCTCGATCCCGAAGATGTACGCCGCGACGCCGCGGTACTGCAGCTTGCGCGCGGCGTCCGCCGCCGCCGGATCCATGCCCACGAGCACCTTGGGCAGCGCGTGGAGCGGAATGGTGGAGATCACGTGGTCGTAGGGCTCGCCGTCCACGATCCACTGATCGTCGCGACGCTCGATCTGCGTCACGCGGTGGCCGAGGTGGATGCGGTCGCGCACGGGGGCCGCAATGCGCTCGTGGATGTCCGCGAAGCCGTGGTGACTCGGGTAGCGGAAGACGCTCTGGTGCGTGTAGCCCTCCGTCGTCGTCCCGAGTGATGCCTTGAGGATGTCCTCGAGCGGTGCTTCGGGGACGCGCCCGGCGATCCACGAGGTGTTCATCTGCGAGAGATCGCCCTTCCAGATCTTCTCGTTGTACGGCGTCATGAAGTGCTTCGACGCCCCGGCGCCCATCTTCCACTCGATCCAGTCGCCGAAGTTGCTCGGCTCGGGCGTCGTCGGGCGCTCCAGGTACGCCCGGATGGCACCTTCGGTGCACTCGAGGTTCGCCTCGAGGGGTAGTTCACCCACGGCGTTCTCGAACGGGTAGCTCACCCAGTGCTCGCGGTCGTGCATGATCCGCGTGTCGCGCACGATCTCCTGGGTGGGATCGTCGACGAACAGCTCATCCCAGAAGGCCGCCACCCGGACGTCCTTGGTGTACATGATGTGGCCGCCCGCCAAGTCGAACATGAACCCGTCCACGTCGCGGCTGCGGCACAGGCCGCCGATCTCGTCGTCGGCCTCGAAGACATCGACGCGATGGCCGTCGGCGGCCAGCAATCGGGCCATCATCAGGCCCGAGGGTCCACCACCGGCAATGGCAATTCGCGCGCTCATGGCGTCATTCTTCCCGCGCCGGACGACGTCTACAATCTCCGATCCCCTCAGTGGAGCCACCGATCCGGCTCCGTGCCGCCCCGGGAGACCTCGCGTGAAGGTTCCGTTGACCGCCTGCCTGCTGATCCTGCTCGCCACTCCGGGAGCCGTCCCGCTCCCCTCCGGGCCGGGGCTCCAGGAGGAACCGCGCAACCCGGCCGAGGCCCGGGCAAGCCTGCGCCTGCCCGATACGGACCTCGATCTCGAGCTGGCCTGGCGGCAGATCGGCCCTGATCTCGGTCGCTACGTGGAGCCACCGGAGGTGGACGCCCGGGGCCTGCACGCCCTGCGGGTCCAGACGCTGCTGGCTCTCGGCGGTTCCCTGCAGACCGACGTGACCGTGCGAGCCGGCGAGCACCGCTTCGGCAAGGGGCGCTACCCGATGGGCTTCACCGTCAACCAGAGCGGCCGGCCGGTCTTCTTCCTGGTGGACGGCACCGTGGCGGTGACGCTGCCCAGCGAGGAGCTGGTACCCGGCTGGACGGCTCCCTCCATGCTGCTCCAACTGGTGCTGGTGGGGCCGCAGGAAGCGCGCCTCGTCTGGCACCACGGCGACCAGGCCGGGGCCATCGAGCTGAGGCTCGGCGCCGCCCTGCGCTGAACGGCCCTCGGTGCGGGACACCAACGCCGACCCGATCCTCACGGCCATCCTGCGTCTCGCGGGCCCGGCCGTGCTCACGTTCTGGCTCCAGAACGCCTACCACCTGAACGACGCGTTCTTCCTCGGGCGCCACGGCTCGGTCTCGGCCAACGCCATGGGCCTGTTCATGATCGTCATGATCGCGAACTTCGGGTTCATCCTGACGCTCGCGCGCGGCACGCAGTCGCTCGTGGCGCGCCGCTTCGGCGCCGGCCAACGCGAGGGCGCCGGTCTGGCGCTGGCCCAGGGCATGAGCCTGGCGGTCAAGGTGTTGCTGCCGCTCGTGATCCTCGAGTGGATCTTCGCGCCGGACATCCTGCGTTTCATGGGCGGGCGCGGTGAGGTCGTCGTCGAGGCCACGCGCTACCTGCGCACGCTGTTCCTGTTCATGCCGATTCTCTACGCCCAGCCCATGTTCGACTTCGCCTTCCAGGCCATGGGTGACACGGCGACGCCGTTCCGCTTCGGCTGCATCGCCGTGCTCGTCAACCTCGTGCTCAACACGTTGCTGGTCCTGGACGAGGTGCACCTGCACTGGGTGCTGGGCGGCGTGACGCTGGTCGACTGGGTCGTGCCCAGCGCCGGCCTGGGCGTCGTGGGGGCCGCCGTCGCCACCGGGACGTCGCGCCTGGTGACCTCCGTGTTGGCCTTCCGCAAGCTCGTGCGTCGCTACAAGTTGGAAGCGTTGACGTGTGCTGCTTCCTACCTGCCGCAGGATCGTCGCGTGGCCCGGGAGATCCTGCGCGTGGGTGTGCCCACCGGTGCGTCCACCTTCCTGTACGCCGCCGTGGCGATGTTCATGACGCAGGTGATGGAGGAGGTCGGCGGGCAGGACGCGTTCGGGGCCTTCGGCATCGGCTTCCGCGGCGTGGAGAGCGTCTCCTTCATGATGGTCCTCGGCTTCGGCGTGGCCACGGGCACGGTGGCTGCCCACGCGGTGGGTGCGGGGGACATCGACCGCGCGCGCCGTTCGGGGCACGTGGGCGCGCTGGCCGGAGCTGCGGTCATGTGCGTCACGGCCACGTTGTTCCTGATCTTCCCGGAGCAGCTCGCGGGCCTGTACACGACCGACGCGGCGATCATCGCCATCGCGGCCACCTACATCTCGACCATGGCTCTGTGCCAGGTCCCGCAGGCCCTGGAGATGATCTATGCGGACGCCATGGCAGGCGCCGGGAGTTCGGCCCGCACCGCACTGATCACGATCCCCGGCAACATCGTGCGCATCCCCCTCGCGTGGTTCTTCGCGCTCACGCTCGACATGGGTCTGCGCGGCGTGTGGTATGCCATCGTGGCCAGCGCCGTGCTCAAGGGGGTCGGCGTGTTGGTGCTCTACGTGTCGGGCAAGTGGGAGAAGGCGATGCTCCACGGGCGGAGACTGCTCGATGTCGCATGACGCTTCGGCGCGCGACGGTGAGGCGTCCGGCAGCGACGACCTCGATCGGGGGGCCGGGGACGACGGGGCCACCGCGGCGCGCGCCGAGCTCCTGCGGCACATCGCTCGACGTACGGCACGGGTCGCGGTGGTGGGCATGGGCTACACCGGGTTGCCCGTCGCTGCGGCCTTCGTGGAGGCCGGCTACCGGGTGCTCGGGCACGACGTGGACGAGGAGAAGGTGGCGCGCCTCAACGCAGGCGAGACGGACCTCAAGCACCTCGGCGCCGGGCTGGTCGCCGGCATGCGCGCGAGCGGCCGCTTCGAGGCCACGGCGGATGCCGCCCGACTGGCCGAGAGTGACGTCGTGCTGGTGTGCGTCCCCACGCCGCTGGGCCCGGAACGGCAGCCCGACCTCAGCGCGGTGCGCGACGCAGGCGCCGCCCTGGGACGCACGTTGCATGTGGGCCAGTTGATCGTGCTCGAGTCCACGACCTACCCGGGGACGACGCGCGACGAGTTCCTGCCCACCCTGCTCGCGAGCGGCCTGCGCCCCGGGATCGATTTCTTCCTGGCCTATTCGCCCGAACGCGAGGACCCCGGTCGCGACATGGGCACGCGCCAGATCCCGCGCCTGGTGGGCGGGATCGACGAGGCGTCACGGGACGTGGCCGTCGCGCTCTTCGAGACCGTGCTCGACCAGGTGGTCCCGGTGTCCTCGGCCGAGATCGCCGAGGCGGCCAAGCTGCTGGAGAACATCTACCGAGCCGTGAACATCGCCATGGTGAACGAGATGAAGGTGCTGCTGACGGCCCTCGATCTCGACGTCCACGAGGTGATCGACGCCGCCTCCACCAAGCCCTTCGGCTACCAGCCGTTCCGCCCGGGCCCCGGCATGGGCGGGCACTGCATCCCGATCGACCCGTTCTACATGGCCTACAAGGCGGAGCAGGTCGGTCAGCAGGCGCGCTTCATCGCCTTGGCCGGCGAGATCAACCACGCCATGCCGGGCTGGGTCGTGGAGCGCACGGCGGAAGCCCTGGTGCAACGCGGCGTGGACCTGGACGGAGCGCGCGTGCTCGTGGTCGGGCTGGCCTACAAGGCCGACATCGACGACGTGCGCGAGAGTCCGAGCTTCGCGCTGATCTCCCGTTTCGGCGAGCTGGGAGCGACGGTGGACTACCACGACCCGCACGTCCCGCGCACGCGCGCCGCATGGCACCCAGGGCGCCCGCCGCTGGAGAGCGTGCCGCTCGACGAGGCCTCGCTCTCCGGCTATGACGCGGTCGTGATCGCCACCGATCACCGCGCCGTGGACTACCAGCTCCTGGGGCGCGCCGCCCGCCTCGTGATCGACACCCGTGGTGTGATGCGCGGCCTGGGCGACGAGGGAATCGTCATGGCCTGAGGTCGGGCGGCTGGCGCCTCACCCGCGGCCGGCCGAGTCGTCGGATCGGGCCCACGCATCGAATCACCCGGCGTGCCATCATGGGCGCCCGCAGCGCCGCGCCCGGCCCCTGCGCGCCGCCTCGTCTCCCCCGTCGTCAGCCAGGAACCTCGCTCATGCGTGCTTCACCCGCAGTCGTGTCGTCGTTGGTGTGGGCTTGTCTCGCCACCCTCGGAGAGGCCACCCCGCAGGACGGGCCGGTCGACCTGAGTGAACGCTTCGAGACGCTCGGCGGCGTCGCCGTGACGCTCTGGGCCGAGTCGCCCCTGCTGTTCAACCCGACGGCGATGGACATCGACGAGCACGGCCGCGTGTGGGTCACCGAGGGTGTCAACTACCGTCGTTGGGGCGGGCGCAATCCCGGTCGCGAGCACCCCGAGGGCGATCGCATCGTGGTCTTGCAGGACACCGATGGCGACGGCGCCGCCGACACCTCGACCGTCTTCGCCCAGGACGTCGACCTCGTGTCGCCGCTGGGCATCTGCGTGCTCGGGTCGCGCGTCATCGTGTCGTGCTCGCCGTCGATCTTCGTCTACCACGACGACGACGGCGACCTCGTCGCCGATCGACGCGAGACGCTGCTGACCGGCTTCGGCGGCCGGGATCACGATCACGGCGTGCACTCGGTGGTCTTCGGCCCGGATGGCCGCCTGTTGTTCAACGCGGGCAACGCCGGCCCGCACATCGTCACCGACAAGGACGGCTGGACGCTGCGCGCCGGCAGCCTCTACAGCGGCGGCGGCCCCGAGGCGGCGGACAATCGCCCCGGCCTCGTGAGCGACGACGGCCGTGTGTGGGTCGGCGGGATCGTGCTCGAGATGGAGCCGGACGGCAGCGGCCTGGAGGTGATCGCGCACAACTTCCGCAACCCGTACGAAGTCGCCGTCGATTCCTTCGGCCGGCGCTGGCTGACCGACAACGACGACGATGGCAACGCGTCCTGTCGCGCGGTGTGGGTCATGCCGAACGGCAACTACGGCTACACGTCCGCCGACGGTTCGCGGAGCTGGCAGGCGGACCGCCGCCCGGGCCAGGACACCGTGCGCGCCCACTGGCACCAGGACGACCCCGGTGTGGTGCCCACCACCGCCGTGACCGGCGCGGGAGGCCCGACCGGCGTGGCGGCCTACGAGGGCAAGCTGGTGCCCCTCGCCAAGGGGGCCGTGCTGGGCGCCGACGCCGGCCGCAGCCTGATCTTCGCGCTGAAGCCGGGTGAGCGCGGCGCGGGTTGGGAGCTGAGTCAGGACGTGCTCATCCGCTCGGTGCCCTTCGAGCGGGACGACACGACGCAACGCGACGAGACACCGCACCTGTTCCGCCCGAGCGACGTCACCGTCGCCCCCGACGGCGCGATCTTCGTCGCCGACTGGTACGACCCGGGGGTGGGCGGGCACCTGGCCGGCGATCAGGAGGCCTACGGCCGCATCCTGCGCGTCGCGCCGCGCGTGCAGCAGGCTCCTCCGCCGACGCTCGACCTCGACACGACCGCCGGCCGCATCGCCGCGCTGAAGAGCCCCAACCACGCCGTGCGCTTCCGCGCCTGGCAAGCCATCGACGCCACCGTGCTGCGTGACGGGGACGCCGATAGCAGCGGCGACCCGTTACTCGTCGCCGAACGCACGGCGCTCGCCGCCGAGACGGACGCGGCCTTGACCGCGATGTACGCGCGCGGCGACCCGATCCATCGCGCGCGTGCGGCATGGCTGCTCGCGCGGCGCGGGGCGGAGGGCCTGCGCAGCGTGCGCTCCGGCCTGCTCGACCGGAATCCGCTCATGCGCCTGGTGTCCGCTCGTGCCATGCGCGCGGCCGGCGTCCCCGCCGCGGTGATGGGGCGGGCGCTGGTACGCGACGGCTCGCCGGCCGTGCGCCGCGAAGCCGCGCTCATGCTGCGGGACGCTCCCGCCAGCGAGCGCGCCACCCTGTTCCCGCTGTTCCTCTCCGCCTTTCCGGAAGACGACCGGGTGTTCCTCGAGGCGCTCGGCGTGGCCTACGAGGACATGGGCGACTACGTCTACGAGTACCTCGCCCGTTCGCTCTCCGGCAGCGGTTCGCACTGGAGCCGGTCGGTGGCGGACCTCGCCTGGCGCTTCCACCCGGAGGAGGCCGTGCCCGCCTGGGCGGCGCGTCTCGATGCGCCCGAGCTCGGGCTCGACGCACGCGAGCAGGCGCTCACGGCCCTGGCGTTCAGCGCCGGGCGCCCTCCCGCGGATGCGGTCCTGAACGCCGCGCTGGCCGGTCCCGAAGACCTGCGTCCGCTGGCCACCTGGTGGATCGAGCACCACGACGTGGGCCCCTGGGCCGAGTACGACCTGGCCCGGCACGTGGCGAGCGCCGCGTGGGATGACGCCGAGTTGCGTTTCGACAGCGGGCCGCTGCGTTCGGGCGGCGTGCCGGTTGCGGTCGACATCAGTGGGGCCCGCCGACTGGGGCTGGTGGTGACGGAGAGCGACAACGGCAACGGGCACGACTGGGCCGACTGGCTGCAACCGCGCCTCGTGGGCCCCGCGGGCGAGCTGTCGCTGACCGACCTGGAGTGGACCCGCGCGGAGGCCGCGTGGGGCAGCGTCCGCGTGGGCAACGACTGCATCGGCGGCCCGCTGCAAGTGGACGGCACGACCTACACCGACGGCATCGGCACCCACGCCCACTCGGAGATCGTCTACGACCTGCCCGAGGGCTACGTGCGCTTCGTGGCCATCGCGGCCCTGGACGACGGCGGCAGCGGCCAGCCCGGCGCCCGGTCCGAAGTCGTCTTCCGCGTGTACGCCGACGCACCGCAGGACACCGGGCGACTGGACGACCTGAAGGCCGCCGTACGCGACCCCATGGCCGACGACGCCCGGGATGACGCACTCGAAGCCCTGGCCATCGACCCCGAGGGCGGCGCCTGGCTGATCGCCGAAGCCCAGGCCGATCGGCTCGACGCCGACGG
Organism: Planctomycetota bacterium; assembly: GCA_029259695.1. GTDB lineage: Bacteria > Planctomycetota > B15-G4 > B15-G4 > B15-G4 > OFTM49. Next base: position 31,634 of record JAJDEQ010000171.1, read on the forward strand.
CCGGGAACTCGTCGCCGAGTCGATCTTCCGCAACCCCGACTTCGGCGTGCGCGCCCTGGCCGGCAGCGTCTTCGAGCGTCCGGGCCGCCGCGGTCCGCCCCTGCCGCCGCTCGACGAACTCACCGCCCTCAGCGGCGATGTCCGCCGGGGCCGCTTGCTCTACGGGCGCACCGACACCGCCTGCATCACCTGCCACGCCTTCGACGGTCGCGGCGGGGACATCGGCCCCGAGCTCACCGGAATCAGGTCCAAGCTCGGACGGCGCGAACTGCTCGACGCCATGTTGCACCCCAGTGCCGCCATCTCCGCGGGCTACGAGGCGCACATGTTGGAGACGGTCGACGGTCGCGTGCTCACCGGCTTCATCCTGGTCGATGGCCAACGCGTCGTGATCAAGGACTCGATGGGCGAACGCCATGTGCTCGAAGCCGACGAGATCAGCAGCCGGCGTCGTCTGGAGCTCTCGCTCATGCCCGACGACGTCGCCCTGGGTCTGAGCGCTCAGGATCTCGCGGACCTGGCTTCCTTCCTGCTCGAGGATCGCGACGTGGATCCCGACTACGGCGAGTGGGTCGACCTGCTGGGCAGCGGCACGTTGGACGGCTGGGTGGCGTTCCACCCCACGGGGGACCTGGGCGCCGCCGGCGCGACCCACGTGGCCAACGGCAGCTGGAAGTCCGCGCCCGGTGGCACGAGCATCGGCTCCGCGTGGACCCTGAGCGACGGCATGCTCGCCACCCCGGGCCAGCCCATCGGCTACATCCGCACCGAAGCCCGCTACCGGGACTTCGAGTTGCGGCTGCAGTGGCGCTTCCCCGCCGGGAGCGACCCGGGCAACTCGGGGGTGTTGCTGCGTCTGATCGGCGAGGACGAGGTCTGGCCCCGCTCGATCGAGGCGCAGCTCATGCACCGCAACGCCGGCGACATCTGGAACATCGGCGAGTTCGACATGCTCACCGACCACGCGCGCACGGACGGTCGTCGCACCGTGAAGCTCGCGCCCACGAAGGAGAACCCCGTCGGTGGGTGGAACGACTACCTGATCAGGCTCGACGGCCCCGACCTCGAGCTGCGGGTCAACGGCAGGCTGCAGAACGAGGCGCGTTGGTGCGCCGAGCTGCCCGGTTACATCGCGCTGCAGGCTGAAGGCGCGCCGATCGAGTTCCGCAACGTCCGCCTGCGCGCCATCGAGCGCTGAGGTACGGCGACGCGCGGGCTCGGGCGACGGCGGTCCCGTGCGGCGCGGCGGCTCCCGGGCAAGCTCGCGCCCGGTTCGTTGGCCGTGCGTGTGGCCGGGCACGACCGGTTGCAGCTGATATGCTGGGTGCGGAGCCCCGGCTGCTCGTCGGCCGGAGGGGCAGGAGCAGGAGGAGGTTGCGATGCAGACTGTCGCCGTGTCCCGTCAGGCGACGGGACGTGTTCGCGCGCGTCCAGGACTTCTCGCGCGTCCACGACTCCTAGTTCTCGCGCGTCCACGACTACCGGTCGTCGTCCTGGTGCTCGCCGTCGTCGCCTGGAGTTGCGGGTCGCGCGCGCCGGCGACGCCCGAGGAACTGGCCAACCAGGCGCTCGCCGCTCTGCGTGCAGGGGACGAGTCGGCCTTCCTCGAGATTTGCGCCACGAAGCAGGACGTGGTCGAGGCCGTCGAGCGCTCGACGCTCGAGGCCGCGCCGAAGCGGGTCGCGAAGCAGGTCTTCTCGAACGGGAACGGGCGGCGGGAGTGGGCTGCCGTGCGGCGACTCCAGCTCGAGAACTTCGGCCGCTTGCGAGCTGCCGTCGACTGGGACCGGGCCGAGATCGAGTCGGTCGACTACGAGATCAAGGAGGAGAACGCCCACCGCTCGGCGAAGAGCGTCGCCGCCCGGCTGCGCGTGGACGGGCAGGTGGTGCTGCTGAGCGTCGAAGGGCCACTGCTGGCGCCGCGCGGGTGGTGCACCGCCCAGGAGTTCCCCCTGCGGGTGCGCATCGGCGAGACGATCCTGCAGTGAGTCCCGGGGGCCGCGCAGGCACGCGGCACGCCGTCACGGGCATTCGCCGAGGCCCAGGTGAGCGCCACAACCCCGGGTCGGCATCTCGGTTGGGAAGACGCCCCGCGGGAACGAGCTGCGCTGAAGAACATCGGACACATCGTCGTGTTGCTGACCGGCGCTGCCTGCACCAGCGTGCTGTTGCTCGACGCCCGGCCGGGCATGCTCGAGGACCTGTTGTTCTTCGCAGTCATCCTCGGCGTGGTGGCCGTGCCCGTCGCGGCCCTGGGCGTTCTGGTCACGGCCATCGTGCTCGCCCGGAAGGGCAAGGCCATCCGCCTGCCGGCGCGCCCGGTGGCGGTCGTGCTGGCGATGCTCTTCGTCACCGGCGCGCTCCTGTGGCTGCACGTGCCGCGCCGCATCGGGTTCGAGTTCTCTCGCTCGGCGTTCGAGCAACGGCTGCCCGAGTCGCGGCGGGGTGATTCGACCATCGCCCGACGCATCGGCCTCTACCCGGTCGACGAGATGCGCGTCGATGCCCGAGGTGGGGTCTACTTCCGCGTGGACTCCGGCCTGGACGGCATCAGCCCGGACACGATGTCGTACGGCTTCGTGCACGAGCCCAACGACGCCGGCTCGCCCTTCGGCGCCTCGAAGTACCGCACGCGTCGTCTGGGCGGCGGCTGGTCCTGGTTCCAGGCTTCCAACGACTGGTTCTGACGTCCGTTTGCCCCGCGCCCCGTCCACGACCGGACAGACCGTTCCCCCGCGAGTGTTGCGCGCCGCAAGCGGCGGACGTATGCCACGAGCATGAGTTCGCCCGCCCGCTCGCCCGCCGCGCTGCTCGCCAGTCTCGTGGCGCTCGCGCTGATCGTGGCGGTGATCTGGTGGCTTGCCCGTCCGGACGCCCGTGAGACCGGGGAACCGGTGCTGCTCGAGACGCCCCGCGACGATCGCGGTGCTCCCGTCGTGCCGGGACCGATGATCGCCGACCCGGTACCGGCGTCGCCCTCGCAGGCGAACCCCGGCGAGGTGACTCCGGCGGCCGTCCCCGCAGAGGTCGGCGAGGGTACAACCGACCAGCCGCAGGCGCTGCCCTCCGCACGGCTCACGGGTGTCGTCACCGACGAACGGGGCTCCGGAATCGCCGGCGCCACGGTCTTTGCGGTGCCCACTGGCGCCGCCTGCCACGAGATCTTCGGCCGCTGGGTCCAGGGCACCGAACTGCCCGTGCACGACCTGCCGCGCGTGACGACGGGTGCCGACGGCGCCTTCGCGCTCGACGTGCCCTCGCTGCTGGGCGCCGCCGGGACCCAATGGCCCTTCGTTCCGGAGCTGGTCGCCCGCGCGGCGGAGTACGGGACCCGGGCGGTGAGCTGCCGCGGCTTCGACGGCCGGGCCTTCGACGTGGGGCCCATCGCGCTGGCCCCGGGCGGGAGCTTCGCCGGACGAGTGGTCGACGAGAGGGGGCGGGCGCTGGATGCGGTGGCGCTGCACACCTACGTGCGCCGGCTGCACCCTGCACCCGACGGCAGTCTGTACACCGGCACGATCGAGTCCTTCCTGACCACGACGACTGGCGCCGACGGCCGCTTCGAGGTGACCGGTTTGCCGGCGTGCCATCTGGGCTACGCCATCGCACTCCAGGGCTTCGTCTCGATCGACGTGTACGGTCTGGAGCTGCCGCCGGGCGGGCATCTCGACGTTGGCGACATCGTGCTCGAGACGGGCGCGTCGATCAGCGGCTGGGTGACCGACGCCGACGGAGAGCCCGTGCCCGGTGCGCTCCTGCTGGCGAGCGAGCACGACATCCGCCGCAACAGCTTCGGTTTCGATCCGGGTGACGTGCTGCTCTACGAAGTGCAAGAGGCGACGCGGGACGACGACACACCGCGCGTGCGGTCCGGCGCCGACGGTCGCTTCACCCTCGACGGGGTGCGCACCTCACTCGTCACCGTGTACGTGGACGCCGTGGGGTTCGAGCCGCTCAAGCTCCCGGGGGTCGTGGCCGGTGAGCGGTCGCTGGCCTGCGTGGTGCAGCACCGGGCGATGCTCGTGGTGACCGCCGTCGACGACGCATCGGACCAACCGCTCGTCGACTTCGGCGTCGAGGTGGTACGAGACGACTTCGTGGACGACCCGTCCGCGAGGCTGCAGTTCGGCATCCTACCGGGCGGCCCCATGTCGGATGTGGACGTCCGCGCGCAGTTCATCTCCGGCGTCGGCCCCCTGGACAACACCGTGACGGTGAGCGCACCTGGATACGCCACCGAGCGCTTCGTCGTCCCGGGCATGCCCGCTCCGGGTACGACGCACTTCACCGCGCGCCTGTCCCGGGGGGCGTCCCTGACCGGCCGGCTGGTCGGTGCCGACGGCGGGCCGGTCGGCCAGGGGCTGACGGGGCTGACCCACCTCGATACGCCCAAGCGCGACTCGGACCGGACGATGGAGGCGCGCTCTGCCGCGGATGGGCGCTTCCGGTTCGACGGCCTGCGCAGCGGTCGCTGGCAGCTGGTCGTGGGTGCGCTGGAGCCGCTGGCCGGCTTCGCGCTTCACGAGCACGACGTGCTGGATCTCGCCGCGGGCGAGCAGTTCGATCTGGGTGACGTCGTGCTGCGCGCCGCGGGCACGATCGTCGGCACGGTGTTCGCTGCCGACGGTGTGCCGGTCCCCGGAGCCCTGCTGCACATCGCCGTGGGACCGCCCGGCCATCGCAGCCTGCCGCGTGTCTCCGGCCGTCCGGCCGACGTGGTGCTCTCGGACGCCGATGGTCGCTTCCGTTTCGAGTCGCTGATGGACGGCGAGTACGAGCTGCGTTCGGAGCCGGGAGGCTTGGCCGTGTGCGCGGTGACGGCCGGTGCCACGACGGAGGTCGCCGTCCATCACGCGCGCTCGGGGGTGGTGGTCGGTCGGGTCACAGCCGGTGGCGCCCCGCTCGCGGATGTGCGCGTGTACCTGCGCGAAGTCGGTGGTAAGCCGATCTTCGGCGCGGCGATCAGTCGTCGTACGGCTCACACCGATGAGGCCGGCGAGTACCGCCTCGCGGCGGTGACGTCCGGGCCGCACACGCTGACGGTGAGCGTGCCTTCCGGGCCCCGTCTGAGCGAGTCGTTCGACCTGTCGTGGGGTGAGACCATCGTCCGCGATTTCCAGCTTGGCGGCGCTTCATTGAGTGGCGTCGTCGTGCAGGGGGCGCTTGGTGTCGCGGCGGCCGACAGTGCGAGTGCCGACACGCAAGGCAGCGGGAGCGGCCCTGCGGACGCCGCCGGTCCGGATGGGTCGACACTCGACACACCCGTCGCGGAGGCGGCGATCACCCTGCGGCGGCAACCGGATGGCCCCGAGGCCCGGGTGCGCAGTGATGCCGAAGGCCGCTTCGTCGTCCGGCACCTGCCGCCGGGTGATTGGTCGCTGCGCTGCGATGCTCTGCCGTTCGCGTCGGTCGAAGCGGGGCCGTGGGCGCTCGAGCCCGACGAGCAGGTCGACGGGGTGCGCATCGCGTTGCCGGCGGGCGCGGCCATATCCGGCGTGGTGGTCCCGCCGCAAAGCGAGATGCTGCCGGCATGGACCTGCGTCGCGTTGTTCGACGCCGAAGGCCAGGAACGGCGCCGCCTGGAAGACCTGCCCGATGACGGCGCGTTCCGCTTCGCAGGTCTGCCGCCCGGCCCGTGGCGGGTGCGCGTCTTCACGCTGATCTACGGCGACGGTGACTTCGAGGACAGTCAGCCGCTCACGGAGGTGAGCTTGCAGCTCGACGCGGCCGAACAACGTGACTTGGAGATCGAACTGCCCTGAGCTGTGGGCGGCGCATGCTCCCTGGCACGCTCGGCAGCAGCAAATGCACTCCCCCGTCGCGACCGCGCAAGCCGCTTGCGGCTCCCAGGTGTTTGACCGAGGTGGTGGAGCTGTTAGACCCTGGTGCGATGACACCCGATCCCCTCGTCACCACGGCCTGCCTCGGCGTGTGCTCGTGGTCGCTGCAACCCGCCACGCCGGCCGAGCTGGCACGACGGGTGACCGCGACCGGCTTGCAGCACGCGCAGCTGGCGCTCGACCCGCTGCGGGTGGGCGCCTGGCGGGTGGGCCGCACGCTGGACCGCCTGCGCGATGCCGGAGTCGAGGTGCGCTCCGGCATGTTGGGCATGCGCGACGAGGACTACTCGACGATCGCGTCGATTCGCCGCACGGGTGGGTTGCGCTCCGACGCCACCTGGCCGGCCAACCGCGCGGCGGCCGCGCAGAACGCGAAGCTCGCTGCGCGTCTGGGTCTGCGCCTGGTGAGTTTCCACGCGGGCTTCCTGCCCCACGAACGCACGGATCGCGAGCGCGCGACGCTGCTCGAACGCCTGGGCGAGGTGGCGGACGTGTTTGCCGACGAAGGCGTGACCGTCGCGCTCGAGACGGGACAGGAGACGGCCGAGGTGTTGCTGGACGTGCTGGCGGAACTCGGTCGCGCCAACGTCGGCGTGAACTTCGACCCGGCCAACATGCTGCTCTACGGCATGGGCGAACCGGTGGCTGCGCTCGCCGCCCTGGCGCCCCACGTGCGCCAGATCCACGTCAAGGACGCCCGTCGCAGCGGCGTGCCCGAGCAGTGGGGCGAGGAGGTCCCGGTGGGGCAGGGCGAGGTGGACTGGCGCGCGTTCTTCGACGTGGTCCGGCGGGAGGGGATCGACGTGGACCTGATGATCGAACGCGAGGCGGGCACGCAGCGCGTGGACGACATCCGGGCGGCTGCGGCGATCGTGCGCCCGCTGGCCCTCGGAGTCGGGGGAGCGTCGGCATGACCCACGGCATCGGCGTGATCGGACTGGGCTTCATGGGACGCACGCACGTCGGTGCCTACCGCGCCGCCGCAGCGGACGGC
>JAJDEQ010000172.1 GCA_029259695.1 Planctomycetota bacterium
CGCTCTCGGGCCTGCGCCGCCGGGGTGTCACGTCCGAGGCCGTGCGTGCCTTCTGCGCGATGGTCGGCGTGGCCAAGACCAACAGCGTGGTCGACATCGGCAAGCTCGAGTTCTGCATCCGCGACGACCTCAACGCCCGCGCGCCGCGGGTGATGGCCGTGCTGCGCCCGCTCCGGGTGGTGATCACCAACTACCCGGAAGGGCAGACCGAGGAACTCGACGCCAGCTACTGGCCCGAGGACATCGACAAGCAGGGCACGCGCAAGGTGCCCTTCGGCCGCGAGCTGTTGATCGAGCGGGAGGACTTCCTCGAGGACCCGCCCAAGAAGTGGTATCGCCTCGCTCCCGGTCGCGAAGTGCGACTGCGCTACGGGTACTTCATCACCTGCGACGAGGTGATCAAGGACTCCGCCGGCGAGGTCGTGGAGCTGCGCTGCAGCTACGACCCGCAGACGGCCGGCGGCAATGCGCCCGACGGCCGCAAGGTGAAGGGCACGATCCACTGGGTCTCCGCCGCCGCGTCGTTGCCCTGCGAAGTGCGGCTCTACGACCGCTTGTTCCTCGATCCGCGTCCGGGCTCCGATGATCGGGAGCTGCCCGAGCTGCTCAACCCCGAGTCGCTGACGGTCTTGCACGACAGCCGCATCGAGCCGAGCGTGCAGGCCGATCCGTCCGATACGCGGTATCAGTTCGAGCGCACGGGCTACTTCTGGCGCGACCCGGAGGACAGCGCCGGCGAGCGGCTCGTCTTCAACCGCATCGTGGGCCTGCGCGATTCGTGGGCCAAGACGACCGCTGCGTCGGGAGCGCAGTCCGGCGCAGCGCGCGGCAAGCCTGCGGCGAAGGGCAAGAGTGACGCGAAGGACAAGGCGGCTCCGAAGGCGACGGGCGAACGTCGGCAGCAGTCGGACGCGGCGCCTCGCGAGAGCGACCGCGACAAGGCGCGGGCGGCCGACCCGTCCCTCGCCGCGCGCTTCGAGCGTTACATCGACGGCCTGGGCGTGTCGCGCAACGAGGCCGACGTGCTCACGGGCGAGGGCGCCCTGGGCGATTACTTCGAGACCGCGCTGGGTGTACACGACGCCCCCCGGTCGGTGTCGAAGTGGATCGTCAACGAATTGCTGGGTGCCGCGAAGGACGTGCCGCTGGCCGAGCTGCCCTTCGACGCGGCCCGGTTCGCCGCGCTCGTCGCGTTGGTCGACGACGGCACGGTCTCCACGCCGGCCGCCAAGGAGGTGCTGGCCGAGATGATCGACAAGGGCGGCGATCCGGCCACCATCGTGGAGGCCCGGGGGCTCACCCGGGTGAGCGACACCGGCGCGCTCGAAACGGCCATCGACGAGATCCTCGCCCGGCACGCCGACGCCGTCACCCGCTACAAGGGCGGTGAGACCAAGCTGCTGGGCCTGTTCATGGGCGAACTCATGAAGGCCACGCGCGGTGCGGCCGATCCGAAGACGGCCAAGGACCTGCTGCTGTCGAAGTTGGGGTGAAGCCCCTCCGGCGACTCGTCCTGGCGCTGATCGCGTGCGGCGCGGTTGCCGTCGCGCTGTTCGTGTTGAACGGCACGCTGCTCGCGTCGGGCGAGACACCGCGAGCAGGTGTCACGTCCCACCCGTCGGCGCGGCCCCTCGGCCCCGGCGACGAACTGACCGTCGTGGCCCTCAACCTGGCCAAGGCCTTCGTGCACCGCGGTGGTCTCGAGTTCGACGATGAAGCGGCGGTGCGCGGACGACTGGACGAGGCCGCGCGCCTGGTGCGCGACGCGCGGGCGGACCTCGTGTTCCTCTCCGAAGTGATGTGGGAGGCCGGTCCCAACCGCGTGAACCAGGTGCAGGAGCTGGCCGAACGCTGCGGCATGCACGCCTGGGCCTTCGGCGAGAACTACAACTTCGGGTTGCCCTTCCTGCGCGTGGTGGGAGGCAACGCGATCCTCTCGCGCCGTCCGCTCACGGTCCTGTCCAACCCGCCGCTCTCCGGCCGGCAGCCGTTCTACGTCACCACCAACAACCGCCGCGTGCTCTGGTGCCGCACCCAACTCGCCGGCCACGACGTGTTGCTCGGCGCCGTGCACAACGACTCGTTCGATCTCGAGAACAACGCGCGCCAGGCGCGTGAGATCAGCGACCGTGTTGCCGCCCGGCCGGCCGGCACGCCGGCGCTCGTGGCGGGTGACTTCAACGCCGAACCGGGGAGCGCCTCGTTGCAGACGCTGACGGCGAGCGGCCTGCATGGCGCGACGGACGGCCCGGCGACCTATCCCGCTCGGGCGCCGAAGCGCCGCATCGACTTCGTCCTCGCCACGACGCCCCTGGAACACCTCGAGACGATCGTGCTCGACAGCACGGTGTCCGATCACCGTCCGGTCGTGGCGCGCTTTCGCTTGGATCAGTAAGCGGACGCCAGACGCTGAGGGGCATCAGGGACGACGGCCGGCCTTCGAGCTGCGAAGGCGGGCGCGACGGAGCATGCGGTCCCGCACCTACTTGGTCAGGTACCCCGTCACCGTGAATTCGGTGGGGCCCACGGTGTCGCCGTTGCGCACGCCGATCACGTCGCCCTCCTCGAACACGAGCCCCGTGCCGAAGGAATGGGAGAAGGCGCTGTTGGCGGGAATGGTGATGAAGCCCATGGCGCTGTTGCCGCCGTTGCGGGTCAATCGCTGGGCGCGGACCGACGTGTCGTGGTCGTTGTTGAAGATGATGTCGGTCACGATGAAGCGCCGCTTGGCCGGGACCGTGAACAGGTCGACGGTGGTCACAACGGGTACACCCCCGGGAAGCAGGTTCATGATCTCGATGGCCTTGCCCTTGGCCTTGACGGTGGGTACCTGCGCGTAGACTGCGCGGGCGACGATCAACGTCATGGCCACGGCGATCACGCCGATCGTGATGGTTGCGGTGTTTGGACGTCTCATGCTGCTCTGCTCCCTCTCGTCGACTGTGGTCGGTGATCGTTTGTCCGTCGAACGCCGTGGGCCCGACGCGCATGCGCCCGACACGACGGCATGCGCCCGACACGACGGCATGCACCCGACACGACGCCATGGGCCCGACACGACGCCATGGGCCCGACGTGGGCGCGCAGGGTGCCGATCCATCCACGCTAGTCGAATCCGGCGGGGGGGGCGAGCAGGGCCGCCGGGTGACGGGCTATGATCCCGAGGGAGCGTCCATCAAGGAGGAGGCGAGCGTGGCTGAGGGATCGAACGTCCTGTTCAAGCAACTGGGTGTGATCGTGGTCGTGGCCGTCACGGCGGCGCTGGCATCGGTGGGCATCCAACGCCTGATCGGTGTCGAGGTGAGTGCCGCGGTGACCGGCGGCGTGGTGGGCGGCGTGACCGCGGCCGTCTTCACCATGACGCAGGCGGGCAGCAAGTCGAAGCCAGGCGACGCGGGGTAGCGCACACGCCTGAGCGCCTCCGCCGACTTCCGCCCCGGGCATGTCCTGGCGAGAGTTGTCGCGTGTGGTCGGCGCCCGCGTTCGTCCCCCCCGATCCGCGGCGAAGCATCCACTTCCGGGCGCGTCGGACGAGCGAGCGTCCGCGGCAGGCAAGCTGCTAATGTGTGCCGCCGAGGAGCGCACGGAACATGTCGAGAGCCCAGAGTCCCACTCCGTCACCGTGGCGCGGACTGCTCGTGCTGTTCTTCCTGTCGGGGCTGACGGGACTGGTCTACGAGTCGATCTGGTCCCGCTCGATCCGCTTGTTGCTGGGCAGCGCGGCCACGGCGCAGATGCTGGTGCTCGCGCTCTTCATGGGCGGGCTGTCGGTGGGCGCGTTGGTGATCGGGCGCCGCATGGAGCGGGTGACCCGGCCGATCGTCGTGTACGGCGCGATCGAGGGGGTCATCGGCGCCTACGCGCTGCTGTTCCCGTACCTGCAGTCGCTCGCCACGCGCCTGTGCTACGACGTGGTCTTCCCCGCGCTCGGAGGGGGGCCGGGCGTCACGGCGGTCAAGTGGGGCGTGAGCGCCTTGCTGGTATTCCCGCCGTGCGTGCTGCTGGGCATGACCTTCCCGCTCATGAGCGTCGGCATCCTGCGCCGCGCGCCCGGGCGTTCGGGAGAGATCCTGAGCCTGCTCTACTTCACCAACAGCGCGGGCGCCGCGCTGGGTGCGCTGCTCTCCGGCTTCGTGCTCATCCCACGCTTCGGCCTGCCGGGGGCGTTGATGGCGGCCGCCGCGGTGAACCTGGCGATCATGCTGGTGGCCGTGCGCGACAAGCGCAGCGCCACGCCGCTCGGACGCGGTGCGGTGGCTGCCGCCGCGAGTTCGAACGCGAAGGGTACCGGCCCCGGGTCGGAGGGTGTCGGGCGCTCCGGGTCGGTCGCCGCCGCAGGTGTTCCCGGTGGACTGCTCACGTTGTTGCTGGTGGTGGCCTTCGGCACCGGCCTCTCGTCGTTCATGTACGAAATCGGCTGGATGCGACTGCTGTCGATGGTGCTCGGCAGCGCCACGCGCTCGTTCGAGGTGATGCTGTCGGCCTTCGTGCTGGGCCTGGCCCTGGGTGGACTCTGGGTGCGCAAGCGCATGGACCGCTTCCGACACCCCGAGCGGGTGCTGGCCACGGTCCAACTGATCATGGGGGTCGCCGCGATCGCCACGCTGCCCCTCTACGAGGTGGCGGCCGGCGCGATGAGCTGGCTGCTCGAGGACGCCGCGCGCACGCCTGAACTGTGGCTGCGTTTCAACCTGCTGCGCTACCTGCTGTGCCTGATGATCATGTTGCCGGCCACCTTCTGCGCCGGCATGACGCTGCCGCTGGTGACGCACCTGTTGCTGAGGCGCGGCGCATCCGAGGGCATCGTGGGCAAGACCTACGCCGTGAACACCTGCGGTGCGATCGTCGGGGCGGTGCTGGCGGGGCTGGTGCTCATGCCGCTCGTGGGCCTGAAGAACGTGATCGTGCTGGGGGCGGCGGTCGACCTGGCCCTGGCCGTCGCGCTCCTGCGGCCTCGTCGCGCCACGGCAGCTGACGCGAGCAGCGTCCCGGTGGCGAGCGCGCCGGAGTCGGGTGCGCCGGAGTCGGGTGCGTCGGGAGTCGCGGCCCGCGACGGGGGAGCGGGTCGACGGTTCGCGCTCGCCGGCGTGATCAGTGCGGTGGTGTTGGCCGGCGCCGTCTTCGTGATCGAACTCGATCGCCGCGTGCTCACGTCGAGCGTGTACCGCCACGGCAACAGTCGTCTGGCCGAGGACCGGCAGTTGATCTTCACGGCTGACGGGCGTTCTGCCAGCGTGGCCGTCACCGAAGACACGACTGCCACGCGGCGCCGGCGCATCCACACCAACGGCAAGGTGGACGCCACGGTCTCCATGAACCGTCGCCCGGACGGCCCCGGCAGCTTGCCGCAACTGGCCGATGACGAACCGACCCAGTTGCTGCTGGGCCTGGCGCCGCTGCTCCTGCGTCCCGAGGCTACCGCTGCGGCCGTGATCGGCTTCGGCTCGGGGGTGACCTGCGACGCCTTGCTGGGCTCGCCCGTCCTGCGCCGCGTCGACGTGATCGAGATCGAGCCGCAGATGGTGGCCGGCGCCGAACTGTGCCGTCCGGTCAACGAGCGCGCCTTCATCGACGGGCGCCTGGAACTCTGGATCGACGACGCGCGTTCGTACTTCTCGTCGCGTGTCGAGCGCTACGACGTGATCATCTCCGAGCCGAGCAACCCGTGGGTCAGCGGCGTCGCCAGCCTGTTCAGCGTGGAGTTCTACCGGGAGGTGCCGCGCTACCTGAGCCCGGGCGGCGTCTTCGTGCAGTGGTTGCAGGGTTACGAGATCGACGACGAGCTCATGCTCAACGTGCTCGCGGCCATGGACAGCGTGTTCGCCGACTACCTCGTGCTCGACATGGGCGCCGGCGACTGGATCATCCTGGCCGTGGCGGAAGGCGAGACGGGGAGCTTCGACGGCCGTCCGCTCGCCTGGGACGGCACGCGCGAGCACTTCGAACTGCTGGGCATCCACGACGTCGCCCAGGCCGACGGGCTGATCGCCGCCAACCGACGCCTGCTGCACCCGTTCGTCTCCCGGCAGCAGCCCAACACGGACGAACACCCGATCCTCGACACGCGTGCCGAGCGTGCCCGTTTCATGCAACGCACGGCGCGCTTCCTGCACTGGTTGCGCAACCTGCCCGGGCCGGTGGTCGAAGTGCTCGGGGGTGTCGCGCGGCGCCCCTACCCGCTGGCCGGCATCGGCGACGATCGACCGCCGTTCGGTCTCGGTCTGAGCGAGCGGGCGGCGGCCCAGATGCGCGCGGCGTTGCGTCCCGATCCGGACGACCCACGGGTGCAGCCCGTGACGGAGTGGCACGCGGCGACGGAGGCCCTGCGCGCCGCGGCGCCGCCTGCCGACGGCCAGTGGGGGCCGTGGTTGTCGGCCACGGTCGCGGTCTATGGAGAAGTGGCGCCGTACCTGCCGGTGCACGAGCAGCGCTGGTGGCGCGAAGTCATGCAACTCGCGGCCCATCCGAGCGCACCGCAACCGGTGCGTGCCGCGGTGGACCTGCTGGACGCCCTCGATCGACGGGACGGTCCACGACTGCGGGAGCGCGTGAACGGCGCCCTCGCAGGTGAGCCGATCCCCTTGCCGGGCCCGGTGCTGGCCATCGCCGGTGCGGTGGCGCTCGAGTTGGAACAGGCCCCGGCGCCTCGACGCCGGGCCTTCGCCCAGCGCATCCCGGATCGCGCGCCCGGCGCGGATGCCAGCGCGGACACGGCCTACCAGGTCTTCCGCGCCTACCTCATGCGGCCGTAGCGACTGCATCCAGGCGGCGCGCCAGGGCATCCGCGGCATGCCCGGATCGATTGTCTTACGATCTCGTACGCAGCACCCAGGGAGGGTGGAGGAGACCCAGGGAGGGCGGGGGATGGCCCAGCGAAGGTGGGGGATGGCCCAGCGAGGGTGGGGGATGGCCCCGGTATCGCGCGCCCAGACGCCGGGCGCCGGGGGGGCGGTTGCGGAGCCGGACGCGTGACTGCGTCTGCTGTCTTCCAGCCGGGGCGCGTCCTGGTGACCGCATGGCGCGTGTGGTTGCGCAACGCGTATGTCTTCGTGCCGTTGGCGCTGCTCGTCGACATGCCCTGGCGTCAGTACGTCTCCCAGCAGTTGACTCAACCTGTGTTGCAGGCGTGGGGACCCAGGTCCTACGCGCTCATCGAGCTCGTGAGCGCGGTCGGATCGGTTGTCGTTCAGGTCCTGGTGGTGTCGGGCTCGCTCGCCGTGTTGGCGGGCCGGTCGGTGGGCTCGGGCGGCGGGTTTCCAGCCGGGGCCGCAGCTCTGCCTCGGTCCGTGATCGTCGGTCTGGCCGCGCTCTGCCCGGCCTCCGGGGTCGCATGGTTGTCCCAATGGGCGAGCGCCGACCTATGGGTCGCTGCGTCGATCATCTCGGGATTGATCGGGTGGTGGGTCACCCTGGCGTTGTGGGTCGCGGTGCCGGTGGCCGTCGTCGAGGGACGGCGGTTCCCATCGGCGTTGACGCGCTCGTGGCTGCTCACGCGGGGAGCACGTTGGCGCCTGCTGGCGCTGGCGATCGTGTTGGTGTTGCTGCGGTTTGGCGCTTCCTACGTACCGATGGACGATCTGTGGAGCTGGGGTGTGTGGGCCACCATCGGTTCGTTCGGTGCCGTGCTCGTGGCGAGCAGCTACGTCGAGCTGCGCCGTGCGGCGGAGGGCTACACGACGAGCGAGCTGGACGCGATCTTCGGCTGAGACGGCGGTTCCGGCGCGCGTCCTGGTGTGTCCGCTGGGGAGGCGCACCGGCGAGCCCAGCCATGGTCGCGAGCCGCGCGCGCGGCGTGGCCGCGGTGGATCACGTGCCCTGGTCGTCGGGTTGCTGGCTGCCGGGTTGCTGGTCGTCGGGTTGCCGGTCGTCGCGGCGCGGCGTGTCGGGCTGACCGAGGCGGCCCTCGCGTTTGCGCTCGCGGGCCTTGCCGAGCAGCAGCTCGTGTTCCAGGCGGGCGCGCTGCGCTCGGTAGAATGCGTCGAGGAAGTCGCGCGGCTTCAGCTTGCCGCCGCTCCATGCGATCTTGTGCTGGATGCGCTCGGCGACGTCGCGCATGGTCCTGGCTTCGTGCCGGCGGGTGCGCAGCAGATCTTCGAGCACCTGGAGCTCGCGCACGCCGTACATGTCGAGCTGCGCCGGAGTGAAGCCGAACTCGGGCGGCTCGTCGCGCTTGGGGTCTGCGGCCGTTCCCAGGTCGCGCAGGAGCTTCGTCTTCGGGGCGTGGACCACGAGTGTCCCGCCCACCAGATCGCCCACGCGCAGGTGGTCGCGGTTCAGCAGGGGCAGTGCGGCCAGGGCCAGCATCCACAGGATCGTGAACAGGTGTCGCACCGGCGCGTCGGGATCGAAGATCTCGGGGAACATCAGCAACAGCAGCGGCATGAAGAACTCGATCTCGCGGGTGAGGTTGCGCGCGAAGACCGCATCGGCGCTGAGCACGCCGCCGCGCCGGTCGATCACCCGCAGCCCGATCACGCGCTTGCCCGGCGTGCTGCCCTGCCAGCTGATCTCGAACCAGGTGAAGTAGAAGTTGCGCAGGAAGAACATCACCAGCAGCGCGAAGGCGGAGGACAACCCGCCCCCGTCCTGATCGGTTGCTCCGTAGAGCAGCAGGGCCAGGAGGATCGTGACGGCGATGATCAGCGCCGCGTCGAGCAGGAAGGCCATGGCCCGTTCCGCCGGGGAGGCCAGCGTGAAGGCCAGCGGCACGCCCTCGGGGGTGACGATCTCGCGCCGCCTGCCCGGGTGCTCTGCGCTCGCGATCACGTCGCCGCTCTCCGGCCGCACTTCGTGAAGTACACCCACCAGGCGACGCCGGTGGCGGCCACGACGGTGTAACGCACGGGAACCGAGTGCACGAGCTGTCGGAAGAAGCCCTCGATCAACGCCGCGAGGAAGAACATGGCCACCGTGCCCGCCACGATCAGGCCGGCCCGGCGCCCGCGGTGCGCCAGCTCGGCCAGCCGGCTGCGCCGTCCCGGGAAGACGACGGCCTGTCCCAGGACGAAACCTGCGGCACCGCACAACGCGATGGCCCCGAGTTCGGTCACGCCGTGGGGCATCACCCAGCCCCAGAAATCGAGCGACAACCCGCGCGTGTGATACACCGCCGCCAGGGCCCCGAGCGTGAGCCCGTTGTAGATCAGCAGCAGCAGCACGGGGATGCCCGCCGCGAATCCCAGCGCGAAGCAGAGCATGCCGATGCGGGCGTTGTGGGTGAACAGGAACGAAGCGAAGTGCGCCAACATCGTCGCGGCGCTGAGTTCATCGTCGCTGTACAGCACGGCGCGCAGGTCCTCGGTGGACGTCGCCGGACTTCGATCCTGCGCCAGGTCGCTGGACACGAGGGCGTCGTAGCGGGACGGGTCGTCGAGCGTCAGCAGGAAGCCCAGGGCCACGCCCAACAGCAGGCAGGCGGCGGAGAGGGCGAGCGGCCAGCGGGCTTCACGCACGGCGCGCGGGAAGCGCACCCACGCGAACTCGCGCAACTCTTCGAACAGCGAGCGTCGGGTGCCGTACACGCAGAAGTAGCTGCGCGCCGCGAGGCTCTCCAGGTACTCCAGCACGTTGCGATCGAGTGAGATGGCCCTGGCGACGCTGAGCGACGAGAGCACCGCGCGGTGCAGCACCGGGAGCTGCGCGAGCTGTCGCGGGCCGAGGCCCCCGAGGCCCACACGACGGACACTGCCGAGGATCTGCTCGAGCTTGACCCAGCTCGGTTCCCGCTCGCGGCGGAACTCCACGCTGCGCATGCGGCTGCGCGCGCTCACACCAGCTCCCTGCGCTTGATGTCGAGGTAGCGGTTCACGAGTTCGAGCGAGACCGCCCCGGGCTGGGTGTCGAGCACGTGCACGCCGGCGCGCCGCAACCGGGCCAGGACGCTGCGGCGCTCGGTGCGCAGGTCGGCCGCCACGACCGAACGCCCCAGTTGGGACAGGCTGTCCGGGCGCGCGCGCTCGACGTCCTCCAAGCCCGGGTCGTCCAGGGCGACGAACAGCACGACGTGCTTGCGGGCCAGGCGGTCGAGGTTGTCGAGCATCAGCTCGGCCGTGATCGAGTCGCTGAAGTCGGTGAACACGATCACCAGCGAGCGGCGCCGCAGGCGCGTGCCGAGTTCCATCATGGCCAGCGTGTAGTTGGTCTCGTCGGTGCCGTACTCGAGGTCGGCGGTGCGCTGTTGCAGGCGCGGGAAGGCTGCGCGCCCGGCGACAGGTTCGAGGAAGAACCGCGGCCGGGCGTCGAAGCCGTACAGGCCCACCCGGTCGCCGGTGTGCAGGCAGAAGTAGGACAGCAGCAAGGCCGAGTTCACGGCGTGGTCGAGGCGCGGCACGCCGGCGAGCGGCTCGCGCATCAGGTGCCCGGTGTCGATCGCCATCACCACCTGGTGGTTGCGCTCGGCGCGGAAGTTGCGCACCAGCAGCTTGAGGTGACGGGCCGAGGCCTTCCAGTCGATGCCGCGCGGATCGAGACCCGGGACGTACTTGCGCAGGGACTCGAACTCCGAGCCGTCGCCGAGGAAGCGCTCGGTCTTCCAGCCCGCCTGTGCGCGTGGGGATCCGAAGAAGCGCAGGGCCATGGCGCGCACCGAGAGCACGTCGGGGACGACCGGCATCCGGCGCTCGCAGGGGTCGCTCCAGATGCGCTCGAACAGGCCCCATGGCCCGCGCCAGCGCAGCCAAAGCCGGCGGATCGATGCGGTGCCGCGACGACGTGGCCGCAGGCGCAGTCTCTGCTCGGCCCAGTCGTCGCCCTGGGGGAGTTCGATCAGGTCCGGCGCGATCGGGTCCAGGAACTCTTCGTCGAGCTCGATCAGGCGCGACACGGTGGTGGCACGCGGCGCGCCGGCGAACGCGAGTCGCAACACGAGCTGCTCCTCGCGCCCGATGAACAACGTGTCGGGTGCGGTCAGCTCAACTCTCAGCCGATGGGGTGAGAGCACACGCAAGGCGTCGATGGCACAGACGAGGACCGAAATCGACAGGAACAGCATCCACGAGACCCACAACGAGGGCGCGAACAACGTGGGCAGCAGCGCCAGCGGGATCCCGGCGGCGAACAGCCACACGGCGCGTGTGGTGGGGCGGATCATCGCGGCGCGGGGATCTGCTCGACGATCTGGTTGAGCACGTCGCGCGTGCCGGTGCCCTCCAGCTCCGCGCCCGGTGCGAGCACGATGCGGTGCTCGAGCACCGGCACGACGAGTCGCTTGACGTCGTCGGGCAGCGCGTAGCCCCGGCCGTCGAGGGCGGCCAGGGCGCGGCAGGCCAGGCACAGCATGTTGGTCGAACGGGGCGACGCACCGGCCAGCAGCGAGGGGTGTTCCCGCGTGGCTCGCGCGATGTCCACGACGTAGTCCAGCACCTCGTCGGTGAGCGAGAGCGAGGCCACGACGGCCCGTGCCGCCCGGATCTGCGCCAGGTCCACGATCGGCTGCAGCTCGAACTCGTCCAGGGCGGGCATGGAGGCGGTGTGCCCGTGCATGCGCACCATCGAGCGCTCCTGCTCCCGGTCGGGGTAATCGATCGGGATCTTGACCATGAAGCGGTCGAGCTGGGCCTCGGGCAGCGGGTAGGTGCCCTCGTGCTCGATGGGGTTCTGGGTGGCGATCACGAGGAAGCCGTCGCCCAGTTCGTAGGTGCTGCCGTCGATGGTGACCGAGCGTTCCTGCATGGCTTGCAGCAGGGCCGCCTGGGTCTTGGGCGGCGTGCGGTTGATCTCGTCGGCCAGCAGCACCTGGGTGAAGATCGGCCCCTTGGTGAGCACGAACTCGTTCGTCTGGAAGTTGAACAGGTTGGTGCCCACGATGTCGCCGGGCATCAGGTCGGGCGTGAATTGGATGCGCCGGAACTCGAGCGACAGACCCCGGGCGAAGACCCGCGCCAGCAGCGTCTTGGCCGTCCCGGGCATGCCCTCCAGCAGCACGTGGCCCTCCGCGAGCAGCGCCACCAGCAGCAGGTCGACGGCGTCGTGCTGGCCGACGACGACCCGGCTGATCTGTTCGCGTAGTTGCTCAGCGAGACTGCGTACGTCGCTCGTGTCCATCGAGCATCTCCTCTCTCCAGGTGTGGATGCGGCGCGCGGTC
>JAJDEQ010000173.1 GCA_029259695.1 Planctomycetota bacterium
GCTGCTCCGGACGACGCTCCAGACGCCGCGCCGGTGGGCCTCGCCGTCGTCGTCCCCGCGCGCACCCACGGCCAGGTCGGTGATGCCGTCGCCGTCCAGGTCGCCCAGCGCCGCGGGGCTCCCGAACGAGTCGCCGTCCTCGAGGGTGCCGGTGAAGCCGCCGGAGGTGGCGCTGATCTTCGTGAACGTCTTGACCGTGCCGTCCGGGTTCAGGAAGAGGACGTAGACCGCGCCGTGTCCCGAGAACAGGTCGTGGGGACCGCCGTCGTCGTCGCCGGTCGCGCCGACGGCGAGGTCCGGTACGCCGTCCCGGTCGAGGTCCCCGAGCTCCGAGACGGAGCCGAACCCGTCGCGGTCGTCCAGGAAACCGTAGAAGCCCGGTGCGCCGTCGCTGATCTCGACGTGTTCACGCACGGTCCCGTCGGTCTCCAGGAAGAGGATGTAGACCGCGCCCCGGTCGGAACCCTGGGGCCCGCCGTCGTCCCCGCCGCTGGCGCCCACCGCGAGGTCGGGCGTGCCGTCGCCGTCCACGTCACCGATCGCGGCGACGGTGCCGCCGAACTGGTCGTCGACGGTCGGCGATCCGAGGAAGTCGCCCTCGACCCGGCTGATCTTCTGCTCGTCCTTCACCGTGCCGTCGGTGTTCAGGAAGAGGATCCAGACGGCGCCGACGCCCTCGTCGAACGGGGCGAGGAACGCGTCGTCGTCGCCGGGCGCGCCCACGGCGAGGTCGTTCACGCCGTCGCCATCGAGGTCGCCGATGGCCGCCACGTCGCTGCCGAAGCGATCGGTCGGTCGGAGCGTCCCCACGAGGCCCCCTTCGACGGCGCTGATCTTCTGCTTGGCGGCGACGGTGCCGTCGCCGTTCATGAAGAGGATCCGGACGGCCCCGCCGTCGAGGAGCGCTCCGTCGTCGTCGCCGGGCGTACCCACGGCGAGGTCCTCGTGCCCGTCCCCGTCGAGGTCGCCGATGTTCGTCGCGGGTGCCAGCAGGTCGCGCTCGTCGAGGGTCTCACCGAAGCCACCTGCGGTGCTGCTGATCTTCTGGTGTCCGAGGACGGCACCCGCCTGCCCGGTCACCGAGGAAGTGAGGGTCGAAGCGAGGAGAGCCGCGAGGAGGGCGAGGCGCGTCGGCATGGAAGTCTTCCCGGGGTGTGACGGATGGCTCGTGTGCGACCGACCCAGGGTATCCGCGGACGCGCGGTCCGTGGGGGCTGGGCGACCGCTCAGTCCAGGGCGAAGCACGTCACACGGCTCCCCATCCCTGCGTTACGATCCTCACGGTAGACGAACCGCGGGGCCATGGAGGGGGACCGCCGAGGAGGAAGCGCATGCGCCCACGCATCGGTGCCGGCATTCTGTGCGCGGTGTGTGCCGTCCTGGCGAGCACCGTGTCCGCCCAGTCGACGACCGGACTGGCTGCAGGCGCTGAGACCGCGGGTCACGACACGAGTCGGTCCGCGGCTCGGATCGACCAGCCGTTCGAGATCGTGGACCCGGGTGAGATCTGGGGCTTCGCGACCATCCGCTTCGACGGCGTCGACGTCCGACGCCTGCGGGACGCCCACGAGCGCGTCTCGCTCCTGCACCTGTCGGGCTTCCCGCTGCCGGGCGGGCAGGCGGTCGACCTCGAGCTGCACCCGATACGCGTGTTCGAGCCGGGGGCGCGGGCCAGGGTGATCCGCGGCGATGAGCAGTGGAGTCTCGAGGCCGGCGTCGCCGTCTTCTCCGGTCACGTTGTGGGTGAGCAGGGCCAGGTGTTCCTCGCGATGAGCGAGAGCATGTTCAACGGCTTCGTCACCCGCGGAGCGGAGAAGTTCGTGATCTCCTCCGGCGATCCACTGGCGCGTACCGCGGACACGGCCGGGACTGCGACGATCACCGACGCGCGAGTGTTCGCGAGCGCCGGCTCCCCGAGCGCGGGCTCCGCGAGCCCTGGCTCCGCGAGCGCCGGGTCCGCGAGCGCCGGGTCCTCGAGCGCTTGGTGCCACGCGGTCCTGGCGGACGGCAGGGGGGACGCCGAGCTGAGCGCCGCGAGCCGGACCGCCGCGAGCCAGGCCGACGTGAGCCGGAGCGCCGCGAGCCGAGCCGCCCCGGGCGAGACCGATGCGAGCCAGCTCGACGCGAGCGCGAGTCCGTCGGTCCGGGTCGCGGAG
This sequence comes from Planctomycetota bacterium, assembly GCA_029259695.1. GTDB lineage: Bacteria > Planctomycetota > B15-G4 > B15-G4 > B15-G4 > OFTM49. Next base: position 2,157 of record JAJDEQ010000173.1, read on the forward strand.
GTGATCATCGAGGCGGATGACCACTTCCGCGCGCGGTTCACCTCGGACCAGGAGGCTGTCGACTACGCCACCACGCTCGTGGCGTTCTCGAGCTCGATCTACCGTCGGGACATCGGCGCGCGGCTCGAGATCCCGGACGGTTACCTCACGGTCTGGAACAGCGACCCGCCATGGCCCGATCTGGAGCTGTTCCCGCCCGGGCTCGGATTCACGACCTGGTACTTCACCGACCCGGCCAACCCGAAGAAGGACTTCCCGCGAGCCGGTGCGATGTGGTTGTCGAGCGGCTTCTCCTGCCCTCCCAGCGTCGATCCCAAGACGATCTGCGGTGGAGCCTTCCAATTCTCCCGGTGCGACGACGAGATCTCCTACGCGTGGGCCAGCCTGGACGGCTACTTCCCCACGCCGCTCGAGCACATGCACACAGACAACGATGACCTGCTGGTCGTCATGCACGAGTTCGGGCACATCTTCGGCGCGCAGCACACGTTCCAGTACAACCCGCCGATCGAGTGCGAGGATGGCACGGGTCCCGACAGCGGCACGATCATGAGCTACTGCAGCTTCTCGCCGCCCGCGGGGATCGGCGTGGGCGTCGCCGGCGTGGGGCTGCGCTTCCATCCCCTGATCCAGTTCTACCTCCGCACCTGGTTCGTGTCCGAGTCGGCGGTCTGCATTGCCGACGAGCCGTTCACCCTCGGCGACTACGATCAGAGCGGCGACCTCGATCCGGCCGATCTCTCGATCCTCTCCGGAGTCCTGAACCAGGGCTTCGGTTCGGCCGGGGCGACCGAAGCGTTCGACATGGATCGCAACGACGTGCTCGACCAGGTCGACTACGACCTGCTCGCGGGCATGGTGCCGTGGGACGACCTCGGCCAGGCGTTGGCCGGCGGGCCCGGTGAGCCGGGCCTCACCGGCTTCGGTCTCGCCGAGCCCGGCACGCTCGCCGTCGCGAACCTCACGGATGCGAACCCGCTGGCGCAGGTCTTCCTCGTGGTCGGTCTGTCCGACGTGTCCCAACCCATGCTCGGCGGCACACTCGTGCCGAGCCCGGATCTCGTCCTGGCTCGCACCACGCTCCCCGACGGAACGCTGCACGTCGCCGATCGCTGGCCCAACGGACTCGCCCCGGGAACGACGCTGTACTTCCAGTACTGGATCGTCGACCCCGCCGGGCCGGCGGGGTTCAGCGCGAGCAATGCGATCTCGGGGACGACGCCTTAGGGCCGCGTCCACTGCACCTTCCGCGTCTGGCCGACCCGGATCACCGGGGTCTGGCCCGGGATCGCGCCGCAGTCGTAGGATGAGGCGGAACGTTCAGGAGGAAGGGAACGTGCCGCACCAGCCGCCGGGGTCCGAGGAGCAAGGCGTCGAGACGCAGCCGAGCAAGGGCCTCGATGCAGAGGGGGCCGAAGCGGCCGCGTTCTCGGCGCCGACGGCGCGTTCGCGCTTCGGTCTGTTGCGTTCGCGTTTCGATCCCGTCGAGATCCTCTGGCGCACCGTCTTCGGCTACGACTTCTTCATCTCGTACGCGCACGCCGACGCCGAGGACTACGCCTCCGCGCTGCACGAGGACCTGGCCGGCACCCACCGCTGCTTCCTCGACGAGGAGGAACTCGACGTGGGCCTCGGCCTCACACCGGCCATCGCTCGTGCGCTGCGCCGCACGAGCATCCTGGTCGTGCTCCACACACCGGGGGCCGACGCTTCACCGTGGGTACGCCAGGAGGTGACCCTCTTCAGCGAGACGGGCCGGCGCGTCATCTTCGTCGACCTGGGCGGCGCGCCGCGCACCGAACCGCGCTCGCTCCTGGCCGGTCGGCCCGAGGAGCTGAAGCGCGTCAACGAGGGCGCCGACCGATTGGCGCGTGGCCCGTCCGAGCGGAGTGTCAACGAGATCCGCCGGTCGCTCGCCGGAGTGCGCGTGGAGACGCGGCGGCTCGTCGTGTCGGTGTCGGTGGCCGTGGTGTCGCTGCTGCTGGCCGCCGTCGCGTGGCGCTTTGCGGTGCTCGAGCAGCGCGCCAAGGAAGAGGCGAAGGCGGAGGCCGTTGCCGCGCGGCGACAGACGGCGCATCGACTCGCGGTCCAGGCCGACGAGCGGCACCGCGGCCGTCCCGAAGAGGGGCTCGCGCTCGCCTTGCAGGCCGTGCACACCTATCACGACCACGGCGATCCGCTCGTGCCCGAAGCCCTCGCGTCGCTGCAGCGAGCGGTGCTCTCCACGGCCGGCGGACGCCCGCTCGCGCCGCCGGCGCCCGACCTGGCCGACCTCGTCGTGAGCGGCGACGGACGCTGGGTCGTCACGCTCCACGACGACGGCGCCGTCCGGCTGGGCCCGGCGGGCGCGGCCGAACTGGAACTCGTCGAGCCGCCCGCCGGGGTGCTCGCCGACGGGGAGGGCTGGGGCGAGCGTGTCGCCAAGGTCGCCTGGAGCAGGGACGGGGCGCGACTCGTCGTGGCGCGCCGCACGAACGCGCGCCGTTGGCCGGGCAACGCCGTGCTGTCGGTGCATCCCGTGGACGAGTTGGGCGTCGCCGGTGTGCCCGATGTGGTGCAGCCCTTCGAGGCCGAGAGCTGGGATCGCGTCGAACTCCTGCTCAGCGGTGACGGCCGCTGGATGTCGTGGGGCGGCGGTGGCTTCGACGTGTGGCTGCGCGCCACCGATGGCGCAGGCCCCGCGATCCACGTCGACACACACGACGCGGGTCAGGTCGCCCGGGGCTTCTCGCCCGACGACCTCACGTTCGCGGTGGTGGCCCGCGGCGGACTGCGGCGCTGGCGGCTGGCGCGCCCGGTTGAAGGAGAGGGTGGTCGCGAGCGGCCCGAGCCGTTCGGGCCGCGCGGCGCCGTCGAGCCGCTCCCGCAGCCGGTCGAGCTCGAGTCGGTGAGCGTGCCCGCCGTCGGGGCCGTCGCCCTCGCCCTCGGCGTGCACCCCGAGCGCGCGGCCGTGCTCGACGACGACGGCGACGTCACCTACTGGAATCTGTCCACCGCGCCGCCCTCGTCGCTCGAGCTGCCCGCCGCGTTCTCGGCGCACCGGGAATGGTTCGAGCTGTTCCGGCTCGCTCCGGAAGACTCACGGGCCGCGCTCGGCTTCTCGCTCGACGGCCGCTGGCTGCTGGCCGGCGTCACCATCGGCGAGGACGACGACGCCTTCGGCGCCGCGGCCGCCGTCGACGTCGAAGCGTTCGAGCCCGCGTGGATACCGCTCGTGCACCGCCGGCCGGCCATGGCCACGCGCAGCATGAGTCGCATCGGGTCATCCGGCGCCACCCAGTACAAGATGTACGAAGGTGGTCCTCTCGGCGCGCGGGAGCTGCGCTCGATCGTGCTCGGCATGGGCGTGGTGACGCTGGGCTTCGACGGCTCGCTGCTGCTGTGGGAGCTGGACCCGGAGCGCGCCCGTCCGCGCTACGTCGGCGTGACGTCGAACGTGACCAGCTACGTGACCGACCCGTGGGGGGCGTTCCTGCTCGTGGGGGGCGGGGACGGCACGCTGCGCGCGTGGGACCTGTCCGAGCTCGGCGACGACCGGGCGCCGCTCTTCGAACTCATCGGTCACGATGCGGCTGTCACCGCGGTGGGTCTCAGCGCCGACGGCCACCGGGTGTGGAGCGTGGACGCCGAGCGGGTCTCGCGTGTGTGGGACCGGCGTCACCCGAGCTGGCGCACCGACGAGCTCGAGGCCTTCAGCCCGCGCATCGACGTGCTCGTCACCGAGCGCGAGCGCGGCGCGTTCTCGTTCTGGGACGTCGACGCCGATCCGGCGCTGCGCCGGCCCGTCGACACGGCGGCTCTCGTCGACGCCGAAGCCGTGGCCATCGACCAGCGCGAGCCGTGGATGGTCACCTGGCACGAGCTGGGCGACGAGCCGCCCGCAGGCGAACTGCGCCTGTGGTCCCTGGACGGTGCGCGCTGGAGCGAGCCGGAGCGGACGCGGCGCATCCAGGTGCCGCTCGGGGAGGGACGGGCGCCGCTGTTCGCGCCGAGCCTGCGCCTGTTCGTCGACGGCGAGCGGGCGTGGGTCGAGCTCGACTGGCGCAACCTGGGCGAGCGACGCGTGCTGCGCGTCGATGTCTTCGGGGACGGGCCGCCGCTCGAGGTCGGCGGGGACGTGGTGGGATGGGAGCAGCTCTCGGGTCACCAGCCGGGTGGCGGCGTGCGCGACGGGGCGCTGCATGACCGGCGGGCCTCGCTGTGGATCGACGAGGAGGGGAGGCTGCTCGGGGGCGAAAGGCGGTCGCCCGAGTCGCTTCCCGTCGACGCCGACCTGCACGCCGTGGCCTGGAGCGACGACGGCGACGCGCTCGCGCTGGGCGACGGCCAGGGTCGCGCGTGGATCGTGTGGCCCGCGGCGGGTGAGGATCTGGGCGTGGTGCGTGAGGCGCTCGTCCTCGACGACTCTTCGCGCCTGGCGCCGCCGCGCACGCCGCTCGGCTCCGCTGCGATCGATCACCTGTCGGTGGCGGTCGGGACGAGCTGGGTCGGTGCGGTCACCGCGGACGGCGCGATCCTGCTCTGGCACCTGGACGGCGAGGCCTCACCCGGCGTCGAGCCGGTCGTGCTGCACGACCGGGATGCGTTCGCCGAGGTCCGCGCGATCCACTTCGCGAGCGACGGGCGGCGTGCGCTCCTCGGCAGCCGCAGCGGTCGCGAAGGTCAGCTCCTGCTCCTGCGGCCGGACGAACTCGAGGTGGTCGCGCGGAGCTGGTCCGTCGGCCGTCTGCACGACGTCTCGTCGCGCTGAGTGTCTCGCGGTCGCGGACCTCGCCGTAGGCGACCACGCGGCGAGCGGGGGACGGTTCGGCGCCCGACGATCGACGGCCGCCCCTGGTAGCATGCGACCGATCGCCAGGATGCGGGTCGCCGTCGGTATCCGGTACGGATGCGCCCCCTTTCCTTCGTCGACTCCCGCAAGGACTCTCTCATGGCTCGTTCCCGTTGCCTCGTCGCCTGGCTCGCCGCGCTGTTCGTCACCTGCCTCGCCTCCTCGACCGCGGCCCAGTTCGACGCGGTCGAGGCGAGCAAGGAACTGAAGGCCGAACTCAAGCAGGTCGGCAAGGAACACCAGGCCACGCTCAAGGCGGAACAGAAGGGCCTGCGGGCTGCGCTGAAGGCGGCTGCGTTGCCGTTCAAGGCCGGCGACGCGGGCACGGGTGACGTGGCGGACGTGTTCGACGAACTCGTCGCCTTTCAGAGCGACGTGTTCCTGTCTGCCACCGAGGCCGACAATGCGTTCTCGTCGCTCTCCGTGCTGCTCTTCGACTTCGAGGACGATGGGGACACCCCGGAGTTCTACCCGCGCGACTTCTCCATCGGCGCAGGCGGGCGCATCGACGACTTCATTGCAGGCGTACAGGCGCGGGCCGAGCGGCTCTACCCGTCCGTGCGGCGGCAGCTCGCCGCCCTCGTGCGTCTTGCGGAGAAGAAGTCGGGGCTGCTCCTGAGCGTGCGCCTGTTTCCGGTGTCGCCGATGCGCGAACCGACGGTGAACGACGACGGCTCGTTCTTCGTCGTGAGTCTCCCGGCCCACATCGACATTGCGGTCGCTGTGTCCGACCCCGACGAGCCGTCCTTCAACCGCATCCACGTGTCCGGCACGATGCTCTTCGACGGCACCGGCGCGACCCTCGCGCTGGCGGGCCCGGTCGACATCGACGCGCCCGGCGTCCCCATCGAGCCGACGACCGCACGGTTCGAGCACACCTTCACGTTCAAGGGCGGACTGCCGCCGGGGAACTACACCATCCGCGCGCGCAGCGGCCCGGACGACACGTCGTCAGTCGTCGCCATCTCGGTGCGTTGACGTCGGTGCGCCCTAGTGATTTCCGAGGCGTCGCGCGGGGGCACAGGGGAACGGTTGTCGCCCAGGCCAGGGCCCAACGAGGCGTCGCCGGCCGTCGAGCCGGTCGTGCTGCACGACCGGGGATGTGTTCGCCGAGGTCCGCGCGATCCACTTCGCGAGCGACGCGCTCTTCGGCAGCCGAAGCAGTCGCGAAGGTCAGCTCCTGCTCCTGCGGCCGGATGATCTCGAGGTGGTGGCGCGGAGTTGGTCCGTCGGCCGTCTGCACGACGTCTCGTGGCGCGGAGTGTCTCGCGGTCGCGGACTCCCCACCCACGAGTTACTCAGCCCGCCCGGGGCTCTCGCACGCTTGTACTGCGTTTGACGACAATCCCGCTCGGAGGGATTCGACGATGCCTTCCCTGGTCGTCGCGTCGACCTCTGAGAACGTTCTCAGCAAGGCCGGCACGGAGCAATGCCGCCCGGCTCAGCTGTCACCCGTCCTTTGGGCCTGACTATACTTTGGTCGTGTCGTATCGTGTGGGAGGAGGGGGTAAGGCAAGGGGGTAAGAGAATGAGGGGACGCAATAGGCTGGCAGCCTTCCTGATCGTGGCCTGTCTCACAACCGGCGCGATCTACTTCGATGGAGAAGGCGGCTCTAGCAACTCAGGTCCCATCATGATCGAGGCTCCGGCCTCTTGGGCGCCGGATTACCCCGACCCTGGTGTGCGTGATGACGACATCGATGTCCTCACGGGCATCGAGTATCGCGAGGACGAAGACGCGAGCCGCTCGCCCGAACTCGAGATCTGGCTTGGAGAGGGACTGTGAAGTCGCCTTGCAGGGTGCGGGCGCTCTTGGCCGTGGCGTTGCTTGTCCCGAGCGCATCTGCCATGCAACTTGCCGATCGGTGGTCTTCGGCGGCCGGGTGTTTGGCCTACGACCTCGGCTGCCAGCAACCGATCGACTCATCAAACGTCCCGCTTGATTCGGTTCTGTTTCCAAACGTCTTGCACTGTTCGCCAACGGCGAACTGTGTAGACGGCGAAGGAAGCCCCGTTCTTCATACCGCCGAAGTCCAGTACGTCGCCGTGCGAGTGGAGACAGGTCTCGAGTCCACAACCGAGCCCGAGGTCCTCTGGGGGTCATGCGATCTCTGTTTCTCCGTAGGCGATTCGATTTACTTCGAGGACGGTTTTCCACCCGGTGCGTTTCGCGTCAAGCATCGATATCAGGGGGTTGCGGGCAGCAACAAGTCCTGGGAGAGTGACGGTGAACTCGTCTTTCTTACTCGCCCCGATGTCACCGAGCTGATCGCGTTCGAGCTCGATGTGGTGAACGAGAAGCCAGAGGCCGGCTCTGTCAACACGGCTGATTTCACCATTAGAAACTACGGAGAGTCCGGGGCTCAAAGCCCGCTCGCTTTCCTCTACATGGCGAAGGACGAGGGCATGACCCTCGATCTGGAACTCGTCGCGGTTTTTGCACTGGATGCGGTCGAGGGAGGGGCCTTGAGGAGCGACTCCCGCACCTTCGTCATGCCAGACTACGTAGGCGATCGGTACTTCGCTGTCTCATGCGAAACGCCCGGCCAGGCTCACCACGTCGTGCATTCGTTCGGGCAGAAGGACCTGATCCGCATGCGGGCGGACCTCGACTTCGTGCCCAACGTCGTGACCTGGATCCAGCCTGAGGGGCAGGGCAGTACGCCGCTGACCGTGCCATACGGTTCGATGGTGCAGTTCCAGTTCAGCTACGAGAACAAGGGAGAGGCGTCTTCTCTTGCCGCGACATCTGCTCAACTCGAGATTCGCAAAGGGAACGGCGGTCCATGGACACCGGTGCTCGATGCGCGATTCGAGTTGGGGGCCGTGCCACACTCATCGGGTGCCATCACGTCTCCGATCTTCTCGGCTTCGGTGACAGGCGCCCTCGCTGGTGTCGATGATGTGGGGAAGAAGCGGGCGCTACGGCTGCGCATGGTGGATGGCGGAGCAGAGAAGAAGATCAACAACAACAAATCGGCGTTCAAGAAGATCGTGATCGCTGACGGGCCACCGTTCCTCTGGACCATGCCGTCCAGCGTGACGGCGGGGGACGATGTCACGGTCTCCGTGGACGGTGGTTCAGCGGGTGCCACCTAGGGCTGGCCCATGCTCGTTGCGGATGTGTAGGACGCGAGCGCCTCCCGCGTGAGTGCGGCGCCGCCGTCCGGGAAGCTGGCCTTGACGTGGACCCGGTGTGAGCCGGGTCGGTCCACCGGGAGCGCGGCGCCGAAGAGTCCGTCGTCCGCGGCGCCGTCGTTGTGGGCTCCGTCGTCGAACAGCCCGAAGGGCTGGGTGCGCCGTGCGAGCGTCGGTTCGACCGACGTTGGCTGCAGACTGGCCAGGCTACTGCGCGGCACCCGGCTCCAGCGTGGGTGTCCGCGGGTCTCGCCAACGGCGCGGAGATCGTCGCGGCCCCCTACTGCTGCCCGTAGCAGACCAGCATTCCGTTGATGATCACGCAGCAGTCGTTGTGGTTGAAGATGATCCGTGACTTGACCGGTCCGTTGTTGTCGGGCGTGAGGAAGTTTCCCTCGAACCAGTCGGGGTCGCCGTCGCGGTCGAGGTCGCCGAAGCGGATGTAGCGCGTGCTGTCGACGCAGGGCTCTCCTGGCGACAGCGACCCGCAGTCGAAGTTCGGCTCGATCCCGTCTCCGCTCGGCTCGAAGACGGGGATGCTCCCGAACGGGGGCACGATCTCGGTCTGCGGGCACTGGAGCCAGAGCATGTCCGGCACGATTGTCAGGCCGGGCTCCGCTGCGTGGTGGGCGAGCGCGATGTCCAGGTCGCCGTCACAGTCCATGTCGGCCACCGCCGCGTGCGCCGCCTGCTGCAGGCCGAGGCCGAGGTGCTCGAGGCTCGCCGTCGCGCCGATGCAGAAGCTCGGACGATGGCTCGCGCCCTCGGCGCCGCGCCCGAGCTGGCCCGAACCGTCGTTCAGGTAGATCCGCGTGGCGGCGGACAGGCCCTTGGTGTTCTGACCGTCCCCCGCGATCGGCTGGATCACGTCCACGTCGCCGTCGCCATCGAGATCGCAGACGGTGATCTGCAGCGAGCCACTCTGGATGGAGACGTCATCGCCCTCGTCTCCCGAGAGGTCGGGGACGTCCACACCGTCGAAGTCCCCGTCCAACACCGGCTCCCACGGGTCGAGGTTGTACCAGTAGGTGAAGAACGGGGCCGAGGTCGCCGGCGCGACCAGGTCGATCCGCATGTTGCGGTAGACGATGCAGTTGCGGTAGAGCGACTGCATGCCGATGGCCAGGGTGCCGTTGTGACTGCGTCGAGCGTGCCGGGCGACGATCAGGTCGTCGTCGCCGTCGCCGTCGAAGTCGGCGAAGTACACGTCCCGCCCCCCGTTGCCGGGGTAGGGGTTGCCGGCGATCTCGTGTGGCGGAGCGGGCAGGACCTCACCCAGCAGGAAGGCGCCCGTGCCGTCGTTGAGCCAGACGTGGGGTTGAGCGTCGCGGTACACCAGGACGAGGTCGAGGAACGCGTCGTCGTCGACGAACGAGGCATACGCTCCGGTCGACCACCTGCGGTCACAGAGGGTTCCCTGCCCGGGCCGCGGGTGGCGGATGACGTTGCCGGCCCCTGCCTCCCCGGCGCGAGCGTCGGTGCCGTCGGCGCAGTACGCGTACTGGCTCTGTTCGGGGCCGATCGGGAAGCCGGCTCGGAAGACGGGTGGGCCGCCGCCCGTTGGCGGGTCTGCGAGGTACACGTAGTCGCGGTATCCGAGTCGCGCCACGACGACGTCGTCGTAGCCGTTGTTGTCGAAGTCGGCGATCACGACGTCGTAGGTGCCCCAGCCCTGCGTGGCGTCGCTGTTGTCGGCCTCCACGTCGTCCGCGTTGAGCTCGTCGATGATGCCCTGGGGGTCCAGGGAGAAGTGGGCGGAGGGGTCGGTGACCAGCAGCGCCTCGGCCAGGGGGAGGGGGCCGCAGCACGGCAGCTCGTTGATGCAGAGTTGCACCGCGTCGTGGGGCACGACGTGGGGCTGTTGGGTGCCGAAGTACAGGATGTCGAGGTCGCCATCGAGGTCGAAGTCGTGTAGGCGGGCGTCGAGCGCTCCCAGGTAGTTCATCTCCACCCGGAGCGGACTCATCAGGGGGCCGTGTGCGGTGCAGTCCTGACCGCGGGCGGACGAGGCGAGCGCGAGCGCGATCCCGAGGACGGCGGACGCGGCTCCGAGGTGGTCGTGGCGATGGTGCATGGTCTCTCCCTTTCCGCGGTCTGTTGTCGCCGCAGGTCATCTGAAGAGCGCTGTCCGCCGCTGGGTGTGTCGCCTGGAGTGTGCGCGCTGCGCGGGTACGGGACTGGCTGCGCGGGCTCGGCGGCCGTTCGCTCCCTGCTGATCGAGACTCCGGGACGGGGCCACGCGTGCTCCAGGTGCCCGGGATTCGGGCACCAAGGTCGCACTCAGTCGACCATGTCGAAGCGCTCCCGCAGCTCCGCAGGCAGTTCGTCCTTCTTGCGCAGGACGAGCGCGAAGTAGGCGAGCGAGTTGCCCTCCATCGAGAGGCGATGCCAGTAGCGCTCGATGTGGTGCACCTCGATGGACTCGGAGAAGAGCAGCTCGCGGACGAGGGTCGAGAAGCCGGTCGTGTCCGAGGGATCGAGGAACGTGTCCTTGATGTTGAACGCCGCCCAGCCGCCCGGACGGACGAACTGGAGCGCCTGCACGAAGGCGCGCTGGGGGATGTCGCCGAATCCGAGCGCGGCGACCGAGGTCAAGCAGTCGACATCCCACTCGCCGATGTCCTCGCGCAGCTCCGCGTCGAGGTCGGTGAAGTCGGCGACGTAGTACTCGTCGTACATTCCCGGCCGGTCGCGCAGGCAGGCGTTGCGCGCCTCGGGGATGATGTCGACTCCGACGAGCCGCGAGACGCCGTGGCGCTTGAGCACCTCACCCATCATCCCGTTGCCCGCGCCGAGGTCCAGGACGCGCAGCGTCGTCGCGTCCTGTCCGTTGGCTTCGACGGTCTTGCGCAGGATGTCGACCACCTTGCCGGGCGAGGTGCACTTGAGCCGGTCGTAGAAGAGCTGCTCGTACAGCCCAGGTCGATCGTAGATCCTTGCGTAGTCGTGGAACCGCATGCGGATCTTGTCGCCGCCCTCGACCAGGTAGAAGAAGACCTCGTCCTGGGGAAGATCCGTGGCGTTCTGCGGCGGGAAGTGGATGCGGTGTCGAACAGGCATGGATGCACCGGGGCGATGATTGCACGAGCGTGCACCCCAACTGGATGCCCTCCCGCTTCTATCCTACGGTCGAATCGTCACCTGCTGCAAGGGCACGGCGTGCCAGGACGCGGTGGACGTTGCGTCGGCCGGCGACGTGATCCTCGTGCGGGCCAGCACGTACGCGGGCCAGGGTTTCTGAGGGAACGAGATGGCAAAGAAGACGAGGCCCACCGATCGTGTCGTCAAGCAGCTGCGCAAGATCGGGCTCGGGTACCCCGGCGCTCACCTGAAGAGCCCGTGGCCGAATCACAAGGACCTGGCTGTGAAGGACAAGACCTTCTGCTACCTGAGTCCGGAAGGCCGCCCGTTCTCGATCTCCTGCAAGCTCCCCGCCTCGGGCTTCGACGCGCTGTTGTTGCCCTTCACGGAGCCGACCGGTTACGGCCTGGGCCGCAGCGGCTGGGTGACCGCGACCTTCGAACCCGGGGAGCAGATCCCGGTGGGCCTGTTGCAGGAATGGCTCGAGGAGAGCTACCGCGCCCAGGCACCGAAACGCCTGCTGGCCCAACTCGACGGGGGAGACGAGGGGGGCAGTTCGAAGCCCACGAAGAAGAAGGTCGCCGGGAAGAAGAAGGTCGCCGCGAAGAAGAAGGCTGACACGAAGAAGCGGGCCGTCTCGAGGAAGAAGACGCCTGCGAAGAAGAAGGCGCCCGCAAGAAAGCGGGCCGCTTCAAGCAAGACGGCCCAAGCGAAGAGGAAGAGAACGCCGCCGAGGAAGTCGTGAGTGCGGCTCGCCGTGCCGGCGCTGGTGTCCGGTGATGGGGAGGCGTGTCTACGGTCCCCGGCGTATCGCCCGGCGCTCGGATGGCAGGCATCCTCTCGGTTGTCGTGCGCGAACCCGCCGCTCACCCGAGCATCGCGCCCGAACGACAGCCTCTCTCCCTTCCGATCCTGAGGATCCGCCATGACGGTCAGCATCTCATCAGCCCTCCAGAGCGTCGCGCTGGTCGCGCTCGCCGGCAGCCTCGCTGCTTGCGCCGGCACGCACTCGTCGACGACGGACGACTGGCTGGTCTTGGGCGGGATGCACGAGACCATCGCGCAGCAGCAGCACGAGGGCCGCGTGACGCTGGAGGAGCTGCGCGGCAAGGCGCACTTCTACGGCGTCGGGGCGCTCGCCGGGCTGCGCGGAGAACTGACGTTGATCGACTCGCAGACCGTGGCGACCACCGTGGGTGCCGACGGTGCGGCGCGTCCAGCCGCGGAGGACGGGTCGGCCACCATGATCGTCGGACAGAGCGTGGCTTCCTGGAGCCCGCTGCATTCCGGGGAGGCCGTTGCCCCGGACGAACTCGACGCCGGCGTGAAGGCGCGCGCGGGGCAGCTCGGTGTCGACGTCTCACAGCCCTTCGTGTTCCTCGTGGAGGCCGACTTCACCGACGTCCGCCTGCACGTGCTGAACGGCGCCTGCCCGATCCACGCCCGCATGCGCGACATGGAGATCGAAGAGGTGAAGCGGCCCTTCGAGTGGTCCGCCGAGACGCTGCGCGGCACGCTCGTCGGGATCTACGCGGAGGAAGCCGTGGGAACGCTGACGCACCCGGCGACGTCCGTGCACGGCCATCTCGTGTACGACGACCCGGTCAGCGGCGAGCGCGTCACCGCGCACCTCGAGCAGTTCGGCGTCGCACCCGGCGCGGTCTTCAAGTTCCCCGCCGGCGACGCGTGAGCGCTTCCGCATTCGGGCCGCCGCCGTAGGCGCCTCTTCCCGGCGGCCCCTTCGGACGTCGGCTGGTCGTGACACCGCCGTAGGGGCTCGCCGGCTGCGTTCGTCCCGACTCCGTCCGGTCTCCTAGTGCGCCACGCCCCGCAAGCCGTTCGACGCCGAGAAGCCCGCCGGGCCGCCCGCGTCGCTGACCCAGTGCTGCACGGTGAACGTCGTGCCGGCCGGGATGCTGCCGGGCCAGCTGAATGGGATGGAGGAGTCGCCGTTCGCGTCGACGGGCAGGCCGAAGACGAGGAAGTCCGGGTTGGGCACCATCGTGCCGCCCTTGAAGGGCGCGTTGATCTCGCTCACGCCCATGACCAGCGTGCTGGTCGTGCTGGGCAGCGCGTTGGTCAGGCTGAGCTCGTGGCTGCCCGCCTCCAGGTCGTCGATGAGCACGCCCGTGCCGCTCAGCTCGGGCACGAGACCGCCGGTGCCCGCCAGGCCGTTGCCCAGGTCCTGCCAGGCGGGCGGCATCGTGGTGAAGACGTTGTCGACCAGCCCGATGGACGGGGCGTTGGCCGTGACGCCCGGCGGCAGCACGAACAGCTCGCCGGTGAGCGGGTTGCCCAGGGTCAGCGTGGCCGAGTTGGTGAGGATGTAGTAGTCACCGTCGTCGGGGTCGTGGCTCACGACGGTCAGGCAGGTCATCGAGAATTCGACGCTGAGGTTCGTGTCGAGCGGCTGATTGCTGGTGTGCGACAGGTCGAAGGTCCCGTTCGGCGGCGTATGGGACTCGTTCCAGGTCGAAGTCAGCAGCAGGTCGTTCGGTGATGTGATGATGTCCCCCTTGATCCGCAGGAGTTGCAGGCCGTCGCCACCAGTGCCCGGATCACCCTCCGTCGTGTTGGCGACCAGCTCGGCGGGCAGGGTCACGGAGACCGTCCCGCCCTGGTTCGTCTCGCTCTCGAACGTCAGGTCCGTGCACTCGATGTAGGTGATGAAGCGGGTGGAGTTGAGCAGGGACGAGCCGCTCGAGAGCTTCTCGGCGATGACCGTTCCCGACATCTGTTGTTGCGTACAGCTCAGCGTGCCGGACGAGTCGGTGACCCAGCCACCACCGATGAACCCGCTCACCTGGCTCGCGGACCAGCCGTGGACGCCGAGGGAGGAGCTGACCTCCTGCTCCGCGGCGTTGAGATCACCGAAGCCGGACACGGCCGAGAAGTTCGTGTGGAATTGAGCCGTGGCGAGGGGCGTGGCGAGGGCCAGCAGGGCCAGCGTCCAGGCGGCGCGGAGCGCTGCGGGGCGCATGCTGCGGTGCGTGCTGATGCGATGTGTCATGGGGCTTCTCCGATTGCTTTACGCCACCAGTGTGGTCGGCGTTCAGCAACCCATGCGGGAGCGGCGGCCCGGTTTCCGGGACATTCTCGAAGAGGGGCGCAGAATGCCGCCTCAGAGGCCAAGGCGGTGGACATCGCGGATCCGCAACGGCCCGCGGTCGCGGTTCGCGCGGTACCCTGGACTGAAGCCCAGCAGGAGAACCGATGAAGACCCGTGAAGCGTTCGTGCGAGGAGGTTGGGAGCGGTCCGTGGTTCGGCGCGTGCTGTGCACCGCGTTGACGGCCGTGCTGCTCCTGCCGGGCGCCGTGCACGCCGACGTGATCCGCGTGCCGGCCCAGTTCGCCAACATCCAGGTGGCCGTGAACAATGCCTCCGACGGGGACGTGATCCTCATCGCGCCGGGCAACTACCTGGGTCCGGTCGACATCGACGACAAGGCGCTCACGCTGGTGGTCGACGGCGGCCAGGCCAAGGTACCGCGCATCGCGGTGCACGACCTGTCAGCGGGCAAGACGGTCACGCTGCGCGGCCTCGGAGGGGACGGGACCGCCTTCACCCAGTTCGGGCCCAATCAGGGCGGCCTCGTCCTGTCAGACAACGCCGGCCACGTGCGTGTGGAGGACGCCGAGTTCAAGGGCGGCCACGGCAACAATTCCTGGAGCCTTCCCAACCCGCTGCCGCCCGGGCACCACCCGGACGGGTATCACGCCGCGGTCGTGAGCAACTGCACCTCGGTGGCCTTCTCCCGCTGCACGTTGACCGGTGGTACGGGTGCGTCGGTGGACGAAGAAACCACGGACAGTTGGGCCGGTCACGGCGGCTCGGGACTCAGCGCGTTCAATGCCGACGTCTCGCTGACGGATTGCTGGCTGTGGGGCAGCAACGGCGGTTACGTGGGCGACACGATCATCAGCAGCGGGGGGGACGGCGGGAATGGTGTCGTCATGCGCGAGGGACGCCTGTACGTCGCGGACTCGTTCCTGCACGGAGGGGACGGCGGGAGTGGTGACTGCACCTTCCTCGCCTGCGGTTTCGGCGGTTCGGGCGGCGACGGCATCCGTGTCGGTGGTCTCGGGCAGTTCGTGGAGCTCTTCCATCACGGCGGCAGCTTCGACCCGGGCATCGGCGCGCTGAGCGGCGACGGGCTGGTGCTCTCGCCGGACGGCATCGATGTGCGCGTCTTCACCGGCAGCGTCGAGACGGTCTTCGCCAGTGCGCCGCGGGACTTCGAGGTGAGTACACCGCTGCGCGAGGGAGAAGTGGGCAGCATGAGCTGGGACGGCGAGCCGGGCGACGCGGCACTGCTGTGGGTCTCGATCGCGCCCCGGTGGACACCGCTGCCTGCGCACGACGGCGTCTTCCTGGTCGACCACGGGCAGGTCTTCAACGTGTTCGTGCCGATCACGTCGGTCGGGCCGGCCGGCTCGCTGACCGTGCCGTTCGTCGTGCCGTCGCTCGACCCGCTCGATTCGCTCGTGCTGCACGTGCAAGGCATCATGCGGGATGCGGGTGGTCAGTACCTGCTCGGACCCGTCTCGGCGCTCGTACTGCTCGAAGGGCCATAGCCCGGGCGTCCGGGCCGACATGCGGGCGGCTGTCGCGCTGTGCGAGGCGGCGTTCGCGAGGCTCGGCGCGCCTACAGATCGAAGTACTGCACCCCCTCGGTGTTCACGCCGGTCACATTGGCGCGGATCTCGCCGGTCGTCGTGGCGAAGATCCAGCCCTGCTTGCCCTTGGGTGCGTTGGGCATCTTGTTGCGCACGCGCACCTTGTTGCTGTCGTTGATCGGGTTGACCGGGAGCTCGGCCATGTACGGGCCGTACTGCGTGCCGGCGTTGCCGAACGCGTCCGTCTGCCCGGTGAGCTGCGCCAGCTTCTTGGCGCTCGGGTAGCTGTCGTGATGCTGGACCCGGTAGAGCTCGAGGGAGTTCCGCAGCCGGGTCAGGTTGCTGGCGACCACGGCGTCCCTGGCTTCGCTGCTCGCCCCCGCGAAACGCGGAATCACGATGGCGGCGAGGATGCCGAGGATGACCACCACGATCGTCAATTCGACGAGCGTGAAGCCGTTCTGTCTGGAGTGCTGGCGCACGGGAACCTCACGATCGAGAGTCGGTTTCTCTCTCTCACTCGATCGCAGGACTCCGGGAGCTGCCCGGGTGTCCAGGGGAAGCCTATCCCGTTCTCGGCCCAGGGCAATCGGGACGTCCCCTGGGCTGCCCCGTGGCGGCCGGCTTCAGTCGACCTTCTCGAGTTGCAGCACTTCGAGTCCCTCCAGCAGCTCGTCGCCCCGTGCCACGAAGTCGCGCAGGTACGGCGTCTCCATGTGGGCTTCCCAGTCGGCCTTGCTCTTCCAGTTCTCGAAGAACAGGAAGACCCGAGGGTCCTCGAGCGAGCGGTGCATGTCGTACTGGATGCACCCCGGCTCACTGTGCGTGGGCGCGAGCAGATCGTGCAGCACGCGCGCGGCGTCGGCTTCGCGGCCGGGCCTGGCCGTGATCTTGGCGGAGATGGTGAAGGGCGTGGTCATGACAGTAGCGTACGGCATTCGCTACGTTGGATCGGCACATGGCATCGGCGCCGTTCCAGTGGGCGCCACACGGCAAGGGAGGCAGCATGAAGCACGCGATCACGGTCCTGTTGTTCACGAGCGCGCTGACGGCTCCGGTCGGCGCCCTCCAGCAGCAGACGTGGTGGGGCGGATCGCCCTACGTCTCGAGCCGGGACGGTCCGCTCGAGTCGGGCGGCGCGGGCTTCGTGCGCGAGACCTTCGAGGACGGGCGCTTCGACCTCCCGGGTGTGACGGCGTCGCCGGGGCAGGTCATGCCCCCGGGCCCGGAAACCGACTCGGTCGACGGCGACGACGGTGTGCTCGACGGTTCGGGCAACGGCGGGTCCTCGTTTCGCGTCGAGAGCGGTCTCGAAGGCCTCACGCTCAGCTTCGATCCCGCCGTTCTCGGCGGACTGCCCACGTCGGTCGGGATCGTGTGGACCGACGGCGCCCCGAGCAGCGAGGTGTTCCTGGAGACGTTCGACGCCCAGGGTCGGCCGAGCGGCGGGGTCGGCTCCTCGCCGAACGGCGACGGGGACTTCCTGGGCGGCACGGCGGAGGACCGCTTCCTGGGCGTCCAGGGTGACCTGCTCGTGGGCATGCTGCGCCTGTGGACCGACCCGGTCGGCGGCCGTGATGTTCCGATGGAGATCGACCATGTCCAGATCGGCGGCATCTCGGCGTGGTACGACCTCGGCGACGGTCTCGCGGGGACGTTCGGCGTTCCGGCTCTGAGGGCAACGGGTGCGCTCGTGCCCGACGGCACCGTGCTGCTGCAAGTCGAGGCGCTGCCGACGGGGGCGCCGGGAGTCCTCGTCTTCGGCTTCGACCGCGTCGATCTGCCCCTGAAGGGGGGCACGCTCGTTCCGTCGGCCGACGTGATCATTCCGGGCGTCGTCGGCAACTCGAACGGGAACTGGCAAGGGGCTTTCCGTTGGCCCGCGGGGCTTGCCGAACTCACGCCCGTCTACCTGCAGGCGTGGGTGCCGGATGACGGGGCGCCGGCCGGCATGTCGGCGAGCAATGCCCTGCAGGTCGGGGGCGTGCCCTGACGGCGGGTCACGGGTTCAGCGCTCGCCCCTGGTAGGTGAACGCCGCGACCTTCGGGCCCTTGAGATAGAAGGTCTCCAGGTCCGCGAGTTCGAAGCCCGCGTCGCGCAGCAGTTGGTCGATCCGGCGGTTGAGGTGGCAGCCGCCGCAGAGCAGCTTCTGCACCGGGTTGAGCCGGTCCTGCCAGCGCGCGACCCGAGCGTCCGCGGCGCGGCCGTGCTCGACGAAGTGCAGCGCCGCGCCCGGCTTGAGCACGCGGCGCAACTCGTCCAGTGCCACGGCTACGTCGGGGATCGTGCACAGCGTCCAGGTGACCAGTCCGGCGTCCATCGAGTCGTCGGGCAGGTCGATGCGTTCGGCTTCGAGCCCGACGAACTCCACCGGGAACGAGCAGGCGGCGAGACGCTTGCGTGCCAGCTTGCGCCCGACCAGCGCCGGGTCGACGGCGTGCAGGTGCGTCACGCCGGGCGGATAGTGCGGCAGGTTCAGCCCCGAGCCGAAGCCCACCTCCACGACATCACCCGCCAGCCCCGCGGCTGTCGTCTCCCGCAACTCGCGGAACGGGCGCAAGCCCATGCAGAGATCGACGCCCCGAGGCAGCAGGTGGTCGCGATAGAAACCCACGCTGTCTCTCCTCCCGAACTCCGGGCGCACCCAGCGCCTGATCTCCATCGACAGCACAGTGTCCCATCGCCCGGGCGTCATGCGAAGGGGCCTCTTGTGCCTCGACGCCGAGTCGCTGCTCGCAGCCACCAGCGCCGCTTGCTCGTGATCGTGGCCGGGCTCGTGGAACACCGAAGCACTACGAGTGCAACGTGTTCTAGCGCTCACGCGCGGCCCGGCGTGACGTCCTGGCGACGATCACGCCGGGCCGGGCGGGTCCGGGGCGCCGTGCTGTTCCAGGAAGCTCTCGATCCGGGCGCGCTGCGCGGCGCGGGCCGCGTCGAAGTCGAGCTGCGGCTTGCGCATCATCAGCAGGGAGATGTCGTCCGGGGTCGGCGCGGCGCGCTCGAGGATCTCGTCGACGGTGGCATCGAGGTGTTCGTCCCAGTGGGGCTGCCTGCCATCGATGTCCTTGACGTCGTAGTGTCGGGCCATGTCCCAGCACGTGAGCACCTGGCCGCTGCGTTGGTGCACGTCGGGATCCGCGGCGAGCGCGGCGATCACACGCCCGACGAGCAGCGGCGTCTCGGACAGCGCGAAGTGCACGTCCTGCTCGATCGCGTCGCGCCAGGTCTCCTCGGTCACGCCGAAGTGATCGAGCACGGCCTCGGAGCGCAGGAAGCCCGGGGTGATCGCGACGGCGGTGATCGGGCGGTCGGCGAGCTCCACGGACATCGCGTACGCCAGCCGGATCACGGATTGCTTGCAGAGGTCGTAGAAGAGCTGTCCGCGGTAGCCTCGGAAGGCCCCGTCGGTGAGCTCGACGATCAGCCCGCCGTCGCCGTCGAGCATCAGCGGGACGCCGTGGCGGCTCGTGATGATGTGCGTGTGGATCGCGCGCTCCATCATCGTGAAGCCCTGCTGGACGTCGACTTCCCAGAACGCCTTGCCCCACTCGGTGAGGGAGTCGCCGCCCCAGATGTCGTTGATCAGGATGTCGAGCCGGCCGTGGTCGGCGCGCACCCGCTCGAACAGTCGCACGACCGCGGGCTCCTCGCTGTGATCGACGCGCACGGCGATCCCGGTCCCGCCGGCGGCGGTGACCTGCTCGGCGGTCTCCTCGATCGTCTCCGGTCGCTTGGGATCCACCGTCCCCGCGCGGCTGCTGCGGCCCGTGCAGTACACGCTGGCACCGGCCTCCCCGAGCGCCCGGGCGATCCCGCGCCCCGCTCCACGGGTGGCGCCGGCGACGAGCGCGACCTTTCCCTGCAACGTCATGGCGGCAGGATACGCACGGCCCGCCACACCGGGCCAGACTCCCGGTGAGTCTGCAGCGGTGTCGGGCAACGACGATTCGCGCGGCGTCGCCGTGGACGAGACCTACGGGAGGGTTGTCGCTGAGCACATGACACACGGGGCTTCGCCTGTGTGCCTTGTCAGCTCGTAGACTCCGGGCCGGCCCCGGCCGCGCCAAAGGGACTAGGATGCGTGCGGGTGGGAGGGCTCGGCTCTCCCGACGAAAAGGGAAGAGGGAGGACTCACCGTGAGAGCATGGATTGCCGTCTTGTGTGTGGTGTGCTGTGTTTCGTCCGTCGCGGCACAGCTCACGGTCCTGGAGCCGGGCTTCGCGGTGAAGACGTACCCGGCCGGCGTCGGTGCGAAGTACATCAGCTGCAGTCCCGGCGGTCTGTGGCCCGACGGCGTGTTCTTCGCGGACAGCGGGGCCGGGGTGATCGAGCACCTGGCGCCCGATGACACGATGTCGATCTTCGCGTCCGGCTTCGGCTTCCCGGCCGGCATGGAATTCGGTCCCGGTCCGGCCGCGCTCTACGGCGACTTCATGTACGTCGCCGACTTCAGCGCCGGCACCATCTCCAAGGTGGACCCGGGAGGCGTCGTGACGCCGTTCACCTTCGTGACCTCACCGGGGGATGTGGTCTTCGATCCCTCCGGTGCCTACGGACCGGCTCTCTTCACCACCACGGCGTTCTCCGGGCCGATGCTCCTCGTCGACCCGTTCGGGCTCACGGCCTTTTTCTCGGCGGTGCCGGCGGCGTACATGGACTTCGGTCCCGGGGGGGCGTGGGGCACCGGCATGTACTCGACCGACGCCACCGGCATCTCCAAGGTGGATGCCTTCGGCGTGGCGACTCCCTTCGTCGGCGGCTTCGCCACGTCAGAGGGCTTCGACTGGGCGTTCGGGCCGGGCTTCGGCGGCGATCTGTTCGCCACGGACGTGGCCGGCGGCGCGATCGTCCGCATCGACTCGACGGGCAGCGCATCGCTCTTCGCCACGCTCCCCGGAGCGGCGGACGTCGAGGCGTGCGGTGGCGGCCTCTACGTGGTCAGCAACCTGGGCGGTTGCTTCAAGGTCTACGTGCCGTGGGTCGACCTCGGTTCGGGCCTCGCCGGTACCTACGGAACGCCGTTGCTGGTCGGGACCGGAGATCTGCAGGGAGGAGACCCGCTCGAGATCTCACTGACCAACGCGCTGGAGGACACGACGGCCTGGTTGATCGTCGGCTTCTCCGAACTGAACGCCAGTTTCAAGGGCGGGACGATGGTGCCGGACTTCAACGCTCCCGGTTTCTTCGTCCCCCTGTCGACCGGTGCCCTGGGCGAGATCGTCATTCCCGGCATCTGGCCGCTCGGCGTGCCGTCGGATTTCTCGCTCTATCTGCAGTACTGGATCGAGGACCCCGCCGGCCCCGTCAGCTTCAGCGCGAGCAACGCGATCTCGGGCACGACGCCGTGATAGGAGTGGTACTCCGATGGGCGGCGGAGCCCTGACCGGCTCGAACCGGCGTGAGCGGGTACCCTTGCGTTGCACCGAGCGGGCTCGATCACCGGCTCGGGAGAGGGGGCGATGATGGGCAGCGAGCAGGGAACCGGGTCGGTCCGACGTTCATCGAGTGCCGTGACGCCAGGCGGCGCCCAGCCGATCCCGGGCTTCGAGTCCACCTCGATCGATCGCGATGGCAGGACGGTCACGATCCGGGAACTCGAGTACGTCTTGGACGGCGACGAGCTCCGCGGATACGACCATCGGATCCTGGCGGACACGGTGACGTGCCGGTCCTACGACAATCCCGGGACGAACCTCACCATCCAGGCGCGCGAGGTCATCGTGGAAGCGGACGGCGCGACGATCGTCGTCGCGGGACGCGACGCGGAGGACGGGTACGAACCCGGAGACAAGGCGGGCCTCGACGGGATCGGGTACAAGGCCGATGGACAGGAAGGCGCCGACGGTAAGCCCGGCGCGGACTACACCGGGGAGCCACCGCACTCCGGTGCCGTGACGATCCACGCCGGCTCGATCCGCGGCGGTGTCCTGACCATCGACGCGCGCGGCGGGACGGGCGGCCGCGGGCAGGACGGCGGTGACGGCGTCGAGGGAAAGAGCAACGCGGCGGCGGACGGCCCCGTCCTGAAGATGAAGCGCCCACCGACCCCGGACGACGACTTCCCGCACGCCGAGAAGGACTGGGGGAAGAACATCGGCATCTACGGGTTCATGCAGACCTGGTACCTCGCCGTGTCGGTCGCCAGCCCGGGTGTTCGCGGAAGTGATGGTGGCAACGCGGGGCTCGCCGGACGATCCGGAGCCGGCGGCGGCGGCGGGAAGGTCTCCATCGCCTGCGACGACATCAGCGCGGAGATCCGCGTCGAGAGTGGTGCTGGCGACGGTGGCGCCGGTGCCCGGACGGGCGAGCCCGGTGGCGGATCCGGCCCCCAACTCGGGGGTCGCCATCGCTACCTCTACAGCTCGCTGGGGTCGGACCGGTTCTTCCAGATGGAGTACCCGTGGGTCTTCGCCAGTGCGTCGGAAGTCGCCGACCTGCAGAAACCGAAGAACGTCCGGGGCTACGTCAAGCCGGCCTTCATCGACGGCCAGGGCAAGCTGCTCCTCCGCACCCCCTCCGGCGCTCCGGGTGAGAGCGGTGGGTACGGTTCCGACGGCCTCGACCGGAAACCCGAGCCCGAACCGGGTCCGGAGGGCGCCCCCGGTGACTACGAGACCACGGACCGCGTGGCGCTGGATCTGGAATCGCTGGACCGCGAGCAGCTCCTGCAGCTGCAGCAGGCCGCCTACACGCGCGAGATCCGCGGTGATGTCGACGCGGCCGCCGGCATCCTCACCTGGCTGGCTCGGATCACGGCGGACTACCGGGAGGTCGACCCATCCGGCGCGAGTCGAGCGGCGATCGAGGCCCAGGGCGTGTATCAGGGCGCGGTGTCGCGGCTGCGGAGCCTGAGGTCGCGGTCGCGCGGCTCGTGGTCGTCCAACGAGACCTTCCGCTTCACGAACCTGGAGAAGTACTCGAGCTACGTCGAGACGCACCTCACGCACCTCGAGAACACTGAACGCAACCTCGTCGAGTACGTCGAGCATCAGGACGAGGTTGCCCGACGGAAGCGTTCCGTCGGCAAGGCCATCGAGCAGGCCGAGGCCTTCGTCGAGCACCTGCGGGGTGACCTGGCGGCCAAGCAGGACGATCAGCTCAGGATCAAGAAGGCGATCGGTGACCTGCAGTCCGACATGGCCGACTACGTCCACCAGTTGGAGAACATGCCCGAAGATCTCCAGCAGGCGATCGACATGAAGATCGCGCGGGAAGCCGAGCTGACCTGGGGCGAGCTGCTCCAGTACGTGTCGATGGCCCTGTCGATCGCCGGTGCCGTCAGCGCCCTGGCCGGAGGGATGCAGAAGGTCGCCGCCGCCCGTCAGGAGGCGTACGAGAAGGAGTTCTCGGAAACGCTCGCACGTGACAGCGGCTCGGGCATCCACCACGACGATGTGTGGGAGGCGGCCTTCAAGACGGCGTTCGACAAGACCTACACGAACGCAGCGGGCGCGAACACGGATCTGGTGAACAAGGCGTTCGGCCTGTTCAAGGCCGGCATCGACGCGCTGGCGAAGTACCTCGCGCTGGCGAGCATGCGCAAGTCATCCGGGGAGATGCAACGCTTCGACGCCGTCGATCTCGAGGCGTACTTCATCCTGACGGAGCCCAAGCGCGTCGAGCTCGCTAAGCAGCGCAACGAGTTCTCGGCCTTCATCTACGCCTTCCTCAACGACTTCGCCGAGGCGCGCGAGTGGCAGCGGATGATGTCGGACCTCTTCGACATGGGGAACTCGAGACTCGACCTGGTGGACCAGCTCTCGAAGCTGCAGGCGGACGAACGCGAGCTGTCCTTCCAGCTGCGGAACTACGAGAACAACCGCGACGAGCTGACCGAGATCCACGACGAGCTGGACTTCGAGTCCCGCGGAGACGATGCGCGACTGGCTCTCATCGAGAACTACCGCGTCGCCACCAGCACGGCGTTCGACCGGATCGTCGACGAGGCGGCGGCGTATCGGATCTGGACGTTGTTGGACTACGAGCTCCCGCGGATCCCGGGTGACCTGTCCGTCCAACGGCTGAGGGACGGACTGCACCGGCCGCTGTGGGAACTCATCGAGGACCGCCTCAACACCACCCAGGCGCCTCCACAGAAGGACTTCTCGGCCGTGCCCCACGTGTGGTCGAAGAAGGATCACGCGCGCGAGTTCCGCCGGTTGATCGAGACCGGCCGGATGCTGCTGACGCTGGCACCCGACCCGAACGAACTCTTCTTCCACTTGCGGCTGATCCGAGCGCGCATCTTCCTCAAGGGCGCGACCGTGGCACGGGGGTCGGAGTTCCGCTGCGTCCTCCGTCACCCGGGGGTCTGCAAGTACGTCGCGAGGGACCGCGGCGTCCGACAGTTCTCCCTCGCCCCGCGCACGGTCCAGTGCACGTACAAGCTCGACGACGCGACCTCGGAACCCGACTACGACTACCCGGGGGCGATCAAGCAGCCCCTCATGTCGGACTGGAAGGACATCGGCTACAGCCCGCACACGACGTGGGAGCTGAAGGTCGAGGAGGCGCAGGACCGGGGGGTCGCCTACAACAAGGACATCGACTGGAGCGGACTCGAGGAAGTCCAGCTACGCTTCGCTGCCTACTTCGACAGCCGGGACGCTGCCGCGCTCGCGGTATTGAACAGCTGGCACGCTCCCCTCCGGGGATCCTGACCAGGTGGAAGCGGCTTCCGTCTTGGGGTGTATGACGTTCGACGGCCGGGTTGTGCCCAAGCAACCCGGTCGTCTTGCAGCTTGCAACGCCCGCGTGGCTCTGCCGGCGCTGCGGTTCCGGCGGTCACGCGGGTGACTTGCTCCTGATCGCGATCGCCACAGCGCGCCGAGTTGCCCGTAGAATCGCTCCGTCACGAGACGATCACCTGCGGAGTGTCCCCGATGCCCACGGTCTGCTTTGGAGCCCGACGGTCGCCATGCTCGACCGTCATCGCGAGCCTGCTCGTGTTCCCGGTCCTCGGTGCCGGAGTTGCAGCGCAGTCGCCGCCCGTCGCCGATGCCGGCGACTTCTCCTTCTTCGTGACGGGAGGCGCGATCACTCTCGACGCCTCGGGATCCTCCGACCCGGACGCCGGCGACTTCATCGAGACCTTCGAGTGGGACCTGGACGACGATGGGAACTTCGACTTCTCCACGACGGGCGGCGCGCCGGGTGCGGATCCGGTGCTGGTGATCCAACCCAACGAGTACATCCCGCTGCTCGGTGTACCGGTCGAGGGCCTCGTCTACGGCTTCGGGCTGCGCGCGACGGATTCCACCGGCCTCTCCGACTTCGATACGGCGATGTTCGTGTTCACGAGCCCGTGGGCGGACCTGGGCAACTCGTTGGCCGGCACGAACGGCGCGCCGCTGCTCGTCGGTGAAGGCACGCTGCTCGCCGACGACCCCGTGACGCTCAGCCTGACGAGTGCGCTCGACAACACGACGGCTTTCTTCATCGCCGGACTCACGCAGCTCGACGCGCCCTTCAAGGGTGGTGTCCTGGTTCCCAATCTCGATCTCGCCGGCTTCCCGCTGGCGCTGCCGACCGGCCCGTTGGGCGAGATCATCATCAACAGCACCTGGCCCGCCGGTATCCCCAGCGGCTTCACCACGTACTACCAGTACTGGGTCATCGACCCGGCCGGGCCGGTGGGCTTCTCTGCGAGCAACGCGATCAGCGGGACCACCCCGTGACCTGGGTGGACCCTGTCCAGGGTCCGTCGTTGTGGTCATGCCATCGGCGTTGAGGAGCTGGGCGACAGGCCTGTCGCGACGGTCGATCGGGATCGATTAGGCTACGCACAAGAGACACCCGCCGTGCCGTACCTCGATGTGCGTCGAAGGGGCTTGGCGGGTCTGCAACGGGAGTAAGCAACATGTGGACGGGGCGGACGAAGCAGGTCTCGATCGTGCTCTTCATCGTGGGGGTGAGCGCGCTGGCGCTCGGGGCGTCGGGCGCCCCGGGCAAACGCTTCCAGAACGTCGGCATCGACGTGGCTTGCGACGCGAACTCGTTCGTGTTCCAGGGACCGTCGACCCCCGACGGGCCCGCGTACGGCGCGTCGTTCGTGGTCCAGGGCGTCATCTACCCTGGCGGGACGTTCGATGAACACGGCGTCGACAGCGGTCTGCTCGCAGACGGTCAGCCCGAGTTCCCGGACGCCGTGATCGGGGAGTGGACCTGCCGGGGCTGGTTCATCGGCGACGGCCTGCCGACGAAGACCGGCCCCTTCGTGGTGACGACGCAGATCTACGACGTCGACGACGAGCACTTCGGCACGGGCACCGTCGTGAGCGACGGCAAGGAACTGATCGACCTGGACGTCCCCTTCGCCCGGGCGATCACCGGCGCCACCGGAGACTACTCACGACGCTTCTCGCGCGGTCAGTTGTTCCAGACCGGCATCGGCGTGAACAAGACGGGACTGTTCAACTTCACCTTCCGCCGCAAGCCCTGACCCGACGCGCCGAGCGCTCCAAGGCGGACCTGTTGCATGCGCTGAAGCGCGGCAAGAGCGAGCTCTTCTGGCTTGCGTTCGCCGGGGTCCTGGTGATCGGAGGCGGGGGCTTCGGCTTCTTGTGGCTCCTCGTCGTGTTCTGGTCAGTCGTCAGCCTGGTTCTCTGGTTGGCCGGCAACGTCTATGTCGGTGTGCGCTCATCCCTTTCGACGGCGTCCACGAGACGCCGCGCGGCCCGTGCGCAGAGGCGCGTCCGCGGTCACGGCTGACCGGCAGTGAGAGGCCCCGACCCTACGGACCCAACGTCACCGCCACCGCGTTCGACAGCCACCACGAGCTCGCGTTGACCCTGATCGCGTACTGGGCGTAGAAGGTGATCGGGCCGCCGCCGCCGTTGATGTTGAAGGTGACTGCGCCCGAGCCGTTGGTGGTGAAGTCCAGCAGGAAGTAGTTCGGGAAGGGGAGCAGCGTGCCGCCTGCGAAGGGCGCGCCGGTGTTCGACACCGAGTAGACCAGGTAGGCCAGCACGTTGGGTGGTGCACCCTGGAGGTCGAAGGTGGCCAGGCCGCCGGTGCTCGTGTTGCCGCACACGCTGAGTGTGGCCGTGCCCGGGCCCTGGAAGCCGACGCTCGGCTGGCACGCGGGGCCGCCGCCGTCACAGGAGATCGAGAGCACTCCGCTGCCGGTCGCTCCGTCGTAGCCGCCGATGCGGATCAGGTAGCTACTGCCGGCGACGACCGGGAGCACGACCTGCGATTGCAGCCCGTCACCCGGGCCGCACGCGTCGTCGTTGCACGCGTCGGCCGAGGACGAACCCGGGCAGGATGCTCCCTGGTAGACGGCCAGCTTCGTGTCGTAGCTGCTCGCGCACAGGTCGATCGTGGCGTTGCCCGTGCAGCCGGGGACGTAGCGATACCAGATGTCCGCGCCGACCTGGGTGTAGCTGAAGAAGTTGCACAGGCCCGGTTCGTTGGGGCCGTCGGTGGTGGCGCCCGTCGTGTCGAAGGCGATCACGCCCTCGCCCACCACGATCGCATCCGAGCAGTCGTCGTTGGCAACGCCGCCGCCGCCGGTGGTGCCGCTGATCGTCAGCGCGTAGCCGTTGCGGGTGTCGCTGTACAGGAAGACCTGCAACCGCAGGGTCTGCTGCGACCCGCTCGTGTTCACGTACGAGAGCGCCTCGTTGTTCGTGGCCGACTCGGCGATCGCGAGCTGCGTGCCGCCGCAGGCGTTGAACAGCTTCATGTCGATGTCGCCGTACGCGTGGGTGAACGCGAGGTTCACGTCGAGCTGGTTCCCGGCCGGCAGCGTGATGCTGTACCAGTCCTCGTCGGTGCTCTTGACGACCAGGTTGCTCGCCGTGCCGTCGCCGACGGAGACCGCCGCCGCGCACGTGTCGTTGTTCTCGAACCCGTCGTCGCTGCCGCCCGCCAGCAGCGACGAGATGTCGTTGTAGGTCTTGGAGAAGGCGCCGTACTGGTCCGGCCAGCCGCTGCCGATCAGCCCGCACTCCGAAGCTCCGGTCGAGAGCTGGCCGATGAGCTGCTGCGTCGACGAGACGAACAGGCCCGACCCGGACGAGCCGGGCGCCGTCGGCCCGTCGTACCAGCCGACCTGGACCAGGTCGGGGTCGCCGATCGCGATCTTGTCACCGAAGCTGATCTTCTTGGCGATCCCGCTCGGGTGGTGCACGCCGGTCACGTCGGTGCCGTTGGCGATCGCGCCGGCGTTCCAGCCCGCCCAGGAGAGGCCGCCGGGCAATCCGCCCTCGACCATGAGCAGCGAGAAGTCGTAGGTGCCGATGCCCGCCTTCGTCGCCAGCAGCGTCGTCACGGCGGACTGCGGCACGGAAGCGAGCGACGGCGGCGCGCCGTTGCAGGTCGAGCTCTGGTAGAGCCAGTAGATCTCGGTGCTCTGCGCGGTCGAGCTGTCGCCGATGCAGTGGTTGGCCGTCAGCAGGTAGGGCGTCAGGTCGCCGGCCTGCGAGTTGAGCAACTGGCCCGTGCAGAAGAGCGAGTCGCCCTGGATGAAGCCGATGCCCGCCACCGCGGCCGCGGTGGATGCCCAAGCGCTGGAGCAGGTCACGTCGTTGTAGCAGGCGCCGTCCTGGGGTGACGGCGCGCCGGCCGCGAACGGATCGAGGTAGATGTGCTGCAGGCGGTCGACGCGGAACGGCGGGTCGCGGGAGTCGGGGGGCAGCGCGGCCGAGGTGATGAACTCGACGCGAACCGCGTCGCCGAACGTCGTGGGCGTCCAGATCTGCCCGTCATCGAACGGCCCGCGGTTCGTGTACGGCCCGTGCACTCGCGTGGGGTCCGACGGCGAGTAGACGACGAGCGACGACTTCGCAGGCAGATCCAGGTCGAGGCGCAGTCGCATGCCGATCGCACCCGGACTGCTGATGTCGACGGCCCAGTGGAACACGTTCGGCGGACGGTAGGACCAGGTCCCGTCGTCCAGGCCCACCACGACGTCGCGGCCCACGCCGTAGCGCACGGTCCGATTCGCGCGCGGGCTGGCCTCGTCTTCGGCCGCGAGCATGGCCGCCTCCAGCGGCGGCAGCTCGATGCGCCCGACGGATGTCAGGTCGATCGCGAACTGCTCGGAAGGGAGGCTGTCCGGCAACACCTTCGGCCGGACCGGCGCGCACGTATCGCTGACGGAGAACGTCTGCGGCGCTTGTGCCTGCGCCTGCTCCTGCGCGAAGAGCAGCGGCGATGTCGTCGCCAGTAGGCCGAGCACGAGCAGGGCAGCGCTTCGCGTCGGCTGGGTCGCCTGCGCCCCGATGACGTCCAACATGGTCGTGCGGTTCATGCCCGAGTCTCCCGAGGATCTGGAACGTGGCCAAGACGATACACGACATCCGCAGCCCCTCCAGAGTGCTCAGCTGCCGCGGGCGTTCCGCTGAGGCCGCACCCCGCGCACGGGACGTCTTGTGGGTGCGTGATATGCTGCCTGAGGAGAAGGGCGGGAGCGTTGTGCCGCGCCCGGGTTTGCGCGCGTCGTTCGCGGCGCATGGACGAAAGGGAGAGGGACATGCGATACGGCATGGTGTGGGCGTCGTGCGTGGTGGCATCGGTCGTCGGTGCTGCGCCGGCATGGGCATTGCAAGCGAGCTTTGAGCACATCTTCGTCCTCGAGCACGATGACGACAGCCTGTGGATCGCGGATCCCGACGGCGGTGGCGCGGTGCAGAAGAGCGTTGGCAACTTCCCGCTACCTCTGCACCTGGAGATCGATCTGCCCGGGGGCCGGATGTACTACGTGTCGGACGGAGTCAACGAGGTGCGCTCGTGCGACCTCGTCGGCGGTGACCAGCAGACCATCGCGTCCTCGTCGGAACCGCGTGGTCTGGCACTCGATGCGGGTGCTCAGCAGCTCTACTGGATGGACCGGGCCGACGACGTCATTCGCAGGGTTTCCGTCGACGGAGGAGCGTCGACGGTCGTGTACACGATGCCGCCGCCGCCCTGCTTCATTCCGCTCACGTTGGCGCTCGACGTTGCGAACGGTCACATGTACTGGACCGACCCGTGCCAAGGGCGGATCTTCCGCGCCAACATGGATGGCTCCACTCCGGCCGGGGGCGCCGTGTCCTTGGTGAGCGGCCAGTCCGATATCCGGGGGATCGCGCTCGACCTGCTCGCGGGGACGATGTACTGGCTCGTGCCCGCCGGCGTCCGCAAGGCCGATCTCGACGGCAGCGGAGTCAGCCTCATGCACGCCTTCCCGGTGGGAATCAATTTCAGCCAGATCGCCGTCGACCCGATCGACCAGCGCGTCTACTGGACCGAGTGGGGTGCCATCGAATGCGTCGACTACGACGGGACGAACGCCGCCACCGTGCTGCCCCTCTCGCGACCCACCGCGCTCGTGCTGCTCGATGCACCCGAGGCCTGGAGCGACCTGGGTGGCTCATTGGGGGGAGCCGCACCGGCGCCGTCGCTGACGGGCACGGGAACGCTCGTGCCGTGCACGCCGATCCAACTCTCGCTGCAAGGTGCGCCGTCCTTCGGACAGTGCGCGCTGATCGTGGGAGTGTCGCTGCTCTCGGCCCCGTTCAAGGGCGGCACCCTCATCCCGAACCCCGACCTGATTCTGTTCCAGACGGCGAGCTTCGACGGCAAGGTCACGATCGGCGGCCCATGGCCCCTCGGTGCGCCGTCGGGGCTCGAGGCCTGGTTCCAGTACTGGGTCACCGACGCAACCGGGCCCGTCGGCTTCACAGCAAGCAACGGGGTCCGAGCGGTCACGCCTTGAGACAGGCCGGATGAGTCCAGGTCGCTCGGGCGGGGCCGAGTGCAAACGGCCATCCGCAGATCGACGACGCGGAGTGCGGTCGCGGGCCGAGTGCCCTAGAGAATCGGTGCTGCGTCGCGCTCAGCTCCCCATCCCGTGGCGGGGCGGGTAAGCTCGGGCCTCGTCGACGTCCTGACCCGACGGGCGTGTCCCGGGCGCGGGTCCGGGCGTCGGGGCGGAGCGGATCGTCGGACGGCTCGGAGCGGTGCTGGTGAATCGTCGTCGGACAGCCTTCTCTGCAGAGCCGAGGTCGCTCTCGGCTGCGCGCGGCGGTCGCCCGCTCGTGTCCGTCGTGCTGGCGACGATCTTCGGTGCGACGCTCGGGGCACTGCACGGTGGGGAGGTGGTGGCTCAGCCCGCCTCGCAACCACGCCCCGCAGCCATCGCGGCGGGCAACGAGGACGACATCGCGCCCGTCGTCGGCGACGTGCGCTTCGGGCGCGACATCCGCCCGCTGCTGTCCGACCGCTGCTTCCAGTGCCACGGGGGCGATGCGTCCTCGCGGATGGCGGATCTGCGCCTCGACGCGGCGGAGTTGGCGACGGCGGACCGTGGTGGCTACGCAGCCATCGTGCCCGGCGACCTCGCCGCGAGTGAGGTCTGGGCGCGCATCACCAGTGACGATCCCGACGTCATCATGCCGCCGCCGGGGGCGAAGAAGCGCGCCCTGACCGAGGCGGACCGCGCCGCCATCGCAAGCTGGATCGAGCAGGGTGCGCCCTACGAATCGCACTGGTCGTTCGTGGCCCCGCGCGCCGCGTCGCTCCCGGCGGTGGCCGACCCGTCGTGGCTGCGCGACGAACTCGACGCGTTCACGCTCGCGCGCATGCAGGCTGCGGGCGTCGCCCCGTCGCCGGCGGCGGACCCCGCTGCCCTTGCGCGCCGTGTGTTCCTCGACCTCACCGGCCTGCCGCCCAGCACCGAGGAGCTCGATGCCTTCCTCGCAGCCTGCGCGGCCGACGCCACGACATCGAACGTCACGACATCGAACGTCACGACAGCGGGCGGCGAGGCAGCGCAGGTCGCCACCCTCGCCGTGAGCGGCGCCGCGTACGAGGCCCTCGTGGACCGCCTGCTCACCCAGGAGCCGTACCGCTCGCGCGTGGCCGAGCACTTCGCCGTGTCGTGGCTCGATGCGGCCCGCTACGCCGACACGAGCGGGATCCACACCGACAATGGCCGGCAGATGTGGCTCTGGCGCGATCAGTTGCTCGTGTCGTTGCGCGACAACACGCCCTTCGACCAGTTCGTCACCGAGCAGCTCGCCGGCGACCTGTTGCCGGACGCGACCGAGGCCCAGCGCGTGGCCAGCGGCTTCAACCGCAACCACGTCACCACCGACGAGGGCGGCGCCATCCCCGAGGAGTACCTCGTGGAGTACGCCGTCGACCGGGTCAACACCGTGAGCTCGGTGTTCCTCGGGCTCACCGCCGGCTGCGCCCGCTGCCACGACCACAAGTTCGACCCGATCACGCAGAGCGACTACTACGGTCTGCTCGCGTACTTCAACAGCGTCGACGAGCCGGGCCTGTACAGCCAGACGCCCGATGCAAACCGCGCCTACGAGCCGTTCCTGGCCGTGCCCTCGCCCGAGCAGCGCGTACAGCTCGACGAGCTGGAGGCGCACATCGAGGAGCTGAGCCGCCAGCTCGACGAACCGATCCCGGGCGAGGACGACGAGCGCCGCGAGTTCCGCGAGCAGACCGCGGCACGCGCGGGTCTCGCCTGGACCACGCCACGGGTCGTCGAGGCCCGGTCGAGCGAAGCGCTCACACGGCTCGTGCTCCAGGACGACGGCGCGCTCCTGGCCGAGGGGCTGCACCCGCAGCAGGAGGACTACGAGATCGTGCTCGCCACGCAGGCCGACGGATTGCGCCTGCTGCTGCTCGAGGCGCTGTCGGTGCCGGGGCAGGCGGGGGCGGGGCGCGCGAGCCACGGCAACGCGGTCATCTCCACGTTGCGGCTGGACGTGCGCTCGGTGGGTTCCGGCGGCGAGGACGCTTGGCGCCCGGTGCCGCTGATGTGGGCCTGGTCGGATCACACCCAGACGAACTTCGACCACGAGCCCACCCGCGTGCTCGACGACGACCACGCCCTGGGCTGGGCGGTGGACGGCAACGACAACGCCGGGCCGCGCAACCTGCTGCTGCTCAGCGCCGAACCGTTCGGCGAAGTCGGCGGCAGCGAGCTGCGCGTGCGCATCGCCTTCCGTTCGCCCTACGCCGAACACTCCCTGGGGCGCATCCGGTTCCGCGTGTCGCCGCTCGCCGACGCGAGCGCCCTGGCGCCGTCGCTCGGCCGCTGGTGGCGCGCCGGGCCCTTCTCCACCGACGTGGGCGGCGCGACGCACTACGACACGAGCTTCGGCCCCGAGCTGGGCGCGACGATCGATCGCGACGCGCGCTTCGGACCGACGCGCAGGCAGTGGTCGTTCGACGGCGCGCTCGCCGACGGGCAGGTCTCGGCGCTCGGTGATGCGCTCGGCGTCACCTACGTGGGCCGCACGATCTGGTCGCCGGACGCGCGCGAGCTGGAGCTGGCGCTCGGCAGCGACGATGGCGTGATGCTCTTCCACGACGGCGAGCTGGTGTTCGAGAACCCCGTGGACCGGGGGCCGGCGCTGGATCAGGATCGCACGACGATCGCCCTGCACCCGGGCCTCAACGCGGTCGTGCTCAAGGTCGTCAACACCGGCGGGCCGACCGCGTTCGCGTGGCAGGCGCTGCAGCCCGACGATGTGCTGGCCGGCGAACTCGGCGCGGCGCTGTTGCCCGACGACGCCGTGACCGAGGAACAGCGCGAGGACTTCCAGCTCGCCTGGCGCCGCACGCGCTTCGCTGGCTACCGCGAGCTCGACGACGCCCGCACCGCGGCGCGCGACGAACGGGTCGGGCTCGAGACCGATGTGCCGGCGACGATGGTGATGCAGGAGCTGTCCGAACCTCGCCCGACCTTCGTGCTCGACCGCGGTCAGTACGACCACCCCGACGAAGACCGGCAGGTGCAACGGGGCACGCCGGCGTTCCTGCCGCCGTTGCCCGAGGGCGCGCCTTCCAACCGACTGGGCCTGGCGCAATGGCTGGTCGCCCCGGAAAACCCGCTGCTCGCCCGCGTCAGCGTGAACCGCCTGTGGGCGCTCGTGTTCGGCGCGGGGCTCGTGCGCAGCGCGGAGGACTTCGGCCTGCAGGGCAGCTGGCCCACGCACCCCGAGCTGCTCGATCGCCTCGCCGTCGACTTCCGCGAGTCGGGTTGGGACGTGCGCGCACTCTTGCGACGCCTCGTGACGAGTGCCACCTACCGCCAGGCGTCGGTGGTGCGCGAGGACCTCGTGGCCCTCGACCCCGACAACGAGTTGCTCGCGCGTTATCCCCGTCGTCGGCTCGGCGCCGAACAGATCCGCGATCTGGCCCTGTACACGTCGGGTCTGCTCGTGGAGCGCTTCGGCGGCCCGTCGGTGAAGCCCTACCAGCCCGAGGGGCTGTGGGCCGAGGTGTCCATGCTGGCCTCGAACACGCGCAACTTCATGCGCGGCGAAGGCGAGGACCTGTGGCGGCGCAGCATCTACACCTACTGGAAGCGAGCCGTGCCGCCGCCGGCGCTGATGTTGCTCGATGCGCCCACGCGCGAGTCGTGCGTGATCCAACGCCAGGTCACGAACACTCCGCTGCAGGCGCTGGCGCTGTGGAACGACGAGCAGTTCGTGGAAGCGGCGCGCAAGCTGGCCGAGCGCGCACTCGATCGGCCCGGCGGTAGTCGTTCGCCGCAGGCTGCCTCGACGGGCGATGGCATGACGCCCGTCCCCGGTCACGACGACGAGGCGCGCGTCGAGTGGATCATGCGCACCTGCACGGGGCGCGCGCCCGAACCGACCGAGCTGGCCAGGTTGACGGCAGCCCTGGACGACTTCCGCGCCCGCTTCGTGGCCGAACCCGATGCGGCCGAGCAGCTGCTCGCCGTGGGTGAGGCTGCTCCCTCCGCCGATCACGCGGCTTCCGAACTCGCCGCCTGGACGCTGCTCGCCAACGCCGTCCTCAACCTGCACGAGACCCTGACCCAGGACTGATTGCCCGCCCGTGCCGCGACACCGTCGGGCACGACACCGTCTTCTCCCGAGAGATCAGCTCCCATGGACCCTCGCCAAGAGCACCGCCTCGACCTGACGCGCCGGCGCTTCTTCCGCGCCGGTGCCGCGGGCCTGGGCGGTGTGGCGCTGAGCACGCTGCTCGGCGGCGCCCGTCCGCTCACCGCGCTCGCGGGCGGCGGGGACAGCTCCTCCGACG
Organism: Planctomycetota bacterium; assembly: GCA_029259695.1. GTDB lineage: Bacteria > Planctomycetota > B15-G4 > B15-G4 > B15-G4 > OFTM49. The sequence continues at coordinate 36,845 of JAJDEQ010000173.1, forward strand.
GCGAACGCGGCGCCACCGGCGTGCACCACACGCCGCGCGCCCGGCGCGTGATCTACATGCACATGGAGGGTGCCCCGAGCCAGATCGACCTGTTCGACTACAAGCCCGGCCTGCGCGCGCGCTTCAACGAAGACCTGCCCGACTCGATCCGCCAGGGCCAGCGCCTCACGGGCATGACCAGTGAGCAGGAGCGTTTCCCCGTCGCGCCGTCGATCTTCCGCTTCAGTCGCTACCCCAACAACCAGGACGGCGCGTGGATCAGCGAGCTGATGCCGCACACCGCGCGACTCAGTCGCGACCTGTGCATCGTGCGCTCGATGCACACCGAGGCGATCAACCACGAGCCGGCGATCACCTTCTTCCAGACCGGCAGCCAGCAGCCCGGCCGCGCGTCGTTCGGGAGCTGGATGAGCTACGGCCTGGGCAGCAGCAACGACAACCTGCCGGCCTTCGTGGTGCTCATCAGCCAGGGGTTGGGCAACATGCAGGCGCTGTCGTCGCGCTTCTGGGGCAGCGGTTTCCTGCCGGGCGAGCACCAGGGCGCGCGACTGCGCTCGTCGGGCGATCCGGTGCTCTACCTGGACGATCCGCCCGGTGTGAGTCGCGCCGACCGCCGGCGCATGCTCGACCTGGTGGGCGAGCTGAACGAAGCCGAGATGGCGCGCAGCCTCGACCCGTCGATCCGCGCGCGTGTCGCCCAGGCCGAGATGGCCTACCGCATGCAGATGTCGGTGCCCGACCTGGTGGACTTCTCCGACGAGAGCGCCGCAACCCTCGCGATGTACGGCGACGACGTGCACACGCCGGGCAGCTTCGCCGCCAACTGCCTGCTCGCGCGGCGCCTGGCCGAGCGCGGCGTGCGTTTCATCCAGCTCTACATGCGCGGTTGGGACGCGCACAACAACCTGCCCAAGGAGATCCGTGACCAGTGCAATGCGGTCGACCAGCCCCAGGCGGCGCTGGTGGCCGACCTCAAGCGCCGCGGGCTGCTCGACGACACGCTCGTCATCTGGGGCGGTGAGTTCGGCCGCACCGTGTACAGCCAGGGCACGCTGACCCAGGAGAACTACGGTCGCGACCATCATCCGCGCTGCTTCAGCCTGTGGCTGGCGGGCGGCGGCGTGCAACCCGGTATCGTCTTCGGCGAGACCGACGACTACTCCTACAACATCACGCGAGACCCGGTCGACGTGCACGATCTCCACGCCACGCTGCTGCACCTGCTGGGCATCGACCACCAGCGGCTGACCTTCCGCCACGAGGGGCGCGACCACCGCCTGACCGACGTGTTCGGCAACGTGCGCCGCGAGTTGATCGTCTGATGCCTGACTTCTCGGATCCCGTCTGGCTCGAGGTGTTCGCGCGCGCGCACCCGATGGTGTTGCACGTGCCCTTCGGCGTGCTCGCGTCGCTGCTGCTGCTGGAGACCTGGGCGCTCGTGCGGCGGCGGCCCCCCGAGGGGTCGACGCGCGGGTTGCTCGCCGGGCTGTTCGCGGCGTCGGCCGCGCTGGCCGCGGGCAGCGGCTGGTTCCTCGGGGAGCAGCCGGACTACGGGGGCGAGCTGCTCGAACTGCACGAGAACCTCGGTCTGGCCACGGCGGGGGTGGGTGCGGTCGTGGCCCTGGCGGCCTGGACCGGTCGACGCCGGCTCTATGGTTGGGCGCTGATCGCGGGCGCCGTGCTGATCGGGTTCACCGGGCACCACGGTGCCAGCATGACCCACGGCAAGGGCTTCCTGCTCGAACCGCTGCGTCGCAGTGAGCGCGAGGCGGCCCCGCGCATGCCGCTGGCGCCGGACACGCTCGGCGCTGCCCGCACGCCGGCTGGGTCGGGTACGCCTGAAGCGGCGGGCGCGGCGGGAGTGCAGAGCGCAGCGGGAGTGCAGGGCGCAGCGAGTCCCTCGAGCACGCAGGCCGCGAGTGCGTGGAGCGCCGAGCAGCGGCTCGCGGCGCGGGCGCAAGGGCTGCTGGCGGATCGCTGCGCTGCGTGCCACGGCGCGACCAAGGCCAAGGCCGGTCTGAAGTTGCACGAACACGCGGCGATCCTCGCCGGCGCGCGCGGCGGGCGAGTCGTCGTCGTGCCGGGCGACGTCGAGGCCAGCGAACTCGTCCGTCGCCTGCGTCTGCCGCCCGACGACGATGAGCACATGCCGCCTGAGTCCAAGCGCCAGCTCACCGCCGAAGAGCTGGACGCCGTCGTCGCCTGGGTCGGCGCCGGTCTGCCCGAGGCTCCGTCCGAACTGCTCGAGTTCGCGGCGAGCGCGAGCGGGTCCGCGGCCGTCACGGCCGAGTTGCTGGCGAACGAGACGCCCGCCGAGCCGGCCGCCGCGCTTCCGGATCTCGCCGTCACCCCGGCCGCAGCCGATCTGCTCGCGATGCACCGCGACGAGGCCGAGCAAGCCGCGGCGCACCCGGGTGGTGACGACGCAGCGACGCCGGACAACGACGCGGACGACGGGGGTGTTGGCGCTTCCGCCGCGGGAGCAGTCCTCACCGCCGAACGCCAGGCGGTCATCGCGGGGCTGCGCGCCGAGCAGGTGCACGTGGAGAGCGCCGACCCGGCCACCGGTCTGCTGTGGATCGACTACCGGGCGGCACCCGCGACCAGCGACGAGGACGTTCGGCAGCTCGTGGCGAACCTGGGCCCCGCCATCGGCGAACTCTCCCTGCGCGGCACGGAGGTCACGGACGGGGCGCTCGGCGCCCTCGCGACGCTGCGCGAGCTGACCCGCCTCGATCTCTCCGGCACCGCCGTGACCGCCACGCACCTCGGCGAGCTGCGGACCAACCCACGCCTGGCGACGCTCGACCTCAACGGGACCGCGGTCGACGGGGCGGCGGTCGAGACGCTCGCCGCGCTGCCCGCCCTGCAGCGTGTCTTCGTCTGGGGCACGGCTCTGAGCGCGCAGGACGTGGCGCTGTTGCGTGCCGCGCGCCCCGGCCTGTTCGTCGAGGACGGCCGCGACCTCTTCGCCGATGCGCTCGAGACCGAGCCCGCACCCGAGCTGAGCGAGCCGCGGCCGGCGGTCAACGCGTTCTGCCCCGTCAGCGGCAGCCCGGTCGACGCCCTGATCAACATCGAACACGGGGACGACGTCGTCGCGTTCTGCTGTCCCAACTGCCCGTCGACCTTTCGCGCCGACCCCGCGGCGTATCCGCTCACGAGGATCGGCCCGCAACTCGGCATGGGCGCGCACCGCTACGAGTGGGTGCCCGATTGGCTGCAACTCCCGGAGGGGCAGAGCGAACTGGGCAACACGCACGGCGAGATCGTCATCGACCGGGCCGGCAACCTGCACCTGAACACGGACACCGAGCAGGCGATCATGGTCTTCGATTCCGACGGCCGCTTCGTGCGCTCGTGGGGCGCCGAGTTCGCCGACGGCCTGCACGGCATGCAGCTCGTGGAGCAGGAGGGCGCGGAGTTCCTGTACTTCGTGCACTTCGGGCGGCACGAGTTCGTCAAGGCCACACTGATGGGCGAGATCGTCTGGCGCATGGGCTACCCGGAGGAGTCGGGCAAGTACGAGAGCGCCGAACAGTTCCGGCCCACGAGCATCGCCGTCGCGCCCGACGGCGGGTTCTTCGTCGCCGACGGTTACGGACAGCACTGGGTGCACCAGTACGACGCCGAGCGCCGCTGGGTCCGGGCGATCGGCGGCCCGGGCAGCGAGCCGGGACGGTTCCAGACGCCGCACGGAGTCTGGATCGACACGCGTGGCGGCGAGCCCACGCTGCTCGTGGCCGACCGCGAGAACCACCGCCTGCAACGCTTCGACCTGCAGGGCGAACCGCTCGGCGTGATCGAGGGCATGCTGCGACGGCCGTGCAAGATCCAGCAGCGGGGCGAGTACCTCGTGGTGCCCGACCTGGCCGGTCGCGTCACGATCCTCGACGGCGACGACTCACTCGTCGCGCACCTCGGCGACAACCCCGACCCCGCACGCCGCGCCAACAACGGCGTGTCCCGCGACGACTGGCTCGACGGCGAGTTCCTCGCCCCGCACTCCGCCGCCTGGGACGCCGCCGGCAATCTCTACGTGATGGACTGGAACCGCCACGGCCGCATCACCAAGCTGCGCCTGCTGGTGCCGTGATTCGGGCAACGCACGGGTCTGCGCGGCTCGGGTTATGCTGGGCGGTGCACGGTGAACTTCCTGTGAGCCGGAGCCGCCGTGTCGCTGATGGACACGTCCAGTCGGAGGTGATGCTCCGGGAGAGAGAAGGGGGAGAGTATGCGTACGTTCATCCGCGTGTGTGTCGGCTGCGTCTTCGCGTTGTCGCTCGTTGGCTCGACTGGGGCCCAGGATCCTGCGCCTGAACAGGACGTCGTCGGGGATGCGACGGACGCGCGACCCAGGACGATCCTGCTCGCGTTCGACGGGCTGGACCACGGACTCACGCTCGAGTTCATGCAGGCCGGCGTGCTGCCGAACCTCGCGCGCCTTTCCGGTCTGCACGGTCTCACGCCCTGTCAGCCGGCGCAGTCGCCCGCGACCTGGGCTGTGCTCAACACCGGTTGCAACCCGGGCAAGACGGGTGTGCCCGGATTCGTGAGTCGGCGCTTCATGCAGGGTCGTCCGATACCGCAGCCCATGCTGGGGTTCCCGACGGAGATCGAGATGGAGCTCGACGGCGTCGTGCGCTCGGTGCCCTACACGATCAGCCCCATGCAGGCGACGCACTGGTGGGCGCACCTCGATCGTATCGGCGTGCGCACCATGGGCATCCAGGTGGGAGCGACGTCGCCTCCCGATCGGGAAGGTCCGCACACGCGCCTGCTCTCGGGCCGGCGCGACCCTCGAGGGGCCCCGTGATTGGACGGTCGAGGGGCGCGGCAAGGCGGAGGCCCCGTTCTCGGTCGACGTGGACATGCAGGCCCAGCGGGTCACTGTCCGTGTCGAACAGGCGTCCGTGGAGGTCGAGCTGGGTGGCTGGAGCGAACTCGTTCCGTTGTCGTTCGCGCTGGATCAGGGACTGGAGGTGCATGGTGTCGTGCGTTTCCACCTCGCTCAATGCGACGAGGAGGATGTGCGGCTCCTCGTGCCGGCCATCAGTGTCGATCCCCATCAGCCGCCGCCGTGGTCACCGATCTCGGCGCCTGCGGAGTTCGCGGCCGAAATCGCACACGGCCTCGGCAAGCCGTTCGACACGCTGGGGTGGGCTGCGCTGACCAACCCGCTCAAGGACCAGGATGACAGTCACCTCTCTCCTCAGGCGTTCTTCGACCACATCGAACTGGTGCAGCGAGACCGACGCGCCCTGCTCGACTGGGGGCTCTCCCAGGACGATTGGGAGGTGTACTACCAGTCGTTCTCATCACCCGATCGCGTGGGCCACATGTTCTTCAAGGACCGCGACGCCGGGCATCCGCTGCACGACCCCGAGTCGGCGGCCAGCGAGGTGCAGGCCTGGGGACAGCGCTTCGCGTTGCGCGACGCGATCGAGCACTCCTACCGCGCGGCCGATCGCATCGTGGGCGACGTGCTCGACCGCGTGCAGGCCGGCGCGTTCGGTGACGACTGCCTGTTGCTCGTGTTCTCCGACCACGGCATGCAGTCGTTCCGCTGGGGCGTGAACCTGAACAACCTGCTGCACGAAGCAGGCCTGCTGACCCTGCGCGACGGCATGACCCCGGCCGAGGCCATCAAGGGCGGCAGGGGGCGACTGCTCCACTACGTCGACTGGGAGCGGACGACGGCCTACTCGATGGGACTGGGGAAGGTCTTCGTGAACCTCGCGGGACGGGAGCCCGAGGGCATCGTGAGAGCGCACGAGTACCGCGACGTCGTGCGGGAGATCCAGCAGGTGCTGTTCGACTACCGCGGCCCCCGGGACGAGACGGTGATCGTGTCCGCGGATTGGCGTGAGGATCTCTTCCATGGGCCGTGGTGGAAGGAAGGCAGCGGGACGCGCGTGGTGCGTGGCGAGTCGCGCGACGTCGAGCACGACGGCTTCGCCGATGTCTTCGTGGGTTTCGCACCCAACTACCGCGTGTCGTGGGGCAACACGATGGGCGACATCGATCGGGCCGTTGTCGTCGACAACAGCAAGACCTGGTCCGGTGACCACGTGTCACTGGACCCCGAGCACGTGCGCGGTGTGCTGCTCTCGAACCGCCCGTTCGACGCCGACATGGACGCCGGCATCATCGACATCGGGCCCACGGTGCTGACCCGCTACGGCCTGGACCCGACCGCGGCCGACATGGACGGCCGGGCGTTGCCCTTCGCGCCGCGTTAGGAGACTCGGGCCGCGCCTCCCCGAAGGCGCTGCGCGGATCGGGTGCGCCGGAACCGGCTCACACGGAAGGAAGACGCTGCCCCCGAACGCGCCGAGGATCCGTAGACTGTCGAGGGCGGTGCCCACGGCGCCGCGGACACCGCGACGCGCCGTCTGCGCGTCGACCGACCTCATTCGAGCTCCGAGCCATGAAGCCCTTGCTGCTTGCCGCCGCCGTCGCTGCGTTCTCCGTCGCCGCTTCCGCCCAGATCAACCTGCCGCCCGCGAGTCCGGGGGCGAAGCTCACCCAGCAGGTGGGGTTGGCGGAGGTGACGGTCGAGTACTCGCGTCCGGGTGTGAAGGGCCGGCCGATCTTCGGCGGCCTCGTGCGTCACGGACAGGTTTGGCGCACTGGAGCCAACGCGTCGACCAAGATCGCTTTCGATCGGGACGTGCGGTTCGGCGGCGAGGACGTGCCGGCCGGCACCTACGCCCTCTACACGATCCCGGACCAGCGCTCGTGGACCGTGATCCTCTCGACGAACACCGGGCTCTGGGGAGCGGGCGGTTACGACGAGGCTGACGACCTGCTGCGCGTGCGGGCTCCCATCACGCGCCTCGCGCCCCACGTCGAGTCGTTCACGATCGACTTCCAGGGCTTCCACACCAACGGAGCCGATCTCGTGCTGCAGTGGGCCGACACGCAGGTCAGCGTGCCGATCGTCGTGGAGGCGGACGAGGTCATCTTCGCGCAGATCAAGGCCAACGTGCTGGAGGCCACGGGCAGCGTCTCCGCCCAGGATTACTTCACCGCGGCGCGTTTCTACCACGAGCAGAAGCACGACCTGCCCCAGGCCGCGAAGTGGATGGACGCGGCGCTCAGCGAGAACGCCGACGCGTTCTGGATGGTGCTGGCCCGCGCCCAGCTCGCCCTCGACATGGGCGACCGCGAAGCCGCGAAGGCAGGCGCCCTGCGCGCCCGGGAACTGGCCGGCCAGAGCACCCAGGGCGACTTCGGCTACATCGCCAAGAGCAACCTGCTGCTGGAGAAGATCGAAGCGGACGAGGGCGGCACGCGCTGAACAGGCGCCCCGACCCGATCAGGGTCCCGATGCTGGCTCACGGCGTGATGCCGACGATCCCATCGCTCGCAGCGAAGCCCACCGGTCCCGCCGGGTCGGGCACCCAGATCTGGATCGCCAGCGGTGTCCCCGGCGGCAACCCGATGGGGAACGGCCCTGCCAGCACGAGTGATCCGCTCGGACCGATGGGAAGGGGAGGGAGCAACGCGTCGAGGTTGGGGACCAGGGTGCCGCCCTTCAGCGGCGCGAGCAGTGTCCCCACACCGGCTACGAGCCATGCGCTCGAGTTCTCGAGGGCGCCCTCGAGGCTGAGCGTGATCGTGCTGTCGCCCTCCAGCGTCCCCGTGGCGCTCAGCTGTGGTGTTCCGTGCGTGCCGGGCAGGCCGCCGCCGCACTCGACGAAGGGACCACCCAGGTTGTAGAGCACCTGGAACGAGCCGTAGGGAAGGATCCGGCCAGCCGAGAGGACGTCGGTGAATCCGTCGCCGTCGACATCCTGGAGCGCGACACTGTTGGTGAGGCCCCCGCTGGCGTGGTAACTGACCGGCCCGAAGCCGCCCGTTCCGTCACCGAGCATCAGCGAGACCGTCCCCGTCGAGTTGCGCACCGACACGACGTCGAGGACACCGTCGCCGTCCACGTCGCCCAGGGCAGCGTAGCTCGCCAGCATGTCGGGATGGTCGTTGGGAGCGCCAAAGCCTCCGCTGCCGTCGCCGAGCAGCACCTGCACACCGTTGAGGTAAGGCACGACGACGTCCTGGTCGCCGTCGGCGTCCAAGTCCTCGGTCAGGATTGCTCTGGGGATTGCATTCAGGTCGACCGGCTGCGAGGTGGGGAAGCCCCCGGCGCCGTCGCCCAGCAGCACCAGCAAGTCGCCGCTGGGAGCATCGTAGGCCAGGACGTCGAGCTGATCGTCGCCGTTCAGATCCGTCACCGCGGTGGGGCCGAAGCCTTGCCAACCGGTGGTGGCGAGTGTCTCGACGGGCAGCAAACCCCCGCTCCCATCCCCTCGCAGCAGGGTCAACGCGTCCGGAGCGGACATGCTGGCGATCACGTCGACGGCGCCGTCTTCGTCCAGGTCGCCCGTTGCGATGTGGAGGATGTAGCCCACCGGGTAGCTGGTGGCGGGGCCGAACCCGCCGCCACCGTCTCCGAGGAGGATCGCGAGCCCACTGGCGCCCTTGGGCACGATGAGATCGAGATGCGTGTCGCCGTCGAAGTCCGTGGCTACCGGACTCGCGGGATCGTCGCCCACTGCGTGGAGGACCGGCGGGTGCAGACCGCCGCTGCCGTCGGCGAGCAGGACCGCCACCCAACCCTCGTCGTCGTCGGCGACGACGACGTCGAGATGACCGTCGGCGTTGAGGTCGAAGAACGCAGCCTCGCCGGGCAACTCATCGGAGGAGAACGGCTGCGGAGCTTCGTGGAGCAGGCTCCCCGTGCTGTCGGCGAACACGATCCCCACCAGCTCGAAACCTCCCGAGACGACATCGAGTCGGCCATCGCCGTTGAGGTCCGCCACCGCGAGTCCGTCCGATGGGGTGGCGCCATACAATCGGTCCGGTGGCGAGAACACGCCGGTCCCGTCCCCACGCATGAGCCACGGGCCCGGACTGACACCGCCCAAGACCAGATCGAGGTGACCGTCGTCGTCGGCGTCGACGACGACGAGCTCGTAACCATTCGACATGGGTATGGCGTATGGGGTAGCGAAGGTTCCCGTTCCGTTGCCCAACAGGACGCTGACGCCGTTGTTGGTCTTCGAAACGACGATGTCGATGTGGCCGTCCTCGTTGACATCGACGAGCGCACTGGCTTTGCCGGTCCAGCCGCCGACCAGGCTGTGCCTGTAGTCGACGGACGGCGCGAAGCCACCCATGCCATCGGAGAGCAGCACCGAGACCTTGCCGGGGAAGTGCGCACTGGTGGTCACGATGTCCAGGTCCCCGTCTCCGTCGAGGTCCGCGGCCGCGATGTCGACCGGGTCTTCGAACACCGGATGGCTCTGCGGCGGGGCCAGGCCGCCGCGTCCGTTGCCCAGCAGGACCGAGGCGCTCTCGCCCTCCCAGTTGGCGGTGAGCACGTCGAGATGGCCGTCGTCATCGATGTCGACGACGGCGACGCCGTACGGAGAGGCCCCTGCGGGAAAGGTCACCCACGGAGTCAGGCCGACCTCGGCGTCCCCGAAGGCGATGCGCACGACGGTGAAGGAATCGGTCACGACGAGGTCCGGGAGACCGTCCTCGTCGAGATCTCCCACGGCCATCTTCAAGGGGTTGGCCAGCAACAGGTCGACTTCCGTCAGCACGAAGCGGCAGTCGTCGCCAGCGAGGAGTAGCGACACTTCATCCACCCCGGACGTGAAGTTGAGCGTGGCGATGTCGGGGCGCCCATCGCCATTGAAGTCAGCCACCGCCACACTTCCCACGTCGGAGTAGAGTTCGCCGACCCGGTAGACACGGTCCGGCAGGATCTGCGCTTCCGTCGCCGAGGAGAGCTGCACGAGGAGCGTTGCGAGAACGAAGAATCGGAGCATGGCCAGGACCTCCGTGCCTGATGTTACTCCTCTTTCGGAGCGGTGGGGCCCTGCAGTCTCTGCTCCCACGCCGGCCTGGCCGGTCAGTCTTCCGTCGGGGTGACGATGCCGGCGCGATCGAGCGCGAGGGCGCACGCGACGCGAGCCACATTGGTCGTGAAGGCCACGTCGACGTGCTTCGGGATGTCGGACGCCTCGTGGTAGTGGTCGGAGCGGAAGTTGGCCGTATCGGTGACGAAGATCGCGTCGTAGCCGGCGTCCCAGTACACCGCGTGGTCGCTGCGCCGCGCGTCGGGGATCCAGCCGGCGATGCGCTTGACCCCGTAGTACGGCAGGTCGGGTACGTAGAGATCGGCGGCCGTCTCGAAGTCGTCGGCAAGGTCGGCCGATGACCAGTTGCCCAGGAAGGTGATGAAGTCGGCCTTCGTCGGGGGCCACATGAGCAGCGGGATGCGGATCGGTGTGCGCTGGCTGTCCGGCTCGTGGCTGGTCCAGCCGATCGTGTCGAGCACGATCGCGCCGACCAGGTCGTCGCCGCGTTCCTGCAGATTGGCGACGTGGGCCTTGCTGCCACCGAAGCCCACCTCTTCCATGTCGACGAACACGAAGCGGATGGTGGCGGCGGTGGGGACGTCGCGCACGGCACGCGCCACTTCGAGCAGCGCCGCCACGCCGCTGGCGTTGTCGGAAGCTCCCGGGCTCCTGGCGACGGTGTCGTAGTGCGCGACGAGTTCGAACACACCTGCTCCCGGATCGACGCCGGGCTTCTCGGCGAGGACGTTGCGGTGGGCCCGGAGCGGATACTCGAACTCCATCCCGGTCGGGAGCGGGCTGCCGTCCGGGCGGGTCAGCGTCTCGTGATGGGTGACGTGCATCACCTGGGTCTTGGCCTCGAAGACCTCGTCCACGGGCTCGTATCCGGCTTCCCGCAGGCGTGCGGCGATGAACCCTGCCGCCGCGTCGATGGCGGCCTCGTCCGAGGAGTACCGCGGCCCGTCCGCGCACAGGGCTTCGATGTCGGCGGCGACCCGCGCCTGGTCGAGTCGCGCCACGGTGGCGCGTGTCAGCGGATCGGGCGCCGCGCACCCGCCGGGGACGACGACGAGCAGCACGAGCAGCAGCAGGGCGATCAAGGCGAGGGCTCCGTTGCGCCTGGTTCGAGCGCTCACCCCAGGGTCTGCTCGGGGCCGGTGCGACCGACGGCCACGTCGGCCTGGAAGTAGTTGCGCCCCTTCACGGGTGAGCCCGCGATGCGCCGCAGGGTGGCGAGCTGCCCGACGTGGGTGAGCGTGTCGGCCACCGGTCCCTGGTAGAGCTGCGCGACGTCGCACTCGATGGCGTCCGTCGCCGCCAGCTCGTCGAGCTGGGAGAGCGCGGCGTAGAACCGCTCGCGCTCGTGGTCCCAGGCCTGGGGCGCGGCGGGCCTCCAGCTCCCGTCACCCCGGGCCAGGCCCGCGGCCCAGGTGAGTGCGTCGGCCATGTGGGCCAGCGTCTCGGTCGCGGTCCAGGCACCATCCACCGCGCGGGTGTCGGCGAAGCCCGGTGGGGCATCGTGGATCACGCACGTGGTGCGGAAGGCCAGCGTCGCGAGGGCGTGGCGCAGGAAGGTCGTGGCGTCGTCCATCGGCGGAGTGTAGCGCACGGTCTTCGCGCATCAACGCCGCCGTCGGCTCACCGCGCCCTTCGGCGGCATGAGTCGAGGACTGTCGGACCGGTTACGGCCCGAGGTCGACCGTCAACACCGACTGGGTTTCGTACACGGGGTGCTGCGCGTGGATCTCGAGGATGTGTGGATCGAGGGGGCCTGGGATCGTGTAGCTGGCGATGCGGAAGTCCCAGACCTCGGCGTCGGGCACCGGGTCGGTCTCGAGCGTGGTCAGGTTCAGCACGCCGGATGCGTTCGTGACCGCGACGATGTCCCGGCGCGCGTGGTTCTGCATCGGGAACTCGAGCTGCACCCGCACCGATTCCACGCCGACGCCGTCGATGTCGCGCACCGTGAGGTCGCCGCTGACGTCGTTGTAGGCCAGGAACATCATGCGCCGCAGGCGCGCCAGGCCGGCCACCAGCTTCTCGAGTGCGTCGCCGTCGTTGTCCTGCACGAAGTCCAGCTCGAGCAGCAGCTTGCTGCCGGCGCGCACGTCGAAGCCGGCCAGGTCGAGCGCATCGAGGGCGGCCGGGATGTCCACGTCGATGGCGAGGTTCAGGTCGCCCACGAGGCCGGGGATGTCCGCCAGGGCGGTGCCGCTGCCGTCCTCGATGTCGGCCGGCAGGTAGTACAGCGTCGTGGCCAGCTCCTCGATCTCGCTGGGATTCACCGGCGTGGGCGGGGGCGGCGGGCCGGAGCGGGGGTTGGCTTGAGGGGTGCCCGTGGGAGCTCCGGTCGCGCCGCCGAGCCCCAGACCGACCGAGCCGCTGGCCGGTGGCGATGGCGGTGCTCCGTCGGCGTCGCCCTGACCGCCGGTCGTCGACCCACCTGTCGAGCCAGCCGTCGAGCCGGTTGAACTGCCTGATGAGCTACCAGTAGAGCTACCGGCTGAACCACCCGCTGTTCCGCCGTAACCGCCGCTCGACTCGTCGTCGTTCCGGGGGGCGGGGACGCGCACGCCCACCGGCGCGGGGGGCGTGCTGGGTTCGGGCGCGGACTGGGCGCTGTAGCCGATCACGAGCCCCTTCACCAGGGATGCGTCCACTTCGAGCTCGATCGTGCGGTCGACCACGGTGTCCGCGGCCGCGACGATCAGGTTCACGCCATCGCTCATCACGGTGACATCGACGCCCTTGGCGAGCTTCCCGGTCTCGGTGACCACGGCCGTCACCGGCCGCAGCGTGCGCCCCGGGGTCAGGATGTCGAGGCCGAGTTGGGCATCACCCAGCAGGCTGGCCTCGATCGCGTCTTGCGTGTCCGGATCGCTGGGGTCGTCGAAGCCGACCGCAGCCCAGCGCGTGCCGCCGCCGACGGGCAGCATGTCGTACTGCACGGCGATGCCGAGCTCGATCGGCACGAGGGTGCAATCCGGATCATCCGCGCACTGGGGCACGAACGCGCCGTCCGCGACGATCGCATCGAGCGTGGTCCGGTCGGTGAGCACCAGCAGGTTCCAGCCGTGCTCCTCGGCCTCGGCCGCGTAACGATTCATCTGCTCGACATCGAGCTCCGGGACGAAAGGTGAGAACAGCAGCTCCCGCTCCGACACCAGCCACATGTCGTCGAAGCCCGCGAGGTCGGTGAACGGGGCGTACTGGACCTGGAGCTTGCCCATGAGATCGATGACGAAGTCGGTGGGGCAGCCCTTCAGGTAGGGCGGGAACCCCGGGGACGACCCGCCGAAGCGCTTGGCGGCGGCGAAGCCCGTGTGCACCAGCAGCGGACTGCGCCACGGCGTCATGAAGGCGCGCTTGGTGCGCCAGCTCGCCACCTCCGTCGCCATCGCCTCGCACATGTTGGCGTCGCTGGCCTGGTTCGACGCGACGGAGCTGCCCGGGAGTTGGTTCTCGATTCCCAGCGCCAGCGGGCGGAACCTGCCGCCCGACTGGCCTCCGCCGACGCTGTTCTGGGTCACGCTGTAGTTGTCACCGGCGAGAGGCGCGCCGCACGGGTCTTGCTCCTCGTCGGGCGGCGGGTCGTTGAGCGTCCACAGCGTCACGTTCTCCCAGTACGCGATGCCGAGTGAGTCGACGCCCAGGGCGATGAATTCGCGCAAGGTGCGGTTGCAGAAGTCGAAGTCCCAGCACGGGGGCAGGAACGTGCTGGGCGTGCCGTCGGGCGCTCCGCCGCCGGGGCAGATCTGGGGGAAGAAGCGGGGCATGCCGAACAGCGGGAAGTTGAGCGACTCGCCGTACGCCACCGCGTGCAGCGCACGCTTCTTCATGGGCGTCTGGATGTCGGTGCGGTTGGTGTTCGTGTCGTACCAGCTTGCGAGCGCCACACCGTCGGAGTAGAGCGCGCCGCGGTCGCAACCGGGCAGGTCGACCTCGATCGCGTACATGCGGTCGTCGGGACGGCTCTGCTTGGCCGCGCGGTACTGGAAGGACTCCGACTCGTTGCGCTGGTGTTCCTGGAAGTCGTTCCAGTCGGCGTAGATCGTCTCGAGTTCGAACGCGTCGTCGGGCCCGCCGACGGACGTGAGCAAGGGGTCGATGTCATCGCAGTCGAAGTCGATGCACGAGGCGATCGCGGGGACGCCCCACGCCGCGGCGAGGGCCGAGATGCCGCCCAAGGGCGTGTACTTGTCCTCCAGCCAGGCGCGGAAGTGCACGTACGAGGCGACCGAGTAGTCACTGTTCGAGAGGCAGTCGAAGTAGCAGGCCGCGTTGATCACGGTGCAGTCGCACGCGGTGACGACCTTCTGGGCCAAGGCGTCGACGCCGGCCAGGTAGTTGGTCTCGTATTCGGCGCCGATCAGGTTGTAGGCCACCAGCCCTTCGGGGAAGAACGGGTCGGGGTCACCGCCGTCCACCGGGTTGACGCGGTACGCCAGGTCGTCCCAGAGGTCGCTGGCCACGTCGGGGTGCAGCAGGCTGGGGACGATGTTGTAGAAGTCGTCCGGCACGGTCGTGGACGTGCCACAGTCCGTCACGTTGAGCAACGGACCCCAGTAGCAGGGGATCTGGCGCATCTGCGGCGCGAGCGTGGGGATGCCCGCGGGTGTGTGGCCGGCGATGCCGGCGAGCGTGAGACACGACTCGATGGTCACCGGCATGGGCACGCCGGTGATCGGGTGCTTGGTGATCAGCGGGTAGGTCGCGTTGTATTCGATGTGCCCCGTCGGGAAGAGGAAGTTGTTGGCGAAGCCGATGTTCTGGGTCAGCGTCAGCCCGGCATCCGCTGCGAGGCCCGGTCGCGTGAGACCGTCGCCGCCGGCCACGAACTCGCTGAAGTTGGGGTACGGGTAGGTCTCGAAGACCGTCGGGAAGGCGCACGGGTCGGGCCGGTAGGGCGCGAACACGGTGGCCTGGACCGAGAAGAAGTTGATGTCCGACGCCAGCGTGTTCTCGAAGGCCAGCTCGAAGTCGTTGTTGCGCAACCCCGGCGACGAACCCACCGGGTCGTTGACGTACGTGAAGCGTGCCCAGGGCTCGGTGAACAACGAGGGGAAGATCGGGTCCGTCATGTCGTCGACGGCGGTGGTCTTGCCGGCGGTCTCGAGGCATTCGTGCACGGGCAACGGGCAGCCGCTGTCGTGGTGCAGCTCCGCCACGGCGGCGTTGTATCCGCCGTGCTCTTCACCCACGTCCCAGAGCGCGTAGCCGATGCGCATCGGGCACAACGTATCGATCGTGTCCTTCTTGCCCGGCGGGTGCGCGCACGTGAGCAACCCGGTCACGACGTCGTCGAGGGTCGCCGCAGGAGGACAGACGACGGGCTCGAAGACGGCCTTGTTGCCCACCGAGTCGAAGGCCGTCGCGGTGACGCAGGCCCAGGTCGTGGAGGCGGTGGTCGGCACGGGCATGCGGAACAGCCCGGCTCCCATGTCGAACGCGGCGACGCCGGTTGCGCCGATCAGGTCGTCACTGCGAATCCACTCGAAGGTCATCGTCACGTTGACGACGCCGTCGTCGCTGATCGCGTCCCGCACCTGCATGTGGAACACCGTCTCCGGCGTGGAGATCGACGGCGAGTCGTTGTCGAGCAGCAGCGGCGGCAGCGTGTCAACAGCGCCGCTGTTGATGTAGACCTTGTTCGTCCAGATCCCGGATTCGCCCTGGGCCGTGACCATGTCGTACGTGCCGTCGCCGTCGAGGTCACCGAACCCGATGTCGAGCGTGCTGTCCGTGCTGATCTGGATGATGGAGTTCTGGTTGGTGAAGGTGCTGTCGCCGTTGTTCTCGTAGAGCTTCTCCTGAGTCCCCAGGGAACCGACGAACACGTCCAGGTCGCCGTCGTTGTCGTAGTCGAGCAGGGCCATCTCGTTGTCGTCGTGGCCGTTCGGCCCCGGGAACGTGGACTCGAACATCGCCTGGCCCGTGCCGTCGTTGCGTGCCCAGCCCTCACTGGCGCCGGAGATGGAGTTGACCGCGGCGTCGAAGTCATCGTCGCCGTCCAGGTCACCCCACTCGACCTCGTAGGTCATGCTGGTGCCCAGGCCGTTCAGGATCGTGCTGACCGAGAAGGCGCCGCTGCCATCGTTCAGGTAGAGCCGACTGCGCTTGCCGGCCTGGCCCTTGCCCGACACGGCGATGTCGATGTCGAAGTCGCCGTCGAAGTCGAACAGGGTCGCGTCCTGGGCGTTGTACAGGTCGACCGGCATGTTGGTGGCCGTGATGTCGGTGAAGAAGCCCGAACCGTCGTTCTCGTAGAGGATCACCTGGCGAGCGATGCCCCCGAAGGTTGCGCCGTCGGTGAAGACCAGATCCAGGTCGCCATCGTCGTCGATGTCGCCGGCGCAGACGCTGAAGGAGGCCATGGTCCGGGTGGGCAGGCGCGCAGCGGACTCGTCCGCGAACACGGCCAGACCGCCGCCCTGGTTGATCAGCAGGCGCGGCACCTGCGTGGGCACCGCGGCCGCCCCCTCCGGCGCGTAGACGAGATCGAGGTCGCCGTCGTTGTCGACGTCCTCTGCAATGACCATCTTCGCGTTGAACGGGGCGACGTTCAGGTTGGAGTGGGCCGCGACGAAGAACCCCGAGCCGGTGTTGAGAAAGAGGTGCTGCTCGCGAGCCCCCCCCGCGCCGTAGCCGAAGCCGTTGGCGAACACGATGTCGTTGTCCCCGTCGCCCTCGATGTCGGCGATCACGACGCCGTCGGTCCAGAGCAACTGGGCGGGCAGGGCGGTGTTGTCGATGACGAACTGGGCCCATGCCGGCGCGGCGAGTAGCAACGTCGCCAGGGCGCCCGTGACGAGCCGGTGCAGGGCCTTGCCGCGCGGCCCTGCGTCGCTGCGGCTTGCGACCGAAGTGACGTCGCACGCCCGGTTCAACTGCGTGCCGGGGCGGACCTGCTCGACGGTCGTCCTCATGCTGCGTCCCTCTTCCCTGGATAGGATCGTGTTCACGCAGCGGCGGAGTGCGCACGACGGAGAACGCGACCGGGGCAGATCGTAGACCATCCGCGCCGTTCGTCGACCTGGCTCTCCTCGACCATCGAAGGGTTCGTCAGGACTCGAGCCGGAGGGAACGCAGCCAAGGCACGACCACGTTCCCGGGACCGGGCGCATCCGGGCTACGCTCACTCCCCCTATCAGGGGAGGCGAGTGCGCGCAGAGGACATGTGATCCTCAGAAAGCTCGTGTGGAAGAGCGGGTGGGGAAGCACGCGTGTGCCAGGAAGCACGCGTGTGCCAGGAGGCTCGCGTGTGCCAACGAGGCTCGCGTGTGCCACGAGGCTCGCGTGTGCCACGAGACTCGCGTGTGCCAGGAAGCTCGCATGTGCCAGGAGGACCGACCAGTGCCGGCGGCGGTGGCGTGATCTAGACCAAATGGGTGGACCAGCGCTCCTGAGGTCCGCGGATTACGGCACCGTGGATCTCGGTAGCAAGTTCCCCGCGGCCGCAGAGCCGCATCAGGAGGCTGGTCCATGCATGAGTTTACTCACTTCGTCGGGCTCGACG
>JAJDEQ010000174.1 GCA_029259695.1 Planctomycetota bacterium
GGTCGTGCGCGCGCCCCCGGCGGGAGCCTGGGCCGAGTACCGCAAGTTGGTCCGACGCAACCTAGCCCTGGCGGGCTCGATCCACGCGGCGCTGGTGGTGGCCAAGGCCTCCCACGGCATCGTGGGCTGGGTCCAGCCCCAGTCCAAGCGTGACCGGGCCGACACGAAGAGCGTGGTGGGCGGCGCCAACGCCGCCCTGGCCGATTCCAACTCGGCGCTGGAAGCGGCGCGCAACGTGGCCGTGGAGAACGAGCAGCGGGCCCTGTCCAGCGAGCGCGAAGCGCGACTGCAGGGCTACGTGGCCAACATCACCGCGGCCGCCGCCGCCCTCGACGACGGCGCGGCGGCGGCCGCGCGCCGCTACCTCGATGCGTGCGACCCGACCCAGCGCGGCTGGGAGTGGCGCCACCTCAGCCTGCGCGCCGACTCGAGCGTGAGCGTGCTGGGCGAGCACGACTCGCTGGTCTGGTCGGTGGCGTTCAGCCCCGACGGCACCCGGGTGGCCGCGGCCAGCGGGCCCTTCTTCGCCTTCGGCGGCGACCAGAGCGCCGTCACCGTCTGGGATGCCGAGAGTTCCGAGAGGCTGGCAACGCTGGCCCACGAGCAGGCCGTCCTGGCGGTGGACTTCCACCCGAACGGGCACCGGCTGCTGAGCGGCTCGGCCGACGGCAGCATGCGCGAATGGGACGTCGATCGGCGTGAGCAGCTCGGTGTCCCGCTGTACGTGGGTGGCTACGTCACCGCCGTGCAGTACTCCCCCGACGGCGAACGCGTGGCCGCCTGCTCCAACGACGACGACGACATCGGGCACGTCTTCGTGCGCGACACGCGGCGCTTCGAGACCGTGATCGAGACCGAGCTGGACGCACCCTGCACCACTCTGGACGTGTCGCCCGACGGGAAGCTGCTGGCCGTCGGTCTGAGCGACTTCTCCGTACGGCTCTGGGACCTGACCTCCACGCAACCGGATGCCGCTCCGACGGCCACGCTGCTCGGGCCGAACAGCGAAGTCGCAGGACTGGACGCGCTGGTCGAGACCGGCGTGACCTCCGTGCACTTCAGCCCCGACGGCAAGCGCCTGGCCGCGGCCATGAGCGATCTGACCGTCGCCCTCTGGGACGTGGAGACACAGGCCCTCCAGCGCAGCATCCCGATTCCCCGCGGCACGCCGGTCGTCGTGCGCTTCAGTCCCGACGGCAACCGGCTGCTGGTGGGCGACCTCTCCGGCGCCCTGCAGTTCTTCGACCCCGCACGCGGCGACGCCCTGGAGGTCCTCAACGGACACAACCAATTCGTCTACGGCCTGGCGTTCCGGAGCGACGGCGGGCGCATCGCGTCGGGCTCCTGGGATCGCACGGTGCGTCTGTGGGACGGCCGGCCCGGGTCGGCCCTCACCATCAGCCAGGGTCGCAACGGCGGCGGTCCCACCGTGGCCAAGGTCACGTTCTCACCCGACGGTCGCTACGTGGCCTGGTGCCCCTCCCTGCTCTCCCTGCACATGACGGACGCCTGGACCGGCGAGATGCTGTACACGGCGACCGAGGTGATCAGCGCCGTGGGAGCCATGGCGTTCTCGCCCGACGGCAGCCGGCTCTACGTCCAGTCCGAGATGGAGGGCGTGAGCGTCCTCGATGCGCGCACCGGCGCGATCGAGGAACAGCTCGTCGGCCCGCTGCCCTACTCCGAGCGGAGCGCCTTCGATCCGGGCTGTCGATACCTGGCGCACGTCGCCGACGCGAGGCGCGAGCAGGTCGACCTGTATCGGCTCGACACGGGCGATCTCATGCACCAGTTGGTCGGCCATGAGGACGCCATCAGCACGCCTGCCTTCAGCGCCGACGGAACCCGGCTGGTCACACCCTCGTTCGACGGCACGCTGCGCGTCTGGAACGTGGAGACCGGCGCGTGCGATCGCGTCATCGAGACCGGAGGGCAGCCGTTCCGCGTGATGCTCACGCCCGACGGCCGGCACGCCATCACGAGCGACTTCGACATTGCTTTCACGGGCCTACGCACCTGGGACCTGCAGACGGGGGAACTGCTCGACCACGCGCCCAGCCGCAGCATCTTCCTGAACTGCACCATGAGTGCCGACGCCAGCCGGGTGCTCTCGGCCCACGCCGACGGCACGGTGGGCGTCTGGGCGCCGGGCCGCGGGCAACTCGTGAGCATCCCCGCGTCCGGCGTGCCCATGGTCCAGGTCGCCATCGACGAGCGGGAGCAGCGCGTGGCCAGCCTCGATCGCGGGGGCCGCCTGTGGATCTGGGAGACGGTCCCGCCGGGCGAGCGGGCCACAGCCCGCGAGCAGGCCGCCCGCCGCGGGCGCTGGACCACGGAGGCCCGGCGTGTCGTCGCCGACGCGCGCGCCGAGCACATGTTCACCGCGGAGATCATCACCGCGCTCCAGACCGACCGCAGCCTGAGCACCGAACTGCGCGATGCCGCCGTGCGTCTCGCCCGAGCGGACGGTGACAGCCGTCAGGCGATCCGGGCCCAGTTGCTCGATGTCGTCCTCGAACCGGGCCACAGCCCCGCGGAGTACCTGGCCGCCTTCGACCGCGCCGCCCTCGCGGAGAGCCGCTGGAGGGACGTGCATCAACCGCTGCTCGCCGGCGGCGCCGCCCTCTACCGGTTGGGCCAGCCCTCCCAGGCACTACCGGTGATCCGGGAAGCCGGCTTCTCCGGGTACACCTTCGCCTTCGTCGACATGATGTACACCAAGACCCTGGAGGCCATGTGCCTGCACGCCACCGGGGCGACGGAGGAGGCGCGCGTGCTGCTGAACGAATCCCACACACGATGCGCGCAGAACCGGAACCGCTGGGACCCCGAGGAGGTCGTGCGCGCCGAGCGCATCATCGCCGAGGCGGAACGGCTGCTGGCGGGCGACCCGTAAGCGTTCGCTGCTGGTGTCGCGATCACGCCGTGAGACGCGACGGGGTGCGCCGAACAACGGGATACGCCGAACAACGGGGTGCGCCGAGCAACGGGATGCGCCGAGCAACGGGATGCAGCGCCCGGAGGGACGCGGCGCGCGGGCGGTTCAGAGCCGGTCGTAGTACGCGTAGTAGCGGCCCGGGGCGTGCCTCACGCGGCCGCTGTGCTTCCACTGGGCGAAGTAGGACGGATCCACGTCGACCGGGCAGTAGTGCGTGACCAGGCTGCGCCGCGTCGTGCCTGGATCGACCCGCTGCGAGCCGCCGTGCACCAGGTCGGCCGACCAGATCAGCGCGTCCCCCTTGCGCGGCGCGAACTGCACCCGCTCGAGCCCCAGCGCCTGGCACTGCTGCTGCAGGTAGACCGGGTAGGCCTCCTCGTTGTGCAGTTCGGCCGGCATGCAGCGCTCGCCGTTGTCGAAGATGATCTCGTCGATGCGGTGGCTGCCCACGTAGTACTCGAGCTGGCCGCAGACCCCGACGGCGTCCTCGAGCGCGATCCACGAGGCGGCGAACTCGAGCGGCGAGCTGAAGCCCACGAAGGCCGTGTCCTGGTGCAGCGGTTGCCGCGTGCCGCGCTCGAAGGCCAGCGTGGACATGGCCAGCGGCGGGCGCTCGAAGACCAGGTCGAGGAAGCCGGCCACCTCCGGGGCGAAGATCGCGTCGCGGGTTGCCTTCGACACGGCGTGCATGTTGAGCAGCTTGATCTGGCTGGAGCGGCGTTCCGGGGAGCAGGCGCCCACGTCGATCCGGCCGTCGACGAGGTACTCGGCGCAGTTGCGATCGTCATCACCGCGCCAGGCGGACTCGATGTCCGAGCGCACCGCGTCGATCACAGCGTGCGGCACGGCGTCCTCGATGACCACGAAGCCGTGCTCGATCCAGGCGTTGAGCAGCTCCGCCTGGCCCCCGTCCAAGCGACCCAGTTCGAGCTTGCCGGCCAGCACCTGACGGGCGTTGGAGAGGTCGGTCCACAGGCCGCCGAAACGACTGCGGAAGCGGGGACCGCCGTGGGGCGTCCGCTCGGCGTTCTGGGGGGGAGCTGCCGGCACCGCCCCACGCTAGCGAGTGACGGGGCCGACTTGAACGAGCGTGCCCGTGCAATTCGCAAGCCGCGGTGTGCCCGCGTGCGACGCCCGCGCGGTGCTCGTCGTCGCACGGCTCGACGCATGGATTCACACCAGCGCGTCAAACGCATCGACGCATGCACTCACGCCGTTGCGTGCACGTCCGTGTTGCATGGGCTCGCGCCGTCGCGTGCACGACCAGTCGTGCGCACACACATCGCTGCCTGCGCCGCCGGCGATCAGCCGTGCAGCGCCGGACCGACGCTCAGTTCGTCACGGTGAGGTGCGACGGTCCGCTGAGCACCTTCTCGCCACCGGTGCCGAGGAACAGTCCTTGCACGGCCAGCGGCACCACGTCGAACGGTGCGATGGACGGGATCGACAGGCTCGGCTCGAGCGTGGCCGGAACGCCCAGCGTGCCCAGGAACACGTCGGCGATGAACGTCGGCGACATGAACACCCCGTTGAAGGACGCCTTGTAGAAGTACGGCGGCGCCGGGATGCCGATCAGCAGCAGCACGGCGTCGCCGTTGACGCCGCCCACGCTGAGCGTGACCGTCTGCCCCACCTCGCCCGGGGACGTGAGTTCCACGAAGCGCCCCTGCTCGTTCAGGAAGCTCATGGGCCCCGACCAACCGCCGCCGAAGAAGCCGTCGAAGCAGCCGAACTCGCCGGGCGTCACACCGCCCGAGCCGCCGCAGAACGAGCCGCCGCCCAGGTCGATGGAGGTGGACGCGCCGTCGATGTCGATGCCGTTGCCACCGTCGCCGCCGTCGAGGCAGGACTTGTTGTCGAAGTTGTCGCAGCCGTCACCGCCGCAGCCGCCCTGGGCCACGGCGGACTCGATGAACAGCGCGCTGCCGATCAGGTCGATGCCGGTGCCGCCCATCTGGGCCTCGATGTCGTTGACGGGCCCCAGGCACTGGGCCCCGTCGCCGGGCCCGCCGGTGAAGCTGCCACCGTGGATC
>JAJDEQ010000175.1 GCA_029259695.1 Planctomycetota bacterium
TCCGGCTTCCTCCCGGTCCCGGCGAGCGCGCTCAGCACCGCCGCGACGAGGGGCGACTTGCATCGGCTCTCTGAGTCCCCCTAGAGCCAGACGGCGCATCCTGTCGCAGCGGGGCGCAATGAGACATTGCGGTCGCGGAACGGTCTAGCATGACTCTCGTGCGCACGGATTTCATGCGAGCACCGGACAGGCGCGCCAAGGCGTCGCTTGGGGCGAAGGACCGGCGGCAGCGTCGTTAGAGCTGCGCGGTCCCGCGGGCGGGAACAACCGATGCGTCGTACGAAACGACGACTACGGAGAGCCCACCGAGCGCTTCCAGGGCCGCCTGTGTCGCGATGGGTACCGCCCCGACGCCCTCGCCGCCTACGGTGATGACGTCGAACAACAGCGGCTGTCCGCCTGCTGGGTAAACCAAGTAGATGACGGCCTGAGCGGCAGGGGGACCGACCAAGTGCAGCGCCACTCCCGGGCTCGCTGCGCCGTGTGTTGCCGAGAACCTCACCTCGTCGACGACAATCCGCGTCGGGGCACCGGGGCTCGCCGCAGGACGCCGAGGCGCTCCTTGGCCCTTGGGGTCCACCGTACTCGGCGAGGGAGGTGGCGGCGGTGGTGGTGGCGCCGGAGGCATCAGGTCGATCGTCAAGGCAGAGGCCGTCAGGGAACCCGTCGGCGCGCTGGGCGAACGCGCTCGGCCGCCCTGTTGGACTCCGGTCACCGGCTTGAGTGGTGGGTCGACTCCCACTCCCTGTGCCTGCGCGTCCACGGTGAGCCCGGCGAGGCTGAGACATGCTGTGAGCAGCACGCTTCGGCAGGTGATCCCCGTGGTCATGCTCCCTCGGATGCCTCGTTGATCCAGCGCAGGAGGTCTGGCGCGTCCGTGCTCCAGGCTCGCTTCAGCTCAGGGTACTCGTGCGTCCCCAGGATGTGGCGCACCGATTCGTGTCGGTGCGAGCGGAGCG
This sequence comes from Planctomycetota bacterium, assembly GCA_029259695.1. Classification (GTDB taxonomy): domain Bacteria; phylum Planctomycetota; class B15-G4; order B15-G4; family B15-G4; genus OFTM49. Next base: position 960 of record JAJDEQ010000175.1, read on the forward strand.
AATCGGCGACGGCTGTCGTTGTCGCGCCAGCTCGGGGTGCCTGTCGCCCCACGAGTTCCTCGGCCAGCAGCCCCCGCAGATTCCCCAGCAGTCAGTGCACGACGGAGCGCGACCGAGTGCGACGCGGTGCGACACCGACGCACCGCAGTCGGGTGGAGGCGACGAATCAGCCGCTATGCCCGCACCTTGCAACTCCGCGCGAGACGCAGCGGCGGAGTGCGGCAGAGCAGTTCGAGGAACTGGTGCCCCCTACAGGGCTCGAACCTGTGACCCGCTGATTAAGAGTCAGCTGCTCTACCAACTGAGCTAAGGAGGCCCGATGGTTCTACCGGTTTTGGGGTAGGCCATCAACAGGCTGGCCGGGGTCGGCCTGGCCGTCGTTGGGGGCAGCTTGCTCGGTGGTGGCTTGCACGGCGGCCTGGCGCTTGGCGGCCCAGCCCTGGCGCAGGGCGGCGCTGCCGTCGGTGACCACGGCCTCGGTGCCGGGCAGGCCGACGATGGCGATCACCAGCGCGACCGCGCCCAGGGCGAACAGCAGGGCGCCGCTGGCGTGGGCCGGGGTGCGAGGTTCCCAGGCGTCCTCGGAGGGCGGCGTCGCGCTGATGGCACCCACCGTGTCCAGGTTCTCCTGGTCGAGCGCCTCGGGGGCGTCGTACGGGGGGCGGTCGGCGGCGGACATGGAGGACTCCGGAGGATCCTCCTGATAGTCGACCAGCGGCCGCCCTGCACTTGAGCCGTGGCGAAACCGGGCGGCGACGCCCGCGATGGGGGGCGACGGGGGCGCCCGCGCTGCCTATCGCATGCACGGCCCCGCCGGCTCCGGGGGCGGGGCCGTGGGCTCCTGGGACCTGATCGTCAGTCGGCGTCGGCCGGCTTGACGGTGAGCACCGGGCACGGGCAGTGGCGCACGACGCGCTCGGCCGTGCTGCCCATGAGCACGTGCTTCACGCCGGTGTAGCCGTGGGTCGCCAGCACGATCAGGTCGAAGTCGTGCTCGCGCACCAGGTCCGACAGCCGCAGCCAGGCGGTGCCCGACTCCACCAGCGAGCTGGCCTTGATGCCGTCGTCGGCCAGCCCCTGGACGATGGGCTGCAGCTCGGCCGTGGCCCGCTCGCGCAGGTCGAGCTCGTAGTTGATCTCGCTGATCGGCGGCGTGCCGTAGGCGAACGGGTAGGTCACCGGCTCGATGATGTGCGCGACGACCAGCTCGGCGTCCATGGCCTTGGCGATCTGCGCCGCGTGGCCCAGGGCCTCCTTGCTGTGGTCGGAGAAGTCGGTGGGGCAGAGGATCTTGCGGATCTCGAGCATGGGTTCTCCCTCAGGGACGCTCGAAGGTCCAGCCCTGGGGGCGGACAGTCAAGACGGGGCGATCGGCGAGTTGGACGACACGCTCGGCCACGCTGCCGAGCAGCACGTGCTTGAGGCCCGAGCGGCCGTGGGTGCCGATGATGATCAGGTCGGCGTTGCGCTGCCGGGCCTCGCGCAGCACACCGAGCTCGGCCCGCGGAGCGCGCACGATGTCGCGCGTCGCGATCACGTCGGCGCAGGTCTCGGTTCCCAGCTTGGCCAGCTCCGGCTCGGCGTTGGCCGGATCGGCGTCGTAGGGCGTGAGCACGTGGATCACGTCGAGCTTGGCGCCGAACTTGCGCGCGAAGTCGGCCGCGTACTGCAGGGTGTCGGCGGACGTGTCCGACAGGTCGGTGGGGAACAGGATGCGCTGGTAACCGGTCATCAGGGATCTCGCGCGGGCTGACGGACGAGCTGGTCGAGCACGCGGGCTGTAACGATATCGTGCGGGTCTTCGCCGGACGAGGTCACGGTCAGGTCCGGATGGACCTCGTCGGGTGTCTCGAACGTCGTGAGGGCGTTCTCGTACACCGCCAGGCCCGCGTCGGACGCCTCGGCCCGGGGGGCGCCGCCGGCCAGGGCGTCCCGTCGCGCCTGCTCACGCCGTGCCAGGCGCTCGCGGATCACGTCGTCCGGGCACTGGACGTGGACCAGCACCACCGGGTGCTCGAGGCGCACCGCCGCGTCGAGGAAGCGGGCGCGGTGTCGGGCAGCGGAGAAGGTCGCATCGGCCACGACCGTGCGCCCGTGCTCGAGGGCCGCGATGGCTTCGTCGAGCATGCACTGGTAGGTGTGGTCGGTGCTCGCCGCGTCGTACAGGCCCGCACCGGGATCGGCCTGTCCGTCGTCGCTGGGGGACAAACCGGCCAGCCGCTTGCGCAGCACGTCCGAGCGCAGCACGAGCGCCTCGAAGGGGTGCGCCAGCCGGCGCGCCAGCCAGCTCTTGCCGCTGCCCGGCAGCCCGCACATGACGATCAGCGCGGGCGGCATCAGGTAGGTCGCCGCGAGCTGGGCGTAGTTGCTCGCTTCGAGTCGGGCGGCGGCGCGTTCGTCGTCGTCGGCGCCAGAGTCCTGGTTCAGGGGCATGGGGTCGACGGCGCGCAGGCAGGCCACCTTGGAGCGCACGAGGGCTCGGTGGGTCTTGTACAGGTCGATCAGCCCGGGCAGTTCGGGGTCGCCGGCGAGCAGCGCATAGCGGCGGACCAGGTAGCGCGAGAAGCCGCGGTAGCCCCGGGCGTCCAGGTCCATGGCCAGGAAGGCCAGGTCGGCGGCCACGTCGCCGCAGCGCAGGTGCTGGGAGAACTCGAGCGCGTCGTAGATCACCAGGCCGTCCGCCGTGACGCAGATGTTCCCGGCGTGCAGGTCGCCGTGGCCATCGCGGATGCGGCCCTCGGTCACGCGGCGATGCATCAGCTCGGCGTGGGTGCGCAGCGACGCGCCCAGGGCCTCGCCGAGGAAGCTGTGCAGGCCCGGCGACAGCGCCGCCACGCCGCGCGGCGCGGGGTGCTGTTCATCGCCGACGAACGGCGCCAGTTCGGCGAGGTTGCCGAGCAGCAGTTGCGACACCGCTGTGGGCGTGCCGTGCTCGTCGACGCCCGCGCCGGTGGGTGCGCCGGCGTGGAAGGCCGTCAGCCGCTGGGCGAGCGTCTCCATCAGCGCGTTGTCGACCTCGCCGCGCTCGAGCAGGCGCGCGAACATGCGTTCGGCGGGCAGGCGGTCCATCTCCACGGCCCACTCGACCGTGTGGCCCTTGCCGTCGACCTGCAGGCGCCCGTCGTGCTCCCGGGTGATCGGCACGACCCGGCGGTAGGTGTCGCCGCCGAGCGGGGCGTTGAGGCGCAGCTCCTCGTCGCATGCGAAGCGGCGCGCCTCGGGGCTGGTGAAGTCGACGAAGCCGAGCGACACCGGGCGCTTCACCTTGTAGACCCGCTGCCCCACGAAGAACAGCCACGAGAGGTGCGTCTGCAGGAAACCCACCTGCGTGTCGCCCGCGTGCGCGGCGCCGGGCACGGGGTAGCTCTCGGGACGCTTCAGGGCGTCGAGCAGCTCGGCCGGAGCGGGTGGGGTCGAGACGAGGTGCGCTTCGCCGGAGGGGGTCACGACGTGCCGACGCGTTCGGGGTGTCGCACGGCGATGACGGGCACATGCGCCTCGCGCAACACGGCGTTGGTCACGCCGCCGAGCACGACGGTGGACAGCGCCCCGTGACCGTGGGTGGCCATGACCACCAGGTCGGTGCCGTTCTGCTGTGCGAGCACGCTGCGACCGGCCTCACCCTCGACGAAGCGCGCCGCCACCGGCACGTCGGGGTCGGGGTTGGCGGCCAGGAAGGCCTCGAACGCCAGGCGCGCCCGTTCCCGCTCGTCGTCCACCACGTAGGTGGGCAGGTCGGCGTCGGGCTTGCGCGAGTAGGCGAAGTCGGGGCTCTCGAAGCAGTGCAGCGCCGTCACGTCCGCCCCGAACCGCCTGGCCAGCCCGCGGGCGCAGGCGAGCGCCGCGCGGCTGTCGTCGGAGAGGTCGACGGGCACCAGGATGCGATCGATGGGGCGCGGCGCCTCGACCTGGTTCCAGACCGCGCAGGGGGCGTGGGACAGCAGCGCCCGGGTCGTGTTGCCGAAGTCGATGAAGCCGCGGCGCCGGTGTGCGCCCAGCAGGATCAGGCCGGCGTCCTTGCGTCGGGCCGCGTCCACCAGGACCTTGAACGGCTTGCCCTTCTCGACGCGCAGGCGGTCGGATGGGCGCTGCTCATCAGGTGCGCGCGGCAGGCTGTCGAGCTGCTCGGCGAGCGATTCGGTGGCCGCCTCCACGGTGGCGCCAGCGGCCGCCCACGCAGCTTCGGCGTCACTGCCGCCGCCGCGGGGCGAGAAGGCGTGCACCAACTCGACTTCCGTGTCGAAGCGTCGGGCGAGGTCGAGCGCCACGCGCACGGCGTGGTCGGAGCGATTGTCCTCGCCGATACCCACGATGACGGGCCGGGACAACACGTCGATCGAGCTGGTCGCATTCACTGCATGCACTCCTTGGGACGGGTGGAGGCGCTTCGAGAACCCTAACCTACGCACGAGGGCGCTGCACCGCTCCGGGGCACGGGGCGTAGAGAGCCTGGGCCAACTTGCGTAGGAGGCGAGACGACGGCGCGCGACGCGGCTTGTGCGAACACGCCATGAGACGGGCTCGACTCAGCCCTCGAGCAGGCCTTCGCGGATGGCGAGCCGCGCCAGCTCAGCGGCCGAGTGGCAGTCGAGCTTGCGCTGCAGGTTCTCGCGGTGCTTCTTGGCGGTGCCCACGCTCATGTCGAGCTTGCGCGCCACTTCCTTGTTGGCCAGGCCCAGGGCCAGGAGCTGGAAGACCTCGCGCTCGCGGGGCGTGAGCGAGTGCAGGCGGCTGGCCGGCCCGCCGTCTCCGGAGCGGCGCCCACCATCCACCAGCCCGCGGGTGACCTTGGGCGAGATGTAGGCCTGGCCGCGCATCACGGCGCGCATGGCCAGGGCCAGTTCGTCCGGCTCGGAGTCCTTCGACAGGTAGCCGTCGGCGCCGTGCTTGAGGGACTGCTCCACGAACGACTCGCCTTCGTGGTGGCTCAGCATGAGGATGCGCGTGCGCGGCTGCAGGTCGCGGATGCGATCGATGGCATCGATGCCGGACAGGCCCGGCATGGTGATGTCGAGCAGCACCAGGTCGGGCGCCACCTTGTCGATCCGCTCGATGGCCTCGCGCGCGTCGCCGGCGTCGCCTACCACGGTAAAGCCGTCGAGATCGTCCACCAGCGTGCGCATGCCTGCGCGGGTCATGCTGTGGTCGTCCACGAGGAACACAGCGGTCTCGCCGCGTTGGTCGGTCATCAGGCCCCCTCTGCTCGAGCCGGTAGCTCGATGCGGAATGTCGTCTTGCGTGGTGTTCCTGGTGACGATGTTGCTTGCTCCCATGTGATCGATCCCCCGTGGGCTTCGATGACGCGCCGGGCGAAGGCCAGTCCCAGACCGGCCCGATCGTCCTTGCTGCTCGCGAACGGCTCGAACAGGCGCGGGGTGAGGCTGGTGGGCACGCCCGGGCCGTCGTCGTCGACGGTCAGTGTGAGATCGCCGTCCGCCGTGCGTGCTGCGTCGATGTCGATGTGGCCGCCGTGCGGCAGTGCTTCCACTGCGTTGAGCACCAACTGGGTCAGGACGTCGGCGATCCGCCGGCGGTCCAGCCGGGCGGCCGGTGCGCCGTCAGCGACGTGCTCGGTCAGCCGCACGCCGTGCTGGCTCAGCAACGGCGCCACGGCCTCGCGCACGTCGGCGAACAGGTCGGCGGGTGCGCAGCTCCGGCGTGCGAGGTCGAGCGGGGCGCTGTAGGCCAGGGCGCCGCGCAGGCGTAGCTCCAGGTGCCGCATGCGCGCGGCGAAGTCCTTGAGCACCTCCTGCTCGTCTTCGCCGAGCTGCCTCGCGACGGAACGCAGGGCGAGGTTCACGGCGGTGATCGGGTTCTTGATCTCGTGCGCCAGCACGCTGGCCGAGCGCCCCAGTGCGGCGAGGGCGGCTCGGACGGACTCGGTCTCGGGGTCGGCGCCCGGGGCGAGCGACGCAGGCTGCGATGTCGCGCCGCGTGGCATGTCTTCCCGTGCTCCGGCCGGCGAGGGCGAAGGGGAGTCGGACATGATGTGTGCGTCCGAAGGTGGGATGCGAACCATGAGGACCATAACAAACCGACCCTATGCGCTCGTCACCTCCGGGACGCTGGGCCGAAGTGCGTAGCACGTCTTCAACGTCTCCGTACCGAGGGCGGGAGCAGGTCGCGGCACGGCGCGAGGCAGGTATGGTCCGCACTCGCAGCAGCGGAGTCCAAGCCGTGACGCCTACGGAAGCCTGGCATGCCGAACGGCCTGAGGACGTGCTCGCGCAGCTCGATGCGACGCGGGACGGGCTGAGCAGCGCCGAGGCGGCGGCGCGGCTCGCGCGCGTCGGGCCCAACGCGGTGCAACTCGCGCCCCCGCCCTCGGCCTGGGCGTTGCTCGTCGATCAGTTGCGCAGCGTGATCGTGCTGCTGCTGACGTTGGCCGCGCTCACGTCGCTGGTGCTGGGTGACGCGCTCGAAGCGGTCGCCATCGCGGTCGTGCTGTTGATCAACGTCGCCATCGGCTGGTGGACCGAATGGGGGGCGCGCAAGAGCATGGACGCCCTGCGGCGCATGGACGTGGCCCAGGCGCTCGTGCTGCGTGACGGGGGCACCCGTTGGGTCGCCGCCTCGGCGCTCGTGCCGGGTGACGTGGTGGAGCTGGAGGCGGGCCTCGGGGTGTCGGCTGACGCGCGGTTGATCGACGCGGGGGAGCTGGCGCTCAACGAGGCGCCGCTCACGGGGGAGTCGCTCCCGGTGCGCAAGGGGCTGGAGCCGCTGCCGGCTGACACCCCGCTGCCCGCACGCACGGACATGGTCTACAAGGGCACGCTCGTCCTGGCCGGGCGGGGACGGGCCGTCGTGGTCGCGACGGGCATCGGGACCGAGATCGGGCGCATCGGCGCGCTCGTGCAGCAGACCGAGGACGAGGCCACGCCGCTGGAGCGACGCCTGGCGACGCTGGGCAAGCGCCTGGTCTGGATCGCCCTGGCCGTGGCCGTGTGTGTCACGGGTCTGGGGCTGCTGCGCGGCGGCGCCGTGTGGCTGATGATCGAGACCGGCATCGCGCTGGCGGTGGCGGCGGTTCCGGAGGGGCTGCCCGTGGCGGCCACGATCACCTTGGCGGTGGGGATGCGCCGCATGGCGCGCCGGCATGCCTTCGTGCGCCGACTGGCTGCGGTGGAGGCCCTGGGGTCCGTCACGGTGGTGTGCACCGACAAGACCGGCACGCTCACCGCCGGCGAGATGACGGTGCAGACGCTGGCGCTCGCCGACGGCGACGTGCAGGTCAGCGGCCTGGGTTACGGGCCCGACGGTGAACTGCGCAGCGACGGCCGTGCGGTCGCGGTCGAACCGGGCTCGGTGCTGCAGCGCAGCCTGCGCGTCGCGGCGCTCGCCAACCGCGCCGACGTGGAAGCGGTCGACGGGACCTGGGTGGCCCACGGTGACCCCACCGAAGCCGCCCTGGTGACGCTCGCGGCCAAGGGCGGGCTGCAGCGCGCCGACCTGCTGCGGCAGTTCGCCGAGGTGGGCGACCTGCCCTTCTCGAGCGAGCGCATGCTCATGGCGACGGCCCATGTCGCGGAATCATCGGCCGCCACGAAGCACGCCGGCACGTCCCTGCTCGTCTGTGTGAAGGGAGCGCCCGACCGTGTGCTGGCGCGTTGCGGCGCGCTGGCGACGGCCGCCGGGGACGTGCCCCTGGACGACGGACGACGCGCCGAGCTGAGCGCCACGAACGCCCGGCTCGCCGACCGCGGCTACCGCGTGCTGGCACTGGCCGAAGGCACGCTCGAGCAACGCCAGGTGCCCACGGGTGACTCCGCCCTCGATGCCGACGCCCTCGTCGAGCTCACCTTCCTGGGGCACGTGGGCATGCTCGATCCTCCGGCGGACGGCGTGCCCGAGACGATCGCCGCCCTGCACGGCGCCGGGATCCGCACCGTGATGATCACCGGCGATCAGCAGGCCACCGCGGCGCCGATCGCGCAGCAGCTTGGTCTCGACCGCGACGCGCAGGGCCATCCGCTGCGAATCGTCCATGCGCGCCAGCTGACCGGACTGGACGACGCTGGCTGGAGCCGCGTGGTCAGCGAGGCCGCGGTGTTCGCCCTTGCCTCGCCGGAGCACAAGCTGCGCATCGTCGAGGCGCTGCAAGGCCAGGGGCAGGTGGTGGCCATGACCGGCGACGGCGTCAACGATGCGCCGGCACTGCGCAAGGCCGATATCGGTATCGCCATGGGCATCCGCGGCAGCGACGTGGCCAAGGAGTCCTCGGCCATGTTCATCACCGACGACAATTTCTCCACCATCGTCGGTGCCGTCGAGCAGGGGCGCATCGTGGTGCACAACCTGCTGCGCTTCATCCACTACCTGTTCTCGTGCAACTTCGCGGAAATCGTCACCGTGTTCGCCGCCATCATGATCGGCTGGACACTGCCGCTGGGCGTGCTGCAGATCCTGTGGCTGAACCCGATCACGGACATCTTTGCGGCCATGGCGCTGGCGCTGGAACCTTCCGCACCGGACGTGATGAAGCGCCAGCCGCGCGATCCATCGGCGCCGCTGATGACGCCCGCCTTCGGCTGGCTGATCGTGTGGCAAAGGTTGCTGCTTGGAGCCTGCACGCTCGCGGCCCTTGCCGTGGCGCTGGACTGGTACGGCGCGGAGGAGCCCGGCTTGCGCCGCGCCGTCACCATCGCCTTCATGACCCTGGCGCTGGCGCAGGTCTTCCATGCGTTCAGCGCACGCTCGCGGGCCCGATCTGCGTTCTCGACGCGACTGTTCACGAACGGCTGGCTGCGAGGCGCAACCTCGATCTGCGTGCTGCTGCAGCTCGCAGCGGTCTACG